>BNUC01000013.1 GCA_025997075.1 Betaproteobacteria bacterium | reverse complement strand
AGGCCATATAGCCAAGCCTCATAAGCTCTGCTTCAAGGTTCCTCAAACTTTTGTTGGTCCATAACAATGCGCTCATCGGGTCGCCTTTTGTATGGGCGCTAACCAAGTCTTCAAGTGCCTCTAATATGCCGGGCTGCTCTTCCCAGACAGGTTTTCTTCCCCCGCCTTTCTTTCTGATCCGGCTACTTGGCTTCGCCTCTCCCAAATCAGGAGCATCAAGTTCTTTCATTCCCTCCGTCACCGTTTGACGCGATACCCCGGAAAGTCGGCTTACAAGGCTTATCCCGCCGTATCCAACCGTTTTCGCCTCAATGGCAAGAAATCTTCTGCGCTGTAACTCATTGAGCAGCGGAAGTGTTTGCAGGATGCGTTTTTGCATCACAACAGTCTCTCTATTTTTCATCCAGATACTGTTCAGTATTTTTATTTAATTGTTAATGTTATTTGGTAACAATCCCTTACCCAAGCTACGAGAACCGAACAGGAAAAAGTCTGGATATACGCTCTTGCCATCGGCGCGCCGCTGCTGGCAGTAGTCGGCTATCTGCTGGTCGGCACGCCGCAGGCGCTTGCGCCGTCTGCGCTCACCGCGCCGGAGCCAGTCGTCGCCCGCATGGCGGCGCGGGCCAGGGAACTGGCCGCCTATCTCGCGGCGGTTCCGGACGATGAGGCCGGATGGGAAGAACTGTCCATCCTGCGCGTCGGACTCGACGACCCGGCCGGCGCGGCTCAGGCGCTCGCGCGCCTCTCCACCCTGCGCCCGAATGACGCCGATGTGCTCGTCGCCTGGGCGGTGGCCATTGCCATGCGCGAGCAAAGTTTTGCGGGCGAAGCCGAAACGCTCCTGCGCCGCGCGCTGGCTATTGACCCGGAACACCAGCGTGCGGGGGCCATGATGCGGCATCTGAAACAGCGCCGCGCTCCAGATAGTTGATTTCTGATTGAAAATGCAAGTGGAGGCAAGTTGCAATGGCTGATAAAACATTCAAAAGAAAAATCACCGCTGTATTCCGCGCCTGACGTGCCGAAAACCTTCGCGGGAATAACGGCAGGATATAGAACGAACCCCAACATGGAGAGCGCCATTGGCTGCTGCGTTGGACATCGCTTCGCTCAGTCCAACCTATACAGTCTGCGCATGTGCGGGTTGAAACCCTTGTCGCCGCTTTTTTCTTATGAGCATGGATATATAGCGTGATTGAAACTTGCGCGCGTCTTTTCCCACAAGACCGGATGGCTTCCTTTCTTCTTGTGGAATCAGGTATACAACGCCGTGCTGGAAAAGAATTTTCGCCAAAACATATGAAAAACAATATGTTGAAAAACCCCCGTGCTGGCTTACAATATTCGAGACATCGGGTTTCTGGGAAAAATTTCCGTGAAGCGGGCGCCGAACTCAAAATAATATATCGTCGGGTGGGTATTACGAATGAAAATCGTCAGTCTGGTGCTCAAATTTCTGCCGCGGCACGCCGCTGAAGTCAGGGCGGGCGTGGAGGCGGTGCCCGGCGCCAGCGTGGCGGTTGACGGCGGCGACGGGCGGATGATTGTGTTGCTGGAGGACGGGGAGGGGTATGCGGTTTCCGACTCGATATTGCAGGTGCATCATGTCGGACACGTGATGTCTGTTACATTGGCGTATGAATATTCGGATGAAGCGCTGGCGCTTGGGGAGGCTTGAGATGAGCATGGATAGACGTGAATTTCTGAAAACACAGGCGGTGGCGGCAGCGGCCACGGTTGGCGGAATATCGCTGCCGCTCGCGGTTGCGGCGGCGCCGGTCGATACGACCATCCGCTGGGACAAAATCCCCTGCCGTTTTTGCGGCACCGGCTGTTCGGTGCTGGCGGGCGTGCAGAACGGTCGGCTGGTGGCGACGCAGGGCGACCCGGATTCGCCGGTGAATCGCGGCCTGAACTGCATCAAGGGCTACTTCCTCTCGAAAATCATGTACGGTCAGGACAGGCTCAAGCAGCCCCTGTTGCGCAAGAAGGACGGCAAATACGATAAGGATGGCGATTTCGAGCCTGTTTCGTGGGATGAAGCTTTCGACATCATGGCGGACAAATGGAAAGACGCCCTGAAAACGGCCGGCCCCACGTCCATCGCCATGTTCGGTTCCGGGCAGTGGACCATCTGGGAAGGCTATGCCGCCGCGAAATTATACAAAGCGGGTTTCCGTTCCAATAATCTTGACCCCAACGCCCGCCACTGCATGGCCTCCGCCGTGGTCGGTTTCATGCGGACTTTCGGCATTGACGAGCCGATGGGCTGCTACGACGATATCGAGAACACCGACGCTTTTGTGCTTTGGGGCTCCAACATGGCCGAAATGCACCCGGTATTGTGGTCGCGTGTTACCGATCGTCGGCTGACGCATGAGGTTTGTGAAGTACACGTACTTTCAACCTATGAGCACCGCTCTTATGAACTGGCCGACAATGCGATGACGTTCAAGCCGCAAACCGATATGGTGATTCTGAATTACATCTGTAATCACATTATCCAGAGCGGGCAGGTGAATAAGGATTTCGTCGCCAAACACGTCAATTTCAAGAAAGGCGAAACCGATATCGGTTATGGCCTGCGTCCCAAACATCCGCTGGAGCAGAACGCCACGAACAACGGTTATCCGGGCGAGGATGGCAAACCCAAGGGCGATACGGGCAAAGCGGTGGAAAGCAGCTTTGACGATTTCGCCAGGTTCGTTTCCGAATACACGCTGGAAAAAACCGTTGAGCTTACGGGCGTCTCCGCCGACAGCCTGAAAAAGCTGGCCGAGCTGTACGCCGACCCGAAGAGAAAGGTGATTTCTTTCTGGACGATGGGCGTCAACCAGCATACGCGCGGCACCTGGGTCAATAACATGATTTACAACGTGCATCTCCTGACCGGCAAGATTTCCACGCCGGGCTGCGGTCCCTTCTCGCTGACCGGTCAGCCTTCCGCCTGCGGCACGGCGCGTGAAGTCGGCACCTTCGCGCACCGCCTGCCCGCCGATATGGTGGTGGGCAATCCCGCGCACCGCAAACTGGCGGAAGAAATCTGGCAACTGCCGGACGGCACGATTCCGCCGGCCGTCGGTTTGCACGCCGTGGCGCAGAGCCGTAATCTGAAGGACGGCAAAATCAAATGCTATTGGACATCCACGACCAATAACATGCAGGCCGGGCCGAACATCAACGACGAAATCTACCCCGGCTGGCGTAATCCTGTGGCTTTCGTGGTGGTCTCCGACCCGTATCCCACAGTGTCCGCGCTGGCGGCGGACCTGATTCTGCCGACGGCCATGTGGGCCGAAAAAGAGGGCGCTTTCGGCAATGCCGAGCGGCGCACCCAGTTCTGGCGGCAGCAGGTCAAGGCGCCGGGTGAGGCGCGCTCCGATCTCTGGCAATACATTGAATTCTCCAAACGCTTCAAGGTGGAAGATGTCTGGCCAGCCGAGTTGATTGACAAAAAACCGGAACTCCGGGGCAAGACGCTTTACGATGTGCTCTACGCCAATCCGGCCGTCACCCGATTCCCCAAGGCGGATACCGTGACGGTCAATGAACACGCCTTTGCCGGATACACCAATGACGAATCCGAATATTTCGGGTTTTACGTGCAGAAAGGGCTGTTCGAGGAATATGCCCGCTTCGGCCGGGGACATGCGCATGACCTGGCGCCGTTCGATGTCTATCACAAGGCGCGCGGGCTGCGCTGGCCGGTGATTGACGGCAAGGAAACCTTGTGGCGTTTCCGCGAGGGCTACGATGCTTACGTCAAGCCAGGCGAGGACTTCAGGTTTTACGGACAGAAGGATGGGAAGGCGGTGATTTTTGCCCTGCCGTATCAGCCGCCCGCCGAAGCGCCGGACAAGGATTATGACCTCTGGCTGTGCACGGGCCGGGTGCTGGAGCACTGGCACACCGGCTCCATGACCCGCCGCGTGCCCGAATTGCACCGCGCCGTGCCCGAAGCGGTAGTTTTCATGCACCCGGACGACGCCAAAAAACGCGATTTGCAGCGGGGCATGAAGGTGAAAGTGGCTTCCCGCCGGGGCGAAATCATCTTGCGGGTCGAAACCCGAGGCCGCAACAAACCGCCCGTGGGGCTGGTGTTTGTTCCCTTCTTTGATGAAAGCAGACTGGTCAACAAACTCACGCTGGATGCCACCTGTCCGCTTTCCAAGGAGACGGATTTCAAGAAGTGCGCCGTCAAGGTGGTGCGCGCCTGAGTCTGATTCGGGCCTTGTCAGAGCCAGCAGAGAAATCGCATGAATATATTTGTCATGGCGAAGCTTGAGCGATGCTTGCTCCCCTCCCCCCTCGTGGGGGAGGGGTTGGGGGAGAGGGGGATTGTCTGGCATGTTCCAGCGTTGTTTCGCGCTGAACCGCAGCCCCCTCTCCTGCCCTTCGGGCATCCTCCCCCACAAGGGGGGAGGAGGACAGTGGCATTCATGCGATTGCCTCACCAGAGTCAGCCATGACAGAGCCAGCTATGAGCGAAAAGCCTGCTGACCGTACATCCAACACGCCGGAGAAATCACAGGCCTCTCCGGCGCGGCGGAGGTTTTTCGCCAACGTGGCGGGCGCGGCGGGAGGCGGTTGTCTCATGGCGATGGGCGTCGGGTTTTACGCCAATCAGGCCCGCGCCCTGCACGCGCAGGCCTTGCGTCCTCCCGGCGCGCTGGCGGAAGAACAGTTTCTGGCTGCCTGCACGCGCTGCGGTCTGTGCGTGCGCGATTGTCCCTACGACACGCTGAAACTGGCTAGGCCGGGCGACCCCGTGCCGACCGGCACGCCGTATTTTACGGCCCGCGCCATTCCCTGCGAGATGTGCGAGGACATCCCCTGCATCAGGAATTGTCCCTCCGGCGCGCTGGACCCGAAACTCTCTGATATTTCCGATGCGCGTATGGGGTTGGCGGCGCTCGTCGACCACGAAACCTGCCTTAATTTTCTCGGTCTGCGCTGTGATGTTTGCTACCGCGTCTGTCCGGCCATCGACAAGGCCATTACGCTGGACAGCATCCATAACACCCGTTCCGACCGCCATGCCATGCTTCTGCCCACAGTGCATTCGGAGCACTGCACCGGCTGCGGCATTTGCGAAAAAGCCTGCGTTTTGCCCGAGGCGGCAATCAAGGTGCTGCCGCCCGCGCTGGCGCAGGGCAAGCTCGGCGAGCATTACCGCAAGGGCTGGGAAGAGCGGAAAAAGCACGGTGGTTCGCTGATTGGCGAGCAGGTGGAATTTCCTGTGCGCGGGCTGGAAGGCAGAGCCTACGGAGATACACGCGTGGGCGATGTGCCCATGCCGCCGCCAGCCGACGAGCTGCCCTCCGAGGGTCCGGGCGGCGCTTCCGGCCTGAATTCGCGGTGGAGGCCATGATGGAAGCTTTGAGCCGCGCATCTGGCCTTCCAGGGCGTCCCGGCCAGGATGCCGTCGCCGCGAAGGGCTGGCTGGCTGCCCACAAATGGCTGCTGCTGCGGCGTGTCAGTCAGTTGGGCATTCTGGGACTGTTTCTAATTGGGCCGTGGTTTGGCATCTGGATTATCAAAGGCAATCTTTCTTCCAGCCTCACGCTGGAGGTTCTGCCCCTGACCGACCCCTTTGTGCTGTTGCAAATGCTGGCGGCCGGGTTTGCGCCGGCCGCAACGGCGCTGCTTGGCGCGCTCATCGTGGCGGCGTTTTATCTGCTGGTCGGCGGACGGGTGTTCTGTTCCTGGGTTTGCCCGGTCAACATGATTACGGACGCCGCCGCTTGGGCGCGGCGGCGCTGTGGCATCAAATCCGGCCATGCGCCCGACGTCCGCACCCGCTACTGGCTGCTGTTGGGTGTTTTTATTGCGGCAGCCGTAACCGGCGCGCAGGCATGGGAATGGATTAACCCGGTGTCCTTGGCGCATCGTGGCCTCTTGTTCGGCATGGGCGCGGGGCTGTGGGCGCTCCTGGCCCTGTTTCTTTTCGATTTTCTCGTCGCCAGCCGAGGTTGGTGCGGGCACTTGTGCCCCATGGGCGCTTTTTACCGCCTGCTGGGTCAGACCGCCTTGTTGCGCGTGGCCGCCCCCGCACGCGCCGCGTGTGACGACTGCATGGATTGTTTTGCCGTTTGCCCGGAACCCCAGGTGATTCGTCCCGCGCTGAAAAAAGCGGGGCAGGAAAGCCCGATTATTTACAGTGCTGATTGCACGACCTGCGGCCGCTGCGTGGATGTTTGCGGCAAACAGGTTTTCAGATTGACCCATCGTTTTGACCAAAGGAGTTCATCATGAAAATCCGTCTCCTGACGATTTTACCGGCGGTACTGTTTGCTGGTCTGGCGCTGTTCCCTTACGTTTCCTCCGGCTCGGACGATGGCGGTCTTGTTACCCTGCGCGGAGCGCCCATCCCGGAGAGCGTCACCGATTCTGAAAACGCCTTGAAAAAGCCGATAGAAAGCTTGCCGATGGAGCGTGATTTCACGCAACAACCGCCGCTGGTGTCGCATGCCGTGGATAACTACCCGGTCACCAAGAATTTCAACAAGTGTATGGATTGCCATTCCTGGGAACGCTACCGCGAGGCGAAAGCCACCAAGGTTTCGCAGACCCACTTCAAAACGAGCGAAGGACAGGATCTGGCCAACATTTCGCCGCGCCGTTATTTCTGTCTGCAATGCCATGTGCCGCAAGTCGACGCCAGGCCGCTGGTTCCCAACGACTATGAACGCGCGAAAAGCACGCGATAAGGGAAAGGCTCGCATATGAACATCAAGAAAATCCTCAGTTCCCTGCTGTGGATAAAGCTCGTCGGCCCGGTGGCCGTGTTGAGCGTTTTCGTCCTCGGCATCCTGTTCTGGGCGGGTTTCAATACGGCGATGGATAAGACGAACACCGAGGAGTTCTGCATTTCCTGCCACGAAATGAAGGATACCGTGTATCGGGAATACCAGAGCACCATCCATTACACCAACCCCAGCGGCGTACGCGCGACCTGTCCCGATTGCCATGTGCCGCAGGAGTTCGTCCCCAAGATGGTCGCCAAGGTCAAGGCGTCCGCCGACCTCTGGCATTCGGTGCTCGGTTCGATTGACACGGCGGAGAAATTTACCGCCAAGCGCCAGCTTCTCGCCGAACGCGAATGGCGGCGCATGAGAGCCAATAACTCGCAGGAGTGCCGCAACTGCCATGACACGAACTCGTTCGATTACGGCGCGCAGAGTTACCGCGCCGCCGACCAGCATCTGGAAGGGCTGGAAAAAGGCAAAATCTGCGTCGATTGTCATCAGGGCATTGCGCACCAATTGCCGCAGATTGAACAGGGCATCAGTATCGTCGGAGGGGAGGGTGTCGCTCCGGAAACTTTCCATTCCGCCGCGCCGAAATGACTTCCAGCAGAGCACAGTGGTCATTTTTTCCTCCCCCCAACCCCTCTCCCACAAGGGGAGAAGGTAGTGACGGTTTGCAGCGTCCTTTGCGCGATTTGCGCATTTCGGTGACTGACCGTTGCAACTTGCGCTGCTCGTACTGCATGCCCCGTGAGGTATTCGGTCGGGATTTCGTTTTTCTGCGCCGTGCTGAACTCCTGAGTTTTGAAGAAATCACCCGCGTCGCCCGCCAGTGCATAGAGCTTGGCGTGCGCAAGATTCGTCTTTCGGGCGGCGAGCCTTTGCTGCGGCACAGTGTTGAACGGTTGGTGGAAATGCTGGCCGGGCTGAGTGACAGCGGAGGCAAGCCGATTGAACTTGCAATGACCAGCAACGGTGTTCTGCTGGCGAAGCGGGCGCGGGCGCTGAAAGAGGCGGGTTTGACACGACTGAATATCAGTCTTGATGCGCTCGATGATGCGGTTTTTCGCGGCCTGAATGGCGGCAGCGCGCCGGTGACCGCCGTGCTTGAAGGGATTGCCGAGGCCCAGGCAGTCGGGCTGACGCCGCTCAAGGTGAACGCCGTCATCCGGCGCGGGGTGAATGAGAGCGAAATTCTGCCGCTCGTCGAACACTTTCGTCATACCGGCATCACGCTGCGTTTCATCGAGTACATGGATGTCGGCAGCACCAACGGCTGGCGGCTCGACGATGTGGTGACGGCGCAGGAAACCCTGACGCGGATTGATGCCGAGTATCCGCTGCGCCCCGTTGCGCCCCGTTATCCGGGCGAGGTGGCGAAACGCTGGGAATTTGTGGACGGCGGCGGCGAGATTGGCGTCATCGCCTCGGTGACGCAGGCGTTCTGCCATGAATGTTCCCGGCTGAGGCTGTCGGTGGATGGAAAACTCTTTACCTGCCTTTTTGCTGCCGAAGGCGATGACTTGCGCGGGCTGCTGCGCGCCGGTGAAGATGATGCGTTGCTGCGCCAGCGCATCGCCGCCATCTGGAAACGTCGTACCGACCGCTATTCCCAATTACGCCTCGCGCAGACGGAAAAGCCCCACGAAAAAATAGAAATGTCCTATATTGGCGGCTGACCACATTTCTGCGACAAGGACATCCCTTGAACGAAGCTGATTCATTGACTCATTTTTCCGCTGCCGGACGCGCCCGCATGGTCGACGTTTCCGGCAAGGCGGAGACCCAACGCGTCGCCGTCGCCAGCGGCGTCCTGCGCATGCAGCCAGCCACGCTGGAACGCATTCGCGCCGGAACGCTCGCCAAGGGCAATGTGCTTGCCGTCGCCGATGTCGCGGCGGTGATGGGAGCCAAACGCACGGCGGAGATGATCCCGATGTGTCACCCTCTGGCGCTGACGGGCGTGGAAGTCGAATTCAGCGAAATCCTCGCGGTGGATGCTGAAGGCTGTGTAGGCATCAAAACGCTGGTCACGACCCGCACGAGCGGGCAGACCGGTGTTGAAATGGAGGCGCTGTGCGCCGTCAGTACCGCCTTGCTGACCATTTACGACATGTGTAAAGCGATAGATCGCGGTATGCGCATCGAAAACATCCAACTGGAAGAAAAATGCGGCGGCAAAAGCGGCGTATGGCAGCGCGGAGAGGCAGAATGCTGACAAAGATCGCCCCTGCTGTTTTTTGTAGGTTGGGAAAGCCGCAAAGCGGCGCATCCCGACGGTCGTACCCTCCGGCGCAAAGCGCCGCAAGAATAACAAGCGTCACAAATTGGTTAGCGGCGCTTCGCGCCAGTTGTTTACAACCGTCGGGTTGCGCTTCGCTTACCCAACCTACGTTCTGCGGTGGCCGGAGCAAGAAACCATGATCCGCGTCCTCTTCTTCGGCCCCGTCGCCGAGCGCGTCGGCCTGCGCCAGACAGACTTGCCTTTCCGCGAAGGTCTGCGCTGGCAGGACGTGCGCGACGAGATGCGAACACGTCACGGCGAAGCCTTTGCCTTCGTCGCCATCGTGGCTGTCAATGGTGTGCGTGTCAGCGAACAGCACAATACGCCTCTCACCGATGGCGCCGAGATCGCGTTCATGTCGAATTTTTCAGGAGGCTGAAATGAGCGCCGTCGTGCGTCTGCAAGAGGAAGATTTCTCTCTGGACACCGAAATCGTCGCCCTGCGCGCCAGTTCGCAGCGCATCGGCGGTATCGCCACTTTCCTTGGCTGCGCCCGCGATTTTTCCGAAGGGCGTCAGGTCAGCGAAATCAGTTTCGATGCTTATCAGCCGATGGCGCTGGCCGAAATGGAAAAACTCCGCCTGGACGCCATCGAACGCTTCAGCCTGATTGATGCGCGGCTCGTGCATCGCCTGGGCACGGTTCGCGCGGGCGACAACATCGTGCTCATCGCCACCGGCGCGGAGCATCGCGCCCCGGCGCTGGAGGCCTGTCGCTGGTTGATTGACGAATTGAAAGCACGCGCGCCGATCTGGAAAAAAGAGATCACGCCGCAGGGCGACGCCTGGGTGACGCCTCACCCTTGATGGATTTGCTCATCTACATTGAGTATAAAATTCAGGTCGGATCAATAGCTGAGGGCTGAGGATGAGCGAACTGATACGTGTATCAGGAGGGAAAATAGCGCATTGGTTGGAGGAGAAACTTCCAGTATTGGGCACAGATCCGAAAATCGAAGTCTGTTCGACTGTGCCGCCAAGGCGAAAGGAAAGACCTTCACTGATTTCGTGCTGGACACCGCGCGTGTGGCCGCTGAAGATGATTTGCTCAACCAGAAGATCATTTCGGTCAGCCCGGAAGCCTACTCTGCTTTTCAGGAGCGTCTGGACATGCCGTTCCATGCCAATGAGCATCTGTGTTGCAAGGAGAACAAATGATGAATGACTCAGATTTTTCAATATCCAAATTTGACCAGTTGAAGAAATTGGCAACTGCTTATATGAATCTTCACCCCTCTTATTTCAGCAGCCGTGAGCTTCGTGAATTAGACGGAAAGGAAAAAGAAGTAGAAGCAGGGGGTGCTTTTTGTGATGCTCTCAACAACATTGGACAAGCCTTGGCATTCCCAAAATATGCCTACCATCCAAAGAGCAAAACACCCAATTGGCCATCTGGGATAGGGAAAGATGCCTATATTTGGGCAGCAGTATTAGCAGTTGCGCGCAGCTCATTTGACATAAAGACGGGTAAAGCGGCATTGGATATCCCGGCTTTGCAAAAAGCTAATCAAACAAATGTCAAATACGAATCGCCTCGTTGTAAAAATTTCATACTTTCCATAGAAGCGGGTAAGTGGATAGAAAAGGTTGGTAGGCAGGACGTACTCTCAACCGAAAGGACGCGCTCTCAATCCAAATCTAGCCAAGTCGTAGAGGACTATCGGACTGCGGCGGAAGTAGAGTTGGCGAAATTGCCTGATAGCATCAAAGGTACGGAAATTGAACGCCTCGTGCGTCAGCGTGTGGGGCAAGACCGATTTCGACACGCTATGCTCGATTACTGGGGTAACGCATGTTCGGTTATGGGCGTAGCTGTACCCGAGGCGCTGCGAGCCAGCCATGCCAAACCTTGGGCAGACTGCACAATATGATGAGGAGCGGCTTGACGTTTTTAACGGCTTTTTGCTGTGCGCACATCTGGATGCCCTGTTCGACCATTTCCTGATCAGCTTCGACGATGACGGTCTTTTGCTCGTTTCTTCCAAAATCGCCACCACTGATCGCATCAAGCTAGGATTGGACAAACTTTTGCGCCTGCGCTGGATTGAGCCCAAGCATCTTTTTTACCTGCAATATCAGCGCGAGCGATTTGCTTGAAATCGTACATGACGGGAAAAGAACGATCATGGGAGGAGGGTGATGACGCGGAGTGAAATCATGACGACGGGCGAATCCCTTCCCACGCAAACCCTTTTTACCTCGGTTTCCAGCCTGATCGAAGAGGCGCGCCGCACGCTGGTGCGTCAGGCCAATGCTTCAACGATGTTCCTGTTCTGGCGCATCGGGCAGCGTGTCAACATGGAAATCCTGGAGGGCAAACGTGCGGAATACGGACGGCGAATTGTGTCGGCATTGGCGACACAATTGGTCGCCAACTATGGACGCAGCTTCGAGGCGCGCAATTTGCGGCGCATGATGCAGTTTGCCGAACAATTCCCAGATTTTGAAATTGTGTCGGCACTGCCGACACAATTGAGCTGGTCGCATATCGTGGAAATTCTGCCTCTCAAAACGATGGCAGCGAAAATATTTTATCTGAACGAGGTTGTATCCGGCATACTCGGTACTCGGGCATTGCGTAAACTCATTGCCCGCAAGGCTTTCGAGCGTAAGGAAATCGCCAACGCTCAACTGACGGCCGCCGCTACTGTCCCTTTGGACACCTTCAAAGACCCCTACCTGCTGGATATGCTGGGCTTGTCGGATGGTTATCTGGAGGCCGATCTCGAATCCGCTATCTTGCGCGAACTGGAAGCCTTCATCCTGGAATTCGGTAAGGGATTCGCATTTGTCGAACGTCAGAAACGCATGATCATCGACGGTGAGGATTTCTATCTCGATCTGTTGTTCTATCACCGTGGGTTGAAGCGGTTGGTGGCAGTTGAACTGAAACTCGGAAAATTCGATGCAAAGCACAAAGGCCAGATGGAACTCTACCTGAGCTGGCTCAATCGCCATGAGCGGCAGGAAGACGAAAACGCCCCGCTTGGCCTGATTCTTTGCGCCGAAAGCAGCCGGGAACAAATTGAGCTTCTGGATATGGACAAGGATGGAATCATGGTTGCCGAGTACTGGACGGCACTCCCGGATAAAAAGGTGTTTGAACAGAAAATCCATGCCCTGCTCATTGAAACCCGCGAACAGTTTGCGCGCCGCAAGCGGCTTCTGACGCCAGAATCTCCGGCTCACAAGAAGGCTGGCAAGCAATGACGCCCCCGGTTTTCATTTTTGTCGGCCATTCCAATTCCGGCAAAACCACCTTTGTCGAAAAGCTGATTCCCGAACTCACACGCCGGGGCCAGCGCGTTGCGACCATCAAGCACGCGCACCATAAAGTCGAACTGGACACCACCGGCAAAGATAGCTGGCGCTACAAGCAGGCCGGCGCGGCCTTGAGCATGCTGGTCACCACTTCTGCGTTGCAACTGATCGCCGACGCCGACGCGCAACGCGAACCCCTGCAACTGGCCGAACGCTTTCTCGGCGAAGCCGATCTGGTGCTGGCCGAAGGTTTTTCCCAGGCCTCCGGTCCCAAAATCGAAGTGCTGCGCCGCGCCACCGGCAAGCCGCCGCGTTGCGCTCTGGAAGATGATCTGGTCGCCATCGTCACCGATTGCCCGGAGATCTACCCCGAACTCCCGCACTTCTCGCTGAATGACGCCGCCGGGGTGGCCGATTTTCTCCTGCGCTTTGCACGCCCATGATAGCCGACTGCACGGCGCTGATTCTCGCCGGAGGCCATTCCCGCCGCATGGGGTGCGACAAGACGGCTTTGCAGTTCGATGGGCAGAGTTTGCTGCAACATATGATTGGCCTGATGCAAACGCTTTTTCCTGCTGTGCTGGTCAGCGTCAGGGAATTGCGTGCTGACATCGACGTGCCGCAAGTCTGCGATGAGATTCCTGACGCTGGGCCGCTTGCCGGATTGTGCGCCGGGTTGGAGCGGGTCGCGACACCGTGGGTTTTTGCCGTGGCAGCGGATATGCCAGGGCTGCGGGCGGAAGTCGTCGAGCAACTGGCGACATACCGCAACTCCCTCTCCCTCTGGGAGAGGGCTGGGGTGAGGGCCGGTTCAGATTGCCATGATGTTGGGGCCGCGCCACCTCTCTCCCTCACCCCCGACCCCTCTCCCAGAGGGAGAGGGGAGAAGAAGAACCAGGCCGTCTTGCCGGTTGTGAACGGATTCCCCCAGTCCTTGACCGCGTTCTACGCAACAAGCACGCTCCCCACGCTCAAAGCCGCGCTGGCCCGGGGCGAACGTAGTGTGTACGCATCATTGGCCGGACTGAATATTTGCCGCGTCGACGAAAACAGCCTGCGTCACACCGATGTACAACTTGGCAGCTTCATTGACCTCGACACCCCGGAAGATGTCGCCGCCTGGAAAATGAAAGGAATAGATAAGCAATGAACGACAAAACCAGCCAGCCATCGCAACAGTCCGAGGGTTTATCAGTCCGTGACGCCCAGACCAGCGTCTTGAGCAGAATCGCCCCTGTCGGCGCCGAAGAAATCCCGCTGCAGCAGGCATTGGGCAGGGTACTGGCCGAAGACATCCGCGCCAACCGCGACCTGCCGCCTTATGACATTTCAGCGATGGACGGTTACGCCGTCAAAAGTGCCGATATTGTTGATGCTGCCGCCGCGCCGAAGCTGTTGACGGTCATCGAAGATATCAGAGCGGGAGACATGCCGCGTCTCGCCCTCCAAACCGGCCAATGCGCCCGCATCATGACCGGCGCGCCGGTGCCCGCAGGGGCCGATACCGTGGTGCGCGTGGAAGACACCCAGGCCCGCCCCGGCGACCAGGTTGAAATCAGCGTCCCGACGCCAGCAGCGACCGACATCCGAGTGCGGGGCGAAAACATGCGTCAGGGTGATGTTGTCCTTGCCGCCGGCACCGAAATCCAGCCCGGTTCCGTCGGCGTGCTGGCAACCGTCAAACGGGCGATGGTGAAGGTCTACCGCAAACCGCGTGTCGCCATCCTGTCGAGCGGCGACGAGCTGGAAGCTCTCTCCGACCCCTTCAACCCCGACAAAATCCCGGATGCCAACAGCTACACCCTGATGGCACAGGCGCAAGCGCTGGGCATCACGCCCGCCTGTCTCGGCATTGCCCGTGACGATCCGGATGAACTGGCCGGCTATCTCCGGCAAGGTCTGGAATACGACGTGCTGCTCGTCTCCGGCGGTACTTCCGTCGGCGTGCACGACCACGTGCGCCCCACGCTGGAAAAGCTCGGCGTCAGCATGCACTTCTGGCGCGTCAGGATGCGTCCGGGGCATCCGGTGGCGTTCGGCAGTTCCGGGCGCGCCTTCGTTTTCTGTCTGCCCGGCAATCCCGTCTCCAGCATGGTCTGTTTTGAGCAATTCGTGCTCCCGGCGCTGCGCCGCCTCTGCGGCCATCAGCGTTTGTTCCGGCGCATGATCCCCGCCCGCCTGACCCGCCCCGTCAAATCCCGAGCGGGCCGCGCCGAATTCGTCCGCGTCACGCTCGCCTACGATCTTGACGGCGGCTATACCGCCACCCCGGCAGGCGCGCAAAGCAGCGGTGATCTGCTCGCCATGGCGCGTGCCGATGGCCTGCTCGTGGTGCCCGCCGCCAGCAAGGGCGTCAGCGTAGGCGAGACCGTGCCGGTGCAACTGCTCGAAGCCAGCGCCTATCAGGATGAGCCGGGGCTGGGAGAAGAAGTATGAGCACAGCGAAGGGGAGGGCGGTGGCGCGTATCGGCATCCTGACCATCTCCGACCGCGCCAGCCGGGGCGAATACGAAGACAAAGGCGGCCCCGCCATTCGTGACTGGCTGACGCAGGCGCTCGCTTGTCCCTGGGAAGTCGTCCCCCGTATCGTCGCTGACGAGCAGGCCACCATCGAAACCGCGCTAAAGGAATTGAGCGACCAGGAAGGCTGTGACCTCATCGTCACCACCGGCGGCACCGGCCCCGCGCCCCGCGACGTGACGCCGGAGGCGACCGAAGCTGTGTGCCACAAGATGCTGCCCGGTTTTGGTGAACTGATGCGGACGGCTTCGCTGAAATTTGTGCCGACGGCGATTCTGTCGCGTCAAACCGCCGGCATTCGCGGCAAGAGCCTGATCGTCAATTTGCCGGGGAAGCCTTCGGCCATTGGTGATTGTTTGCAGGCGGTGTTTCCGGCGGTGCCGTATTGCATTGATCTGATCGGCGGCAGCTATCTGGAGACGCAGGCGGGGTTTTGCGTGGCGTTTCGGCCGAAAGGCTGATTCAGGTGATGCCCGACCGGGAACAGCGCAAGCAGCGACTGGAGGCGGCGTTACTGTGATAAACCGCACAGCCGCATCTCATGCTGTTGTGCGGATACGCACGGATCATGCGCTTCGACGGGTTTGTAAAAACAGTGGGATGTACGCATTGTGTGGCAAAATGTTCCCCGTTTCCCGGAGAGTAGGGAACTGCCCGTAAGCAGTACGGTCAACGCGGTTCATGGGGTCGCCGGCATCAGGCCAGCCTCATTTTTCGCAGCTCTTTTTCGTATTGTTTATTGTTTCTTTGCCAATCCCATCGACCAGGAGGTTCATTCCATGGTTTCAATCAAGTTACTTGGTATTGCGGGCAGCCTGCGCAAGGCTTCCACTAATCGCGGACTGCTGCGTGCGGCTCAGGCCAATCTTCCGGATAACGCCGGGCTGGAAATTGCCGACCTCACCGATATTCCTTTCTACAATCAGGACATCACCGAAAAGCCGGCGTCGGTTAACCGCGTGCTGGCTCAGATCGGCGCTGCCGATGGGCTGGTGCTGGCCAGTACCGAATACAACTATTCGCTCGCTCCGGCTCTCAAGAACATCCTCGACTGGGCCTCGCGCGAGCCGAACAACGCTCTGCTGGCCCGCAAGCCGGTCGCCATCCTGGGCGCCGGCGGCGGCATGGGGACCTCGCGGGCGCAATACCATTTGCGGCAGGTTTGCGTTTTTCTAGATATGTGGCCGTTGAACAAGCCGGAAGTGTTTGCCAGCGCTTTTGCCGGAGGCTTTGACGCCGACGGCAATCTGATCGACGAAAAGCTCACCGGGCAGGTCCGCGAGTTGATGCGCGCCCTGGTCGCCGTGGTCGCGGCGCACCGTTGATTCAGGTGGAGTTATCGCGCCACAGCAGGGTATTTTCCGTAAGGAATGCTAAGATAGAACAAAGAATGTCAGTGATTAGCACCGACCAACCGCGCGAAAGGATTCATCATGCCCGATACTGATTCGCAGGACGTCTTCCTCGGTCGCCAGCCTATACTCGATCGCCAGCAGCAATTGTTCGCGTACGAGTTACTTTTTCGTAGCGTCAGTGCCGAAAAGGGGAATTTCGCCAGCTTCATCGATGGCAACCAGGCCACGGCGACGGTCATCGTCAACACCTTCCTGAATCTCTCCCTGGCCGATGCGCTGGGCCCGTACCAGGGTTTCATCAAGGTGGATCAGGGATTGCTGTTCAGCGAACTGATCGACGCGCTGCCACCGCATACGGTGGTACTGGAAATTCTCGACACGGTGGCGCAGACGCCGGAGGTGGTCGAGCGTTGCGAACAACTCCGGCAGGCCGGCTATATCCTGGCCACCTATGTGCGGCCGGAATCGCTGGATCTTGATGGCAAGCCACTGCTCAAGATCGCGGAAATCATCAAGGTTGACATCAGCCGCGTGGAACCAGAGCGTCTGAAGCAACTTGTGCCGGACTTGAGTCCTCTGCGCAAAACCCTGCTGGCAGAAAAAGTCGAAAACGATACGCAGATGCACTTGTGCCACGAGCTCGGTTTCGATCTCTTTCAGGGCTATTTTTTCGCCCGGCCGACGGTGATCGAAGGCAAGCAGCTGAAGACTTCGGATATGGCCTTGCTGCGCCTGCTCGGACTGATCAGCCAGGACGCCGATACCGCCGAGATCGAGGCGGTATTCAAGCGGGAACCGGTATTGACGATCAATCTGTTGCGCCTGACGAATTCCGCCGGTAGCGGTCTGGCGACCAAGATTACCTCGTTGCGCCACGCCATTACTCTACTGGGTCGCCGCCAGTTGTTGCGGTGGTTGCAATTACTGCTTTATAGCGGCGGATCGAGTTCGGCCGCGACGGTCAATCCGCTGTTGCAACTGGCGGCAACACGCGGTCGTCTGATGGAGTTGCTTGTCGACCATACCTCCGAAGTCAAAAAGTACGGCCGCGATCTCGTCGATCAGGCGTTCATGGTCGGTATCCTGTCGCTGATGCCGATGATGCTTGGAGCCGAAGCCGGCGAGATTCTTTCCCAACTGCCGCTCGCCACGCCCGTCCACAACGCGCTCAACGGGCGCACGGGCGTGCTGGGCGACTTGATCACGCTTGTGGAGACGCTGGAGGAGGAGGCGTCGGACAAAGCCGCCACGGTATTGCAACGCCTGCCCGACATCGATGCCGCCAGCGCCAACAGTTGCCTGACGAAAGCCTTGAGCTGGGCCAATAATCTGGCGCGTTGAGGCGCGGGTCGGACGACACAGCACCTCGTGCAGGGGCGGCCCCCTGTGGCCGCCCGGAATTATTGCGGATCTGAACAGGGCAGGCACGGGGGCCTGCCCCTACATGATGCACATCACTCCATGCAAACCATACTCATCACCGGCGGCGCCGGCTACATCGGTTCCCACACCTGCGTCGAACTGCTTGCTGCCGGATACGATCTCATCGTCATCGACAACTTCTCGAACAGCAAACCGGCGGTGATTACCCGGATTGAACAGATCAGCGGACGTGTGCTGACCTTCGTGGAAGCCGACATTCGCGACCGTGGAGCGTTACGCGATGTGTTCCGTGCGCACGGCATTGATGCCGTCATCCATTTCGCCGGACTCAAATCGATCGGTGAGTCGGTCTCGCAGCCACTGCGTTACTACGACAACAACATCTCCGGCAGCATCGCCCTGTTCGAGGTGATGGCTGAATCGAACGTCAAAACGCTTGTCTTTTCCTCGTCCGCCACGGTTTACGGCGATCCGCGCAGCGTGCCGATCCGCGAAGATTTTCCGTTGTCGGTGACCAATCCCTACGGGCGTACCAAACTGATGCTTGAAGAGATGTTGCGCGACTTGCCTCGTTCCGACGAGAGCTGGCGAATTGCCCTGCTGCGTTACTTCAACCCGGTCGGAGCGCACGAATCGGGAATGATCGGCGAAGACCCGAACGGCATCCCGAACAACCTGATGCCCTACATCACCCAGGTCGCCATCGGCAAGCTGGCGCAACTCTCGGTCTTTGGCAACGACTATCCGACGCCTGACGGCACCGGCGTGCGTGACTACATCCATGTCGTCGATCTCGCACGCGGGCATCTGGCGGCGCTCAAGGCGCTCGCTAGCGGACCCGGCCTAATCACGGTCAATCTCGGTACCGGCCAGGGCTACAGCGTGCTCGACATAATTCACGCCTTCGAGCAGGCCAGCGGGCGTCCGGTTCCTTATCGTATCGTCGCGCGTCGTCCTGGCGATGTCGCCCAGTGCTACGCTGACGTATCCCTGGCCGAATCCCTGCTGGGCTGGCGCGCCGAGCACGGGCTCGAAGCCATGTGCCGTGATGCCTGGCGCTGGCAGGAATGGGTGGCAGCCCATAAAATTTGATCATCAGAACAAAAAGATATGGACATCAAGAATTTAAATTTTTCAATTTTCAAGGAAGAACATCATGAGCGACAGGATCGTCGTCAGCGTCATCGGCGCTGGCGGAAAAATGGGAACCCGTACAAGCAATAATCTGCTTAAGGCAAAAGACAAATTCGATGTGTATCTGGTGGAAAACAGCCCCAAAGCGCAGGAGGGCATCCGCGCGCGAGGCCTGGAAGTCACCCCGGGAGACGAAATCATTCCCCGTAGCGACATCATTGTGTTTGCCGTGCCGGATACGCTTATCTACAAGATAAGTCAGGAAGTGGTAAAAAAACTGAAACCCGGCGCCGGATTCATCATCCTCGACCCCGCTGCGGCGGTGGCGAAAGAACTGGCGCTAAGGGATGACTGCACCTTTGCGGTGGCCCACCCATGCCATCCGTCCTATTTTCTGGATCAGGATACTTACGAGGCGCGGCATGATTATTTTGGAGGCGTCGCCGGCAAACAGGATGTGGTCATATCCAGGATACAGGGAGACGATAAAGTATTCGATCAGTGCCGCCAGGTCATAGAAAGCATGTATGCCCCCGTGGAGCACAGTTACGTTCTGAGTTCCCGGCAGATCGCCTTTCTGGAGCCGACCCTCGTTGAACTGCTGGGCGCGACCTGCCTCTTTGCCATGGCCGAGACAGTCAACGAGGCCGAAAAGCGCGGCATCGAGCGCGCGGCGGCGGTATCCTTCCTGACCGGGCATGTATTCAATCTGACAGCGAACTTTCTGGGATTCCTCGGAAACACCCCGGTATCGGATGCGTGCAAGGTAGCCATTAATCTGGGCAACAAACTGGTGCTGCGGGACGACTGGAAAGAGATTTGGAAAGACGAGGTGCTGGACAAGGTCATCGCCACCATGCTGCATCCTGAAGATCCAAAGATTTAGCAGTAGCGGTCACCGGAACCAGTGATAAAAAATAAAGGCCCGATTTTTTTGACCGGGCCTTCTTCGTTTTGACGCTCCGATGGAATGCGCGGCAATCAACCGTAATTGACGGGATGTTTGCTCAACCAATGCACATCACGCACTGCGTTGATGCGCTTTCCGGCATTACGGGCCATGGCCGAGGTCAGGGGCCGGGTTTTCCATATGAAGCTGCCGGCAAACCCAAGTATGGCGCCCAAAACTCCGCCGGCGACCACGCCCCGGATCGGCCTGCGGTCATCCGCCAGCACGCCGCAGATTGCCCCGGCCAGCAGGCCGAGGGTGGCGGGTTGCCACGATTCCTGGGTGGCGCAAGTCACCAGATCGTTGGTATCTTCGGCGGTCAACACTTCCTTGCGCGCGGTGTTGGCGCCATCGATACCTGCCTCCAACAGTTCTTTGCTGTAGGTGATGTTTTCCTTGACTGTGTCCTTGATGTTCATCTTTCGCTACTCTCCTCAACTCCTGTTTTTGGACGGAAATTCCCATTAAGCGCCGGAATCCTGAGTCTTGAAGCCGCCAATCCCGGTTGCTGGCTCCGTGGGACATTTCTCAGCCGTAACCCTAGCATCCAGAGGCGTTCTTGTCACGCGTTGCGGCGCCGTCCAGGCACTATTTTCAGATTTTTCCGTCGATAGCAACAAAATTCAGGTAACGGAAGATGTCTCCCTCGCCAGGCGTTTTTTGTTGCGTGCCCGGATATTGAGCGCTTCGACAGCCAGCGAAAAAGCCATCGCCGAGTAGATGTAACCTTTGGGCACATGCATTCCGAAGGCTTCACCGATCAGCACCATGCCGACCATGACCAGAAAGGCGAGGGCCAGCACCTTGATCGATGGATGAGCGTCGACGAACTCGCCGATCGGCTTGGCGGCGAAGAGCATCACGCCGACGGCGGCGATAACGGCCGCCGCCATGATCCAGAGATTGTCGACCATGCCGACCGCCGTGATTACCGAATCAAGCGAAAAAACAATGTCGAGGACGGCGATCTGGCCGATGATCGTCCAGAACAGTTTGTCTCCCGCCGCCTTGATCGTGGCGGCATCGGTCGTGGGCGGTATATCTTCCTCGATCGCCTCCACCTCGATGAATATTTCGTGCGATGCCTTGTAAAGCAGGAACAGGCCGCCAAGCAGCAGTACGAGGTCACGTCCGCTGATGCCGTGGTCGAAGACGTGGAACAGTTCGGTTTTCAGGCCCATCACCCAACTGAGCGAGGCCAGCAGCATCAGGCGGGTGATCATCGCCAGGCTCAGACCCAGGCGGCGCGCGGAATCGCGCCGTTCTTGCGGTAGCCGGCCGACCAGTATCGAGATGAAAATAATGTTGTCGATGCCAAGCACGATCTCAAGTAGAGTGAGCATCGCAAAGGCGATCCAAAGATTGGGATCAAGCAGGAAAGTCATGGCTAATTTTTCTCAAGAGTCTGCTTCGGCGCGTATGGTAGTGTGATCGAATTGTAGCAAACACAAGCATGACTGTTCAGCAGAAAAATTCAGACAGGAAGCGGTACGGTGGATGGATGGAGTAAACGATAAAAAACGCAGTCAACCGTCAGGCTGACTGCGTTCTAATGTGGAACATTATTATCCTGATTCTTCGTTTATTGTTATATCTCCCGTAGCGGGTCATTGCGGTTCGTTGACCAGGGTAGGGGCAACGTCGCGCTATTCGTGATCGGCATGTTCATCGAAACCTCCTCCTCGATCATCGTGCTTGCTCCGATCCTAGTACCGTTGGCGATGCAGTTCGGGATCGACCCGGTGCATTTCGGAATCATCATGGTGTGTAACCTTGCCTGCGGGATGATTACCCCGCCCTTCGGGGGTAACCTCTTTGCCGCCTGCACGGTCGCCAAGATTTCGGTCGATCAGATCGTGCGCCAACTCCTCCCCTTCGTGGTCACTGTAATGACCTGCGTGATGCTCATCACCTATTTCCCGCAAATTTCCCTGTTCCTCAGGGATTTGGTTTACCGCTAGCCAAGCTTTTGAACAGAGTCTTCATGCTTTTTCCCTCTCGTCAGTGTGGTAGCGGTATCCCATGCCATGCACGGTCCGGATCAATACCGGATTGTTCGGATCGCGCTCGATGGTTTTACGCAACTTGGAGATGTGCTGATCCAGCGTGCGGCTGTTCGGCATATGCTCATATCCCCAGGCGGCGTCGAACAGCATGTCGCGCGTCACCACCTTGTTCTTGTGCCGGTAAAGGCATTCGAGAATCTTGACTTCACGCAGTGAAAACTCCAGACGCGCGCTCCCGCGCAAGGCGTACAGTTCGTTGGAATACACCGTCAGGTCGCCAAAAGCAAAAGCCGCGTCCGCTTCGGCCGTCTTGTTGCGCAGACAACGCCTGGCGATGGTCTTGATTCTGGCGCGCACTTCATGCATGCCGAAAGGTTTGCTGATGTAGTCGTCCGCGCCCAATTCCAGGCCGACGACGCGATCGATTTCTTCATCCTTGGCGGAAAGAAAAACAATCGGTATCTGTTCGTCGCTTTTGCGGATTTCCCGGCAGACCGAGTAGCCGTCCAGTTCCGGCATCATGATGTCCAGGATGATGAAGTCCGGTTTTTCCTGGGCATATTTCAGCAAAGCCTCCTTGCCGTTCCCGGAGAGAATCAGCTCATAGCCTTCGCGGGAAAGCGCCTCGGCCAAGCCCAGACGGATGTTATCGTCATCTTCGACAATCAATATCTTCATGTTCTATGTGATCTCCGGGCTGTTTCCTCAACCTTGAGGTTTTGCAATAAATTCCATATGCCTGATTTCGTAGGGGCGGCCCCCCGTGACCGCCCGCAGACCCAAGGCAGGTACCGGGGCCTGCTCCTACAGGGGGTTGTCAATCCGAGGCTGTTTTTTCAGCCTTAAAGTAAATTGCATGCCCGGCGATGGATGGGCCAGCAATATTTCCGCATGCAGACTTTCCGCCAGTTGCCGGGCAATGGTCAAACCGATGCCGGTCCCGGTCACGCCTTCGGTAATCGTCGACTGGATTCGATAGAAGGGCTGGAAAATCTTTTTCGCCTCTTTCTCCGGGATGCCCGGGCCGTAATCCCGCACATGGATATCCAGATAATCGGGATGCGATTCCACTGTCAAATCGACGCGCTGACCGGAGGACGCGTATTTCTCGGCGTTACTCAGGAAATTACCGAGGATCTGTGTCAGCAGGTCAAGGTTGCTGTCAATCATGACAGATTCGGTAACGGATTCGCCCATGTTTAATGAGAGAATCATGCCTCTGGCCTGAGACGAAGGGGTAAAAGTCTGAACGATCCGCGCCATCAACTGACCGATATCCACGGGTTGGATGTGAATTTTCGGCGCATGGCTAAAAGTGAGTATGTTCTGGATCAGGCGCGACAGGCGCTGGCTTTCGCTGATAATGACATCGACGCGCCGCACGCCGTCTTCGTAAAATTCGCCCAGTTCCTCTTTCAAGAGTTCGGCATACAGGCTGATGTTGGTCAATGGCGTCTTCAGTTCATGCGACACCTGACTGACAAAATTCACCTGTTGCCGCGCCAGTCGCGCCGTCTGCGTATATTCCCGATAAAGACGGAAGATGATCAAGCCGACAGTCATCAGCAAGGCCAGCAAAAACACGCCGCCCCACAGATAAACGGCCAGAGTGTCGGTCTTTTGCCCATAATATTCGAGGCTCCACGTATTCAAGGGGTAGGGCAGATACATGGAATATCGAGGCTGCCGATTCTCGATCGACAGGTCGGAAGGGCTTTGATACAGAATACGTCCGCTTTCTTTAAATATCAGCGTATCCTCCGCGAAATTGAAGTCGGCCGCGTTGAGCACATCCGACAGCAGCTTGATATACGAAACATGGAAGCCAACGATACGGTCATTCTCACGATTCCAATAGATGAGGATCGGTTCCTGGGTTTCATTGATGACGAACCAGCCCGAGCGCGGAATTCCCTTCTCGGTTTTCTCACTATGGCTGTACAGCAGACTGGGATCGCGCAACAGGGGAGTGATCGTTTGTATCCAGGTTTTCTCTTTTTGCGTCAGAGGCTTCTGTTCATCGGGATACGACAGAGTGTTTTTTTGCAGGACGAAAACATCGTCAATATCGACATCTTTTTCCAGCAGCGATCTGACAGGCTCCTCGTCGAACTGGAGAAATCCCATGATAGCGTCAAGGCGCGTCGCTTTCTGCCGCAGCAGGTTCATGACAAAATCCTCAGCCTGCGCCGTCCGTGTTTGCGCCAATGTCTGCGACTGATAAACGCGCAGCAGCGCTTCGTGCTCGATGGCGCGAAAGCCAAGACAGGCAATCACACTGAAAATGAGCAGTGTGATTGCCGCCATCAGGTTCCTGGATGCGCGTTGAGTCATTGGTTGTAAAACTAACTCCGGTTTGAAACCTCGCCCTTCAGGACGGTGTTAGATCGACAGGCCTGAAGGCCTGTCGCTTATTTCTTGCTGGATTGATTCTTTACATTGTAGTTCTGTTCCTTGAGCGCCTTGCGCGAAACTTCCTTTTTTTCCGACATCATTTTCGCTCCCATGCTCCTGTTTATGCCCGCGCTTTCCTGGATCTTTTGCACTGCCGCCGGTTGTCTGACCGGCAGCGCCTCAAGATCCTTGATGTTCTGATCCAGAACGGCTTTCGCTTCGTCCATCTTGCCTTCGTCCATCAGCCTGACGGCTTTCTCGTTTTGTATGGCCGTTTTCTGGATGGCGGAGTCGACCAGCACTTCCTCGACGACGGCATTTTTCATCTCGGAATCGGAGTCGGTGTAACGTATCGCCAGCGATTCATTGTAAGTGTCTTTATTCTTGCTCTCCAGATTATTGTAGTTGACCGTCACGTCCGCCAATGCTTTTGATTCCGCGCGGACGCCTTTGGCCGGAATCACCTCCAGGAGCACGTATTTTTCCTGATTGGAATAGAGCTGGTTGAGTTTGACCGTTACCGTGTCGCCCCTGATCTCGCCATCGCGCCCCAGCAATCGCACCGGCGTCACCTGGTTCGCCGTTTTAATGACCACTTCGACATCCTGGGCCACAACCGACATCACGTCATTGAATTCCGAGGCAAAAGTCTTTTCCAGATCGACGGACTTTTCCACGAAGACATGATTGCCGTCGCTGTAGCCGGCAATGGTCGTCATCAGATCTTCGTTGTAGTCCTTGCCCAGCCCCAGCGTGGTGATCGCCACGCCCTTTTTCGCGGCGATTTTTGCCAGTCCGGTCAGTTCGCTGATCGAGGTCGGCCCGATGTTGGCCTGCCCATCGGAGAGCAGAATGATGCGATTGACCTGCTCCTTGTCCAGATGCTTGCCGACCTGGTCAAGCCCTTTGCTGACGCCGGCGAACAAGGCCGTCATCCCGCGCGGCTGGATGTGTTTCCTGATTTTTTCGACCAGCATTTGTTTGTCCTTGACCCTGGTCGCCGGCACGATCACTTCCACGGTGCTGTCATAGGCCACGATGGACAGGGTATCGTCGCTTTCGAGCATGTTTACCGCCATGATGGAAGCATCGCGCGCCTTTTCGATCCGCTCTCCGCTCATCGAACTCGAGCGATCGATCACCAGGGCCAGATTGATCGGGCTGCGTTTCCTGATCTCCAGCGGAAATCCGGTCAGGGAGATTTTCAGGTAATTCTTGTCCTGCGCATTCTCCAAAACGACAGGCGAGGCGATTTCGGATTTGATCGTGACTTTTTGCGCAGCTTGTGCGCCCAGGCAGAAGGCGGCTGCGGAGAATGCCAACAGCGTGAATAGGCGTTTCGTGTTCATAAGAATCTTCCTTGTTGTGAAAACGCCGCCATTGTTTCCCGTCTGTTTCGTAAGCTTGTCTGTTCTCTGTATAAAGATGTCAAAAATTTGTAAAAAAAGAAATACTGAAAAATTTATTGACCAAGGACGGGTTTTACCACACATTCTAATTAATTTTCGGGACTTTTCTTATCATGGCAGGACGTTTGCTGCGCGCCTTGCCCGAACGGCAAAACCGCTTATATCAAGCTCACGATGCAGGATGGCGCTGCCGTGATCCGGTTCAAGGAGAGATAAATATGTTTGCAAAGGGGCGGCTTGCCATTGGCGCGAAAGGCGGCACTCGAACCCGCGCGCCGCGAAGCGCTGGAACCTGCGCTCGCTACTCAAACTTGAGCAGGCAAACCACTTCGTCTTGAGCGCCTATCTCATTCAATCATCACGGTGTTTGCCGCGCCGCGTGTTTTACTCTCAAAATCTCGATGGCGTGGGCCTCAGCCTGTATGCGATAAAAAACGATGTAGTTTGGATGCACGACCAGTTCGCGTAGCCATTCAGGCAGGCCGGGCCTGCCCTTGCGGCCAAGCTCCGGATGTTGTGCAAGCGGCTTGGTTTTGTCGCGCAGTTCCTGGCCGAAGCTCTTGGCCTGCGGTGGGTTGTCCTTGCCGATGTAACGCACGATGGCGCGCAAATCCTCGCTCGCCGTTGGTCGCCATTCAATGCGGTAGGGCTTGGCCGTCATGCGCGCTTTCTCTTCGACAAGGCGGTTATGTCGGCGTCCATCCCGGCCATGACCTCATCGTGAGGAATGTTTGGCCGGGGGTCGTCAATGGCTGCATGAATCTCGCCGGCCAGCCAGTTGTTATAGGCGGCGGCTTCATGTGCTTCGCGCATGGCCTTGGCCTGGCTCTGCCGACTGCGGGCCATGTCCTTCTGGTCGGGGTTCCAGTGGGTGACGTCAAGCTGTGCTATGGCAATGCCCAGGTCACGCAAGATATTCAGCGCTGACGTGGGGTTGCCAAAGCGGCGCGGCTCCGTGGTGCGGGCTTTAGCCAAAAAGGCGTCCTGGCCGCTACGCGTAGCAATTTCAACAAAGAAGCCCCCACCCTGTCCTTTCAGGGTGACGCCCTTCACGCCACCAGCGCTGGTCGTGGCGCGCAACTGCTCCAAGGTCATGCTCTGCATGGTATGTCCTTTATAAATCAAGGTTTCTTACAAGCTTTTATTGTGCATGATTGATAGAAAACATGCAAACGCACGCAATCAACAAAAAATGACTTGCCCTCGCTGCTTGAAAACTTTCAAGCTTTTGTACCATCCGCTAAAAAAACGGCAGGCCTGAGCCTGCCGCCACTTTTATAGAAAATAGGGGCGATTCGTGAACCGTCCCTGTTTCTAATTAAAGTTTAGTGATTGAATATTTGTCAAACCGATAGCACCAGGTACGAACTATCAAAGAAGGTCACGGATGAACAATTTAACGCACTCCCTATCATCAAAATTGCCCCGTTTGAGAGTTGGAACTATATGCTGATAAAGAAGTGAAATTGAATAGGTTATTTATACGCAGTTCATAAAGGAGAGGCCGCCCGAAGGTGGCGCCATATCTTGGGGCCGCGTTAGCAACCCCGTTAAGCCGCTTTGAGCGGCTCACAAATGAAAGCCCCCGGTTCTGCCGGGGGATGGTTACTGGCCGGGCGGAGAACTCCCCACCCGTTCAGACTACCGATAAAGTCGCACAGGCCGTTTTTTGTAGGAGCGCCCCGTGCTTACCGGGGAATCATCCGAACCAGGGCAGGCACGGGGCCTGCCCCTAACGGTGTGCTACGGTTGGTCGACGCCGTTGACCCTGACGCGAATGTCTCTACGCACGCCACTTGTGATCTGACCAGGAGTGACATTACGGAAGGCGTTTTCGTCAGATGCGCCGGCCTTGGATAAGGTCGTGACCTCAGTTTTCAGCGCGTTAAGGGTTCCTTGGTCGGCCGCTGTCAGGTGTATCTTATAAAACCCGTCGGAGGCAATGGAATTAACCGAATTACCGCCCTTCATATCGGTCACGACATAGGACCCCGCCGGCAGAGCTGCCTTGATTTTTACCACCGCGCGACCTGCGGCATGCAGCGCGCTCGTGCGCCCATAGTCGCCGTTACTGTGGCCGCCCGGACCCAGGAATTCAACCTCCACGGTTTCGGTCAGCGCCATGGCTTGCGTTGAAGCCAGGCTCAACGCCGCCAGACATAGCAGGGAAACAATTGTTTTCTTCATGGTAAATGACTCCTGTGATTACGGTAATTCGGCTGTACGTTTGCCCAAGGGACCGGCGGAGGGTTGCGTCACGGCGCCGTTGGTGGCGTTAAAACCCGCAGCGATCAGGATCGCGATCAAATTGCGCTCCATGTTTCGCACTTCAGTCGCTGTGCTGCCAGGGAAACCTGCTTCGTTGAACGCGTGGCCGCCAGTACTGTTCATGGAGCCAACGGTCGTCCCGATCGAGGGCACGCCTACCGCAGCCGGCACGTTGTTGTTCAAGCTGCTTGAACCCGTGGAAAGCTGTGATGTGGGTGTGGTTATGCCGACGGCAGTATTAGCCTGCCACCAGGCCTGGATTGCCGGGTCGGAATATTCCTCTACCGTGCGTTCATACGCCGGACGATCACCGAACCACTCCAGAGACAAGGTCAATGCCGCGTCGCCGCTCGCGCCGACACGCGCATTTTCTTCGTCAAGGGCCGCCTTGAATTGAGGCTCAATCAGGCTACGTATATGCAGGAGGTGCTCACCATCGTTGACCGTACCGTTTCGCGGCGAACGCATGTCAACTTCGAGCGTGCAGCTCGGCACCACGTTAGCGCCGACTGGACTGTCGCAATAGGTGCGACCGACGGTGTAGGTGGTCCTCGCCTTCGTAGTGTCGGTATCCCAAGCCGTCTTGATGTGAGCGATCTTGTCGACCGCGCTCGCGACCGCCAACGTTGCGCTGGGCGGATTGGCGCCCGGCGTCCTCGGGGCGGTGTACTTCATCTCGAAGCGGAAACTGCCGAGGTAGTTGATCACGCCATTGCTTTCGCCACCGAGGTGAGCCACAAAGTTCAGCGGGTTGGTGCCGGTGCCCTTGTCCTGGTCGTAACCGAACAACTGCTTCATGCCGTCCAGATTGCCCTTGCCTTCCTCGCCGGCGGAGCCGCAGAACCAGACATCGCAAACCGGTTTGATCTTGAAGTCCTTGAATGCCTTGGCAATGAAGTACATGGGGGCGGTGTTGCCCATGGCGTCACCGATGCCCGGCAAGTAAATACGCCACCCGCGGGCTTGAATCGCCGCGTTGGTAGAGGAGTAGCGCTGGTTCGCCCTGAAGTAATTGGCATCCTTGACGACTTTGCCGTCGAGGGTAAACAGCAGCTCGTTTTTGAGCCCCGCTATCAGGGCCGGTTCTTCCAAAACGACATTGCTAATCGCTTCTTCCAGCTTGACTGGCAAATACGGGGAACCCCAAATGAGAATTGATTCGGGGTTGACGACATCGATGTGACTTTCCATCAATACCTTCGGATACTGGCCCTTGTAGGTCACCGCGCCGGGCTGATCACGGTACGTCCCCTTGAACTCGATGCAATTATTGTAGACCGGCAGCTTGTCGACGATCTGCACGTCCGAGCCTTCCAGGTAACCATCGCTACGCGTTGTGAAGTCGCTGGGCGAGAAGCCAAAATCCTGGATAAAGTCTTTCGTGATCCTGTCCGCGCGGTTGCGTTCCTCGCGCGAGGGCGCAGCGATGCGGGTCCACTCCACAAAGTAATCAAAGCGTTGATCGGCGGCCTCGGGCGTGGCCCACGAATCCACCATGGCCCGGATGGCCGGGTCCGCATGGATCGTTTCCGCAGCAGCGCATACCGCTTCCGATATCTTCGGCACCCTGGGATTGTCACTGGCCGCGGGCGGATTTGTACACGCGGGTGTAGGAGGCGTGGGGTCAGTCGGGCCAGTCCCAGTGTCACTGTGACCGCCACCACCACCACCGCAACCCGCCATGATCAGTGCCACTGAACAAGCCAGCAAACTGAGTTTGAATTTCTTTTCCATATAAGCCATATAAGACTCCAATCAAATCGTTAGGCAGCAAGAGCGCTGATTCTTTTCCACATTTAACTCATAGAGGTAAGCCCCCGGCTCTGCCGGGGGACTCACCAAGGTTTGACCTTTACGACAGTCGGAAAGATGTTTGAAACAGAGAATGAGTTATCTCCCACGAAGTTGCGAAGTGGTTTACGCAAGTGAGATACATGTTGAAAAAGCACAAACCTTTTGCCGCGAAGCGGCTCATGGTTTTGAAGGCGCCTTTGAGGCGCTAACAAATGAAGGCCTCCGGCTTTGCCGGAGGATTGTTACTTCAACAATAAGGAATTATTGAAATGAGCATGACTTTTCCCCTGTATGTTTTTGATGCGTCCCGTCATCGGGATATTCTGCCGCTTCCGGTTGAAGACGTGGAAAGCGTACAACAGGCGATTGAGCAGTTAAAAGATGTGGAAGTAGGCGAAAACCCGCGCTTTGAACGTCTGGGATGGTATCTGGGACGTCAAGCCCCTGCTGTTGATCAATTTAATTACCCATTGAAATGGGAAGAAAGGCTGCGTTCCTGGATCCATGCGGTATGGCAGCATAACTTTGAAGAGCCGGAGGAAATCACCGGATTTTTGAAAATTCTGTTGCCATTGACCTGGGGGCTGCGTCTGGATGTGTACGATGAAACGACAGGAATTTACATTCCTGCGGAACGTCCACCTTTGCCGTATGAAGAAGGCATAGCGTTTTTGCATGAGTTTTATCCAGAAGTAAGAGATGTGAAACGGTTTCCATCGGATGAAGCCTTGACTGATCGGTTTCATGAATTATTGTCGGCTCCACTTGGAGAACACGGATTTGTATTCGAAGATAAAGTACCTGCTGAAGTTCTTTTCAGTCGTCATATTGATGGAAACAGGCAGGAAATTTCAGTTTCTGTATCCGAGAAATCAAGAGGGGTGTTTCTAGCTGATGCTTATTTAGAGAGTAAAAGTGAGCGTTTGGCCACAATACATGATGAATATCATCCTTTTTTATTTGGTGGTATCTATGTTGAAGATATACAAAAAATTAATCAGCCTGTATGGAACATAGTTCCTGGAATCGACTGGGCGACCAGTGAAATAGAAGTTGAATGGCGGGTAGCAGATTGGTTGCGTTATGGCCTACCTGTCCTGGAACAAGCGAGAACTGTCGGAGGAATGGATCGACTGTTTAACGACAAAGGAGGAATTGCTGATTTCTTCCGCAATAAGCTTTCATGGGGAACCCGATCTTTCGTCCCCCAGATGCAAGACTTTGATGTTAGTAGTGCCTATAAAACAGCCCGCTGTGCCACAATTTATGCGCGTCTCGCCGGGAATCCGGAACTTGATAGTATTGTGCATTATATCGAACAATGTTTTGCCGGATGGAAGGATGAAAGAAAACGAACTTTGTTACAGGAAATATATGCCGGATGTGTCCGTGTGTGCCGTTCCCAGTTGAAACCTGTTGGTAAAGACGCGCCCGCATAATTTGATTTGTTTTATCTTTTTCCAAGGAATTGATATGCTTGGCTATCGGATTGCATTAGATGCGAGAAGGTTATTGTTTTCCATCTTTCTCGTTATTGTGATTCCGCTAATTTACATCGGCATATTACTGTTTTTGTGTGTTTATCCTGCGGTATTGATAATGCTTTTTCTGACTCCATTTTTGCCCGCGGATTTTCATATGAATGGCAGTTCGCGATGGGTGTCGTTTGTGCCTGTATGGTTCCTGGTGTGTACTCCTCTGGTGCTATTGACCAGGAAATATTTTATGCGTTTCATGCGGTGGTTTATTCGTAAATCGGATTTGGGGCTTATGAAAAGAAGCCTGTGGGAATTACTCTTCAGACCTTCTGATCTGGAATAGCGAACTCTTAGGGCTATCGCATACACAGATGTCGTAACCGATTGATGGGTATTGTCGAAGGGGTCGTCGCGATTGACGGCAAGACCGTCCACGGGTTGAAGGACGGGCCGAACACGGCGTTGCACATGATCAGCGCCTATGCCACGGCCAGTGGATTGTGTTTTGCCCAGGAAGGCGCCCAAGGCAAGGGCAAGGAACTGACCGGAATCAAAGCGTTTCTTGAAACGCTGAGCCTCAAAGGCGGTATCGTCACAATCGATGCCTTGGGCTGTCAAACGGAGATCGCGCAGAAAATACTGGAACGAGGCGGCGACTATCTTCTGGCGGTCAAAGACAATCAGCCCCGTCTGGCGGAAGTCCTGGATGAATTCTTTGCCGAAGGCGACACCCTGGGCTTGGGTCGTTTGCCGATCAGCCGGTATGAGACGGTCGAGAAAGGGCATGGACGGATTGAAACCCGACGGGCGCTGTGGACCACCGATCTGTCCTGGCTGGACAAAGCGATTCGGCAATGTTGGCCGAAACTCGCCGGAATCGGGATGATTGAACGAGAGCGCAACATCGCGGGCAAAATCTCCCGTGAGCGAGCCTTCTCTATCGGCAGTCGAGGCATCGTCTCTGCCGAAGCCTTCGCCAAGGCGGCACGCTGTCACTGGGCCATCGAAAACAGCCTGCACTGGGTTCTCGATGTCACCTTCCGCGAAGACGAGTGTCGGGTACGCAAGGGCCATGCCCCACGAAACTTCTCGGCCTTACGCAAGTTCGCGCTCTCGCTCTTGCGCAGGGATACCACCTACGTGCGCCCAGCATGGGCGTACTCCTGCAGGTGGAAGTCCCACCGTAAGTGGATCACAGCGAACGAAGCGAAGCGCAACTGCATGAGGGTGACCGAGTGTGTGAAGGAAGTATGGCCTATCAGGGCCGTCCCCTATGCCGATTGCTTTGCCGGGCTTGTCAGAACTCGTTCGCATAAGCATAGAAATAAAACTTCTTTTTCTTGCATATACCCCTTTGATACTGTAAGCCCCTCTCTAACTCACAATAATGGGTGTCTGCATGTCTTTGCGTTATCGATTGGGGGGGTTCGGTTTGGCCGCCGTGGCCAGTGTTTTGCTTGCCGCGAGCGCGGTAGCGCAAACTTCGGCGCCAGCCAGGAGCGGCGGTACCTTGAACTGGATCATCGCGCTTGAGCCGGCCCTGTTTGTGCCGGTGACGACCAGCGCCGGGAGCACTTGCGACCTTGGCCCGAAAGTGGTTGAAGGTCTGCTGACCTACGATTACAAGCTTAATCCCATTCCGCTGCTGGCGGCCGCGTGGTCGGTCAGCAAGGATGGTCTGGAATACCGCTTCGAACTGCGCAAGGGCGTCAAGTGGCATGACGGCAAGGATTTCACTTCGGATGACGTGGCTTTCTCGATCCTGACCTTGAAGCAATTCAATCCTCGCGGGCGCAGCACCTTTGCCAACGTCGAGAGCGTCAGGACGCCCGACCCCCATACGGCCGTGCTCGTGCTGTCGAAGCCGGTGCCTTATCTGCTGACCGCGCTGTCGGGGACGGAATCGCCGATCATCCCGAAGCACCTGTATGAAGGCACGGACATTCTGACCAACAAGCACAACCGGGAGCCGATCGGCACCGGGCCGTTCGTTTTCAAGGAATGGGTGAAGGGCAGCCACGCGGTGCTCGAACGCAACCCGAATTACTGGGATAAACCCAAGCCCTACGTCGACAAGGTCATCGCGCGTTTCATTCCCGACGCGGCGGCGCGCGCCCTGGCGCTTGAGTCCGGCGACGCCGATCTGGGCACCAAGATCATCCCGCTTTCCGATGTCGAGCGCTTCAAGGCTTCGCCCAAATTCACGGTGGATGTCCGTTCCTTCCCTTATCTGGGCAACCAGCAGCAGCTTTATTTCAATTTCGACACGCCGCAACTGAAAGATGTCAACGTGCGCCGGGCGATTGCCCAGAGTCTGGACATGGAGGCGTTCAACAAGCTGGTCTGGTTCGGTTACGGCACGACCGCGGCGGCCGCCATCGGGCCGCAACTGACCAGGTATCACGACGCGAATATCAAGTATTACCCCTTCGACATCAAGCAGGCCGACGCGGCGCTCGACGCGGCCGGTTACAAGCGCGGCGCCGACGGCGTGCGCTTCAAACTGCGTTTGCTGTACAACCCTTACCAGGACAAGCGCTCGGCGGAATTCATTCGCCAGTCGCTGGCCAAAATCGGCATCGACGTGGTGATCGAAAGTTACGATCTCGCCACCTACATCACCAGGGCCTATACCGATCGCGCTTTTGACATCACGCTTGAACAACTGGCCAACATGTTCGATCCGACGGTCGGGGTGCAGCGCGTTTTCTGGTCGAAGAACTTCAAGATCGGCCTCTCCTTCGCCAACCCGTCGCATTACGTCAACCCGGAAGTCGACCGTTTGCTGGAAGCGGCGGCGGTCGAGCCGGACGAAGCCAGGCGTAAACAGCAGTTCCTGGATTTCCAGAAGCTGGTGCATGCGGATGTCGTTTCGGTGGAGTTCGGTACCGACCCGCAGATCACCATTGCCGCGAAGAAGGTGAAGAACTACATCCCCACGGGCGAGGGCATCCGCGCCAGTTTCGCGGAAGTGTCGTTGGAAGAATAAAGGCTCATTACGAGCACAGGCCGTTTTCTGTAGGGGCGGTCCCCCGTGGCCGCCCGGAATTACCGGGAATCTGTATCAGGGCAAGCGCGGGGGCTTGCCCTGATAGGGAGTTGTCATACAACTTGTATCTGTTTTACGAACAAAACAAACCTTAACTATTTATCGAGAGGCAATGATGGTTTCCTTGAATGTATTTCGTTGTGCAGGCTTGCGCACGGTATTGGCCGTGGTGCTCGCCGGTTTTGTCAGCACCGCCGTGGCCGAGCCGAAAAGCGGCGGCAACCTGAACTGGATCGTTTCGCCCGAACCGGCATTGATCGTGCCGCTGACGACCTCGGCCGGCGGCAGTTGCGAAATCGGTCCCAAGATCGTGGAAGGACTGCTGACCTTCGACTTCGATCTCAATCCCAAGCCTCAGCTTGCAACCGCGTGGTCGGTCAGCAAGGACGGGCTGAAATATCATTTCGAATTGCGCAAGGGCGTCAAATGGCATGACGGCAAGGATTTCACCTCGGCCGACGTGGCGTTTTCGATTCTCACGATCAAGCAATATCATCCGCGCGGCCGCAGCACCCTTGCCAACGTCGAGAGAGTCGAGACGCCGGACGCGCATACCGTAGACCTGGTGTTGTCCAAACCGGCGCCGTATCTGCTGACGGCGCTCGCGGCTACCGAATCGCCGATCGTGCCGAAGCATCTGTACGAAGGCACCGACATCGTGACCAACAAGCACAACAGCGCCCCCATCGGCACGGGACCGTTCGTGTTCAAGGAATGGGTGCGCGGCAGTTATGTCGCGCTTGAGCGCAACCCTGATTATTGGGATAAACCGAAACCTTATCTGGACAAGCTGACGGTGCGCTTCATTCCGGACCCCGCCGCGCGCGCCCTGGCGCTGGAGTCGGGCGACGCGGATCTCGGCGGGCAGGCGATACCACTCTCCGATGTGGAGCGCTTCAAGGCCTTGCCGAAATTCCAGGTCGACACTTGGAGCGAACCTTATCTTGGCGCCCAACACCAACTCTATTTCAACCTTGATTCGCCCATCCTCTCGAAAATCGAAGTTCGGCGAGCCCTGGCGGGCGCGCTGGATATCAACGCGCTGAACAAACTGGTGTGGTTCGGTTACGGGCAAGTGTCGGCGTCTTCCATCGGGACCTTGATCACCAAATATCACGACACCAGCATTAAACCCTATCCCTTCGATCTGAAACAGTCCGAAGCCGCGCTCGACGCCGCCGGTTACAAACGCGGGCCGGATGGCACGCGCTTCAAGCTGCGTCTCTTGTGGAACCCGTTCCAGGAAAAGCGCGCGTCTGAATTCGTGAGACAGTCGTTTGCAAAAATTGGCGTTGACGCCGTCATCGAGAACTACGATTTCGCCACCTACGTGACCAAGGCTTATACCGAACGCGCCTTTGACATCACGCTTGAAGCGCTGTCCAACATGTTCGATCCGACGGTTGGCGTGCAGCGTGTTTTCTGGTCGAAGAACTTCAAGATCGGCTTGTCTTTTGCCAATCCCGCGCATTATTCCAACCCGGAAGTGGATCGGCTGCTGGAGGCCACAGCGGTCGAACCGGACGAAGCCAAACGCAAAACGCAGTTCATCGAGTTCCAGAATATCGTATACAAAGATATCCCCTCCATCGAATTCGGAGCCAATCCACGCATCGTCGTTCTGGCGAAAAAGGTCAAGGATTACGCCGTCACGGCGGAAGGGCTGCGTGGCAACTTCGCGGATGTCTATTTTCAGGAATAAGCCAAGCTGAAAACGCCTCTGCCGTGGCGCGTCAGTCGCGGCAGAGATTTCAGGCAATGATGATTCACTTTTTTATCGGAGATAATCCATGACCCCTCGTTTAAAATCCCTGTTGGCCGGCGCGTTTTTCGCCGCTTCGACATTGCTGGTCGGTGTTGCCCAGGCGCAGACACCGAATCCCTTGCGCGTAGGCGTGCGCGGCGGCCCCGATGAACTCATTTGGGAAGTCGTCGCCCAGGAAGCGAAAAAGGCCAATCTCAATGTCGATGTCGTCGTGATCGCCGCCGCCGTGGCCCCCAACGAGGCCCTGAGCAACGGCGATCTGGAAGCCAATTCCTTCCAGCATATTCCGTTCCTGCGCGACCAGATCAAGCAGCGCGGCTATAAACTGGAGATTGTTGGCGAAACGTATATTTCTCCCCTCGCTTTCTATACGAAAAAAGCCTACAAGTCGCTCGCCGAGTTGCCGGAAGGGGCAAAAGTCGGTATTCCCAATGACCCCAGCAACGAGACCCGCGCTCTGGTCGTGCTGCGCGATGCCGGTTTGATTACCTTGACCGATGGTTTCGACCCCTACAAGGGCACCGCTTCCCTCAACGACGTCAGGAGCAATCCCAAAAAACTGGAATTGACGGAAATCGCCAGCGCCGTTCTGACCCGCGCCCTGGAAGACCTTGATGTGGGCGCGGTTCCCAACTCATACGCTTATCAGACGGCCGGGCTTATCGCCACCCGCGACGGCATTGCCGTCGAGAAAAAGGAAAACAACCCTTACGTCAACATTCTGGTCGTCCGCGAAAAAGACAAGGATGCGCCCTGGGCCAAGGAACTTTTGAAGGCTTATCACTCGGAAGCGGTCAGGAAGTTCATCCAGGATAAATTCGAAGGTTCGGTTATCCCGGCGTTTTAATCAATGTTCCAGAAAAACAATGTACTGTCCCTGCACGAGCTTGGCGCACGTTTTCGCAAGTCCCCAAAAACGGAGCGCCATCCCGTGCATCCCACACCACTCGCCGAGCCCTCCAGAGTACATATTCGTTTCGAGCATCTGCACAAAAGATATTCCGGACTCGGTGAAGTCGTTGCGCTGAAGGACATTTCCTTTGAAGTGCATCGCAGCGATATTTTCGGCATCATTGGCCGTTCGGGCGCGGGCAAATCCACGTTGATACGTTGCGTCAACATGCTGGAAAAACCGACTTCCGGCCGGGTCTCCATTGACGATAACGATGTGGGCTTGCTGGATGAAACCGAACTGGTGGCGCAACGTCGGCGCATCGGCATGATTTTCCAGCATTTCAACCTGCTCGCCGCCAAGACGGTGCGCGATAATATCGGACTGCCCCTCAAGGTGGCCGGCGCACCGAAGGAGTTTATCCGCGAGCGTGTCGATTATCTGCTTGAGATGGTGCATCTTGCCAACAAGGCCGACGTCTATCCCGCGAATCTTTCCGGCGGTCAGAAACAGCGGGTCGGCATCGCCCGCGCCCTGGTGCATAACCCGGAAATTCTGCTCTGCGACGAAGCGACCTCCGCGCTCGATCCGGAAACCACGCTTTCCATTCTGGAACTGCTGCGGGAAATCAACGAAAAACTGAAAATCACCATTGTCCTCATCACTCATGACATGTCGGTGATTCGCAACATCTGCAACAAGGTGGTGGTGCTCGATCACGGCGAGATCGTCGAGCAAGGCGATGTCTGGACTGTCTTCGGCAGTCCGCAAGCCGAGGCGACCAAAGCGCTGCTTTCCCCGATCAGACACGATATCCCCGATGATCTGAAGCAGAATCTGGCGAGCGAAATTCCCCTGGATTCCAGCGGCCGGGTGCTTCTCAACCTGACTTTCTCGGGCGAAGAACAGGAGGACGGGGTGTCATTGGCGACCCTTCTCGCGCTCTCGCCGGACATTCGTCTGCTTCATGGCGGGCTCGACCGCATTCAGGGCCATTCTCAGGGAAGTCTTCTGGTTTCTGCTCCGGCGAGCGTTCTGGAGAGTCCTGTTTTCCAGTCCCGTCTTTCAACCCAATCCATCAAGGTGCTTGGCTATGCCCCTGACGATGTATGACCGTTACCTGCGCGCCCTCAACGAAACCCTGCTGATGGTCGGCATTTCCAGCGTGATTGCCATTTCCTGCGGTCTTTTGCTGGCCGTGACCCTGGTCGTGACGGCGCCCGGCGGACTCTACCCGAAGCCGAAATTCAACAAGACGCTGTCCATCATCGTCAACATGCTTCGCTCGATACCCTTCATTATTCTGCTGGTGGCCCTGATTCCGATAACGCGTTTCCTCGTCGGCACGACGCTCGGCACCTGGGCCGCCATCGTGCCCCTGAGCATCAACCTCATTCCCTTTTATGCCCGCATCGTGCAGGTGAGCCTGCTGGAAGTAGACAAGGGGCTGATCGAAGCCGCCTTTGCCATGGGCCTGAAACGGCATCACATCATCTGGCATGTGTTGCTGGCGGAGTCGCTTCCTGCCATCATTGGCGGTATGACCGTTTGCGTCGTGGTGATGATCAGTTCTTCGGCCATGGCGGGCGCTGTCGGCGCCGGAGGTCTGGGAGATCTGGCCATCCGTTACGGTTATGAGCGTTACGAAACCAAAGTGCTGTTTGACATCATCGTTATTCTTATTGTCATGGTGACTATCGTACAATTTACCGGCGAAAAACTGGCCCGGCTGACGGACCATCGCTGACGTTTATATTTATATTTGCTTGAGCATAAGGGATACAAAATGGCTTCACAAAACCCAGCGAACAAAATTCCCGCAGGAACGCCCCAGACGATTGATGCGGCCCGGTATCTGGGAATAAGTCCCATCCGGCATGTCAAGCCGGAATGGCGGATTATCGTGGCCGAGCGCGCTTTCCGGCCGAATCCGGAAAATCCCCAGGCTGACTGGTTGCCCACCGTTGTCGCTCCGGCGCTGAAATTCATTGTTGAAGATATAGGACCGGTGAAATCTTTCGCCTCCATTGGCGCCGGCGCGGGAGTGGATGTCTTGACGGGCATCGAGATACTGGGCGCGACCGTGGTCGGCGCCACCGACGTGTTCCCCGATATTACCGAAGCGGCGGAATGGAACATCCGGCAGAACCTCAACAACGAGCACCCGGTGGATGTTCATGTGAATCATGGCGATCTGCTGACGCCCTTGAAGGGCAGGGGCCTGAGTTTCGACGTCATTTATGAAAACCTGCCCAATATTCCTCTCGCCGACGCCAGCGCCCTGGAGGAGAAACACACGTCTTCAAACTTCGTGCCTCCAAGGGTGGAAAAAATCCCGCAGTTCGCCCATGACAAGCTGTTGGCCCTGCACTATGTCGCGCTCAGGCAGTCGCTGGAATTCCTGAGCGCCGATGGTTTTGTCATTTCCACCCTTGGCGGGCGTGTTCCCCTGGAATATTTTTCCCGACTCGCCGCCGAGTCCGGACTGACCCCAAGCTTTCTGAGCTATTCCTGGAAACTCCAGGCGCTTGGGGAAGAGGTGCTTCCTTCCTACGCCGAACTGGAAACCCGTGGTCTGGGTCCGTTCTATTATTATCCTGTGGATGCCCTGGAAAAAACTTTCAATGGCGTTTCCCTCAGAGACAGCGGTTTACGGGCTATCGAGATTGAAAAAGAACTGCTGCCTTACCGTATTACGGCGGCGCAAGCCTGGAGCGCCTATCAGGAAGGTCTGCGCATCGGTCATACTGTCGCCGTGTTGAAATCAGCTCGGCGTTAGGGCTTTTTATTTTATTGAGACGGCGCTTATTTTTACCTCGTCATTCCGGCGCAAGCCGGAATCCGGAAGATCGTCCTGGCGACCCGAAAACGCTCTAGGAAATTGATTGCATAAGGAACAAACCATGCCCGATACCCGATACCGGCTCACCGTTCAGGTCCCCGTCCAACACGCCGAAACGCTCAAGAACGCCCTGTTCGCCGCCGGCGCCGGCTGTTACGGCGCTTATGATCGCTGCTGCTGGCAGGTGCTTGGAGACGGGCAATTCCGTCCTCTCCAGGGCGCCAATCCCGCCGTCGGCACGATCGGACGCGAGGATCACGTGGCGGAATACCGCATCGAGTTTGTCTGCCACGAGGCGGACCTGCCCGCCATTACCGACGCCCTCTACGCCACGCATCCTTACGAAGTGCCCGCGTTCGACTTTGTGTCCGTCAGTCGCCCGCCTCGTACCATGCCCCGTAAAACGGACGCCGGCGCCTGAACTTTATATCCCATGAATATAAGCGCCATTGAATTTCTCATCCGCATGCGGGAGCACTTCGCCAGAGGCTTGAACCACGAAAACCCGGAGGTACGCGCGGAAGTGCGAAGAGTGCTGGATTTTCTTCCTCCGCTGGAAACAACGCCCGAGCCGAACATTCCCAAACCGGTCGAGGAGCCGAGGCTTTTATCCTCCGTCCGTGTTTTCTTAAAGGAAAACCCGGATATTCTGGGCGGTGCTTGGGAAGACCTTGCCGAGCGCCTGCCCTGGCGTTATTCCTATGAGCGGCGAGCCGACGACCCCGACCTCGACGCCCGCATGGGCTGGTATGAGTTCATCGGCCCGGAAGCGCCTATTCACAGCGATTTAGTGGGTTTCGGCATCACCTTTGCGCAGCCGCGCGTCAATTATCGCCTGCATTTTCATCCGGCGGCCGAGATTTATAACACTGTCATCGGTTCGGCGACCCAGCGGGTGGGTGAGCAGGAATTCGCGCTCAACCCAGGGGCGTTCAGTTATCAAAAGCCCAACGTGATTCATTCGACTCTCGGTGGGGATGCACCCATTATCAATCTTTATTCCTGGACTGGCGACATCGTTACACGCGGCAAATACGTCGACGTGCCCGACTGACTCGAAAACGCTCCAGGCGCGGTCTGTGCGCTATCGTACTGACAGCACGGGTGCTGTGCAGGAAACTGAATTCAAATTTTCCGCGACGGTGTCACGCGGGCTTGCCTTGTCGTTCCCTGACGTGCCCAGGCGCGAGTAGGTGTTGATGGTTTTGTAAGTAGCCGATAGACTGGATGCGGCAGCACTGATAAGTTTTGGTCACAATCGGACGGTGGCGGCAATTTGAACAGGAGGATAGAAATGAAAAGAACAACTTTCTTTTGCACTTCTGCGGCATTCGTAATTTGCTTCTCGGTAATGACGGTCGACGCCGCCGAGTATTGCGTGAGGGGGCCAAAGCGAACTGTGTGCAGGGAATTGGATTCCTGGTGTATCAAGGATCGTAGTGGAGAAACCTTCTGTTCGACTATTGGCGGCGGCATCGCATTTGATCTCTACGGTGTGCCGGTATGCGGCCCGGGCGAGTGCCGCAGGGTTCCGTCAAGCGAGGTCGTCTGCTCAAGCGAGGTAGGAGGCAAAATCTCCACGGATCGATACGGGACCCCGACATGCTCTGGATCCTGCGTACCCGCCGATCATAAAGCTTGTGTCAAACCGGGGTCATCCTGACGATTGGATTCTGATGTCAATGGTCAATTCGCGCCGGAAAGCAGCTTTTCGTACAGCAGATAATCTTGCCGCGAGAAGCAGCAAAACAGCGCCTGCCGGATGCCCGGAAAGCGGCTCAGGGTGTCGCGGACGGTGGCGATGGCCAGCGGCGCGGCGAGTTCGGGCGGGTAGCGATAAACGCCAGTGCTGATGCAGGGGAAAGCCAGCGTTTCGAGTCCGGCTTCGCCCGCCAGTTCCAGCGAACGGCGGTAGCACGAAGCGAGGAGTTCCGGTTCGCCGTGCTTGCCGTCCTGCCAGACCGGGCCGACGGTATGGATGACATGGCGGGCGGGCAATCGGTATCCCGACGTGATTTTGGCGTCGCCCGTTTTGCAACTGCCCAAGCTTCGGCAGCAGGCGAGGAGTTCCGGTCCGGCGGCGCGATGAATCGCGCCATCAACGCCGCCACCGCCCAAAAGCGAGGTGTTAGCGGCGTTGACAATGGCATCGACGGTCAGCGTCGTAATATCGTCCTGAATGACAAGCAGCTTTGGCGCATTGTTCATCGTAAAACTAACTCCGGTTGAAACCCCGCCCGTAAGAAAGGTGGGAGCCCTACCCCTTTCTTACGGGCGGGGTTTCGGCGACCGTTTTGGGAGGGGATGCAAACTCATGGAGAAACATGAGCAGCGTTTGCTTTCCCTCGCCCGCTTGCGGGAGAGGGTGCCCCGGCAGGGGCGGGTGAGGGGGGACATGTTCCAGTGTTGTTTCATGCTGAATTGCCGCCCCCCTCATCCGGCCTTCGGCCACCTTCTCCCCGCAGGCGGGGCGAAGGGATTGAGCGCAGTGCTCCGCAGGAAATATTGTCCATCATTTCAACAACATTCATCGTAAAACTAACTCCGGTTTGAAACCCCGCCCGTAAGAAAGGTGGGAGCCATACCCCTTTCTTACGGCCTGGGTTTCGGCGACCGTTTTGGGAGGGGATGCAAACCCCTTCCAAAATACGTTAGACCGACAGGCCTGAAGGCCTGTCGCTAATTTCTTGCTGGGGCGTCCTATTCTCTGGCGTTAGAGCAGTTTCCGTTTATGTACTGACAGTCGCTATTTTTGCCGCATGTTTTTACGGCTGCCGGATTACCAGAACTTCCACCACCTGCGTTTTTTCTTGGGTTGGTTCTCGGTCCCGGCTGATCTTTCCGCCCGGTCATTCACGCCTTCCTGCCGGATCCGTTCGCGTTCCCTGAAATACACGCCATATTGCATGTCTTCTCTCATGATGTGCTTGGTCAGCCAGTTACGCAGGAAATGCAGCAGCTCAAAACTGATGGCGACCTGACCAGCAGCGATTTTCTGTTGCAGGGCACTGACTTCGTCGACCAGTGCTTTATGCTGCACGCAATGTTCCTCGTAATCTGGATAAAGAGCGAGGCGCATCATGGTTTCTTCCAGTGAAAAATGGGTCACGGTGTAATCCACCAACTCGTTCAGGATGAAACCGCAAGCCTTGGTGCCTGCCTTGTTCGTGATGGCCTGGTGCAGTTTACCGACCAACATAACCAGCTTTTTGTGCTGTTCGTCGATCTCCTCAATTCCGACGCTGAAGTCATCGGACCAGTTGAAATCTTTGGGCATATCGGATCCCTCCCGTTACTGAATTGGACAAATTGTGGCAAGCACAGCTTGGATATTGTCATCTGTTAAACGGTGTAAACGCAAGCACATTAGCGTCCCTGGCAGTTTTCCTTGCCGGTCGGGTCAGCGTCTTGTTTTGCTCAAAACGCATCGCCGCCGTCGATCAGCAGGCTTTGTCCGGTGATGTACCCGCCCTGCGCGGAGCAAAGAAAGGCGCAATAGGCGCCGATTTTCTCGGGCCGTCCGTAGCGACGCGAGGGGGTGGCGGCGACACGCTGCCACCAGATTTCCTCGAAAGACCGTCCCGTTTGTGCGGCGAGCGCGCTGACGTGGCGTCGCTGGCCGTCGGTGTCGAAAATACCGGGGAGCAGGTTGTTGATGGTGACGTTGCGATGCACGAAGGCGCGCGCCAGTCCGGCGACGAAGCCCACCAGCCCGGAACGCGCGCCGTTCGACAGCCCGAGTTCGGCTTGCGGCGCTTTCACGCTACGCGAAGTGATGTTGACGATCCGTCCGAAGCCGCGTTCGGCCATGCCGTCGACGGTCTGACGGATCATCTCGATCGGGCCGAGCATCATGGCGTCCAGAGCGGCGATCCAGTCCTCGCGCGACCAGTCGCGGAAGTCGCCGGGAACGGGCCCGTCGGCGTTATTGATCAGGATGTCCGGGTCAGGGCAGAGCGTCAAAGCGGCTTCCCGTCCCGACGCGGTCGAGAGATCGGCGGCGACCGTTTTGATTTGCGCGCCGGTGGCGGCCAGGATTTCGCGGGCCGCCGCCTCCAGGGTTTGCGCCTTGCGCGCCGCGATATGGACCTGCGCGCCTTCCTGCGCCAACTGGAAAGCGATGGCTTTGCCCATGCCGCGGCTGCCGCCCCAGACCAGGGCTTTCTTGCCGGCGATGCCGAGATCCATTGTGCTCAGCCGTTCTCAGACCTTGTAGCCATACTTTTGCGCCAGCCCCAGTTCCCTGACGATGCGGATTCCGGCGTCGAGAGCCTCGCCTTCGAGATCGCGCAAGGGGCGGCGCAGACTGCCGGCGGGCAGGCCGATGGCCTTCATCAGGGACTTGACGGCGACCGGGTTGATGACCGAGTAGGTGTAATGGAGCAGTGGCAGCAGGTGCAGATACGCCTCGCGGAAACGCAGCTCGTCGCCCGGCTCGCGCCAGGGCCTGGAAATCGCGGCGAGTTCGGCGGGAGCGATGTTGCCGGTCATGTTGGCCGTGCCGTGTCCGCCGAGACTCATGGTCGGGATGACCAGGCCGAGATTCGGCGAATCGCAGCACATGATCGAAACGTCCGGCTTCCCGGCGATGACTTGCGCCACCTGACCCACGCGCGTGGTTGATTCCTTATGCACGACGAAATTCGGGTGTTTGAAAATGCGCAACAGATGAGTCCAGTGCAGGTCGCTCTTGACGCGCGGCGGGTTGTTGTAGATGCCCAGCGGCAGGTCGGTGGCATCCGCGACTTCGAGGAAATAACGCTCGATATCCGCTTCGCTGGCACAGATGTAAGCCGGCGCGGCGAGGATGGCGCCGTCGGCGCCGTTGGCTTTGGCGAAGCGGGTGTAGTCGATGCTCGTATCGGTGTTGTTGCCGGTACAGCCGTAGAAGAGTTTCAACTTGCCGGTCTTGAACTTCGCCGTGCGCGCGATGATCTCCTTGCGTTCTTCCGCCGAAAGCATCGACACCTCGCCGGTCGAACCCATGATCAGCACGGCCGACGAGCCATTATCTTCCTGAAACCGGAGCAGGGTGCGGAAGGCTTCGTAATCGACGCTGCCATCGGCGTTGAACGGGGTAATCAGGGCAACAAATGAACCTTCGATTTTTTGCTTGGACATGTTTTTCCTCGGGTGAAAATCTTCAGAACGTTTTCATAAATCAGGCGGCCGCCAGTTTCTGTGTTTCTTCCGGAGCTTTCCGCGAGGGGACGGCATCGATCAGCGTGCGAGTATATTCGTGCTGCGGTGAATCCCAAATGCGCTGATGGTCGCCGTGCTCGACAAACCGGCCGTTGTGCATGACGAAAACCTCGTCGGCGATATAGCGCACGACTGACAGATCGTGCGAAATAAACAGGTAGGAAAGTCCGAAGTCGCGCTTCAATTCGACGAGCAGATTGAGAATCTGCGCCTGGATCGACACGTCGAGCGCCGAGACCGGCTCATCGCAAATGACCAGCGACGGCTTGAGGATCAGCGCGCGGGCGATACCGATGCGTTGCCGCTGTCCGCCGGAAAATTCGTGCGGATAACGGGCCAGGGACTGACGCGGCAGACCGACGTGATCGAGCGTTTCGAAGATGCGCGCGCGGCGCTCGGCCTGATGCGGCACGCCATGCACGCGCAGGACGCTGTCGAGAATCGTCTCGATCGAGTGGCGCGGGTTCAGCGAGCCGAAGGGGTCCTGGAAGATCATCTGCGCCTTGTGCCGCAGCGGGCGCAGGCGATCTTCCTTGAGATGGCTGATGTCCTGCCCGTCGAGCAAAATCGTCCCCTCGCCCGGTTCGAGCAGGCGCAGGATGGTTTTCGACAAGGTCGACTTGCCGCAGCCGGATTCGCCGACCAGCCCGATCGTCTGGCCGCGCCAGAGGTCGAAGGAGACGCCATCGACGGCGGCGATTCGGCCGCGCGGCGTCTGATAATGCGTGCGGACCTCGCGCAGGGAAAGCAGCGGCTCGCCGGAGGGCGGAATCGCGGGAATGCGCTGCGCGGCGGCTTCGGTCAGGCGGAAGCTCATCTCGCCGTTCCCGTCAGGTTCGTGCCGGATTTCCGGAAGGCGGGTGCTACGGTAATGCAGGTCCTCTACCAGATGCAGCGAGGTGCCCAGCAAGCCGCGCGAGTAGGGGTGTTCCGGATATTTGAACAGACGATGCGTCGAGGCTTCCTCGACCTTCCTGCCGGCGTACATCACCGCCACGCGGTCGGCCCAGCGGCCGACAAGGCCCAGATCGTGCGTGATCAGCAACAGGCTCATCGAAAATTCGCGGCGCAGATTGTCCAGCAGTTCCAGAATCTGCGCCTGGATGGTCACGTCGAGCGCCGTCGTCGGCTCGTCGGCGATCAGCAGACGCGGGCGGCAGGCGACGGCCATGGCGATCATCACGCGCTGGCGCTGTCCGCCGGAGAGGTTATGCGCGAAGTCGTCGATGCGCCGCGCCGGTTCCGGAATTTTGACGAGCTCAAGCAGTTCGATGGCGCGCTGACGCGCCGCCGGCCCCGACAACTGCTGGTGCCGTTGCAGCACTTCGCTCAATTGACGTCCGATGGAAAGCACCGGATTGAGCGAGGTCATCGGCTCCTGAAAAATCATCGAAATGGCGCTGCCGCGCAACTGGCGGATGTCGGAGAGGGGCAGGGCGAGCAAATCCTTGCCTTCGAAAAGCAGCGAGCCCTCGACGCGGGCCGAGGGCGGCAACAGGCGCATCAGCGACAGCGCCGTCACCGACTTGCCGCAACCGGATTCACCGACCAGCGCCAGCGTTTCGCTGGCCTGGATGCTCAAATTCATACCCTGCACGGCTTCGTGGCCGGGAAAGGAAATCCTGAGATTCTTGATTTCCAGCAGGGGAGTCATGACCGTCATGACAGTCATGATACGCCCCGCAGACGGGGATTGAGCGCGTCGTTGAGCGCGTCGCCGACCAGGTTCAGCGAAAGCACGGCGATGATGATCATCGCCCCAGGAAAGGCCGTGAGATACCACGCCGTGCGCAGCATTTCGCGTCCGGCGCCGATCATGCTGCCCCAACTGACCCGGTTCGGGTCACCCAGGCCAAGGAAGGAGAGCGCCGATTCGAGCAGGATGGCGGTCGCCACCATCACTGAGGTGGTAACGATGATCGGCGGCAAGGCGTTGGGCAGAATCTCGTGAAAGATAATGCGGGCGTTGGAATAACCCAGGCTGCGGGCCGCCAGGACGAAATCCGATTCGCGCAGCGAACGGAATTCCGCGCGCGCCAGACGGGCGATGGTCGGCCACGAGGCGATGCCGATGGACAGCGAAATCAGCGTGACGGACGGATGCCCGATGGTGACGAGCACGATCACGAAGAGAAAGGTCGGAAGCGTCTGGAAGAGTTCAGTGACGCGCACCAGCAGATCATCGATCCAGCCGCCGAAATAACCGGCGACGGTGCCGACCAGCATGCCGATCACCAGACTGATGCTCATGGCGGCAAATCCGATCAGCAGCGAAATGCGCGAACCGTGCACCAGTCCGGCCACCACGTCGCGTCCCAGCGAATCGGTTCCCAACGGAAACTGCGGATCCTGTCCCGGACGCAGCAGCGGCTGGGCGACCATGTCCAGCGGATCGCCGGGAAAAAAGAACGACGCGGTGAGCGCCATCAGGAAAATAATAATCAGCAATACCAGCCCCGTCATGCCGGTCGGATTGCGCAGGAAAGCGCGGATTTGCGGGCCATGCCCGGGCGGCGCGTCCTGTTGATCAGGGAAAGAGAGCCTATCGGGTGTCATGTCAGTGGGTCTTGATGCGCGGATCGAGCCACGCATGCAATAGATCGACGAGCATGTTGGCAAGAATGACCGTCAAAGAAGAGAGCAGGAGAATGCCCAGCAATACCGCGTAATCGCGCGCCATGACCGCCTCCAGCGCCAGCCGCCCGAGCCCGGGCCAACTGAACACCGTCTCGACGACCGCCGCGCCGCCGAGCATGGTGCCGAAGTGCATCCCGGCGACGGTGATCAGAGGCACCAGGGCGCAGCGCAGGATATGGCGCACGGTGACCACGAAGGGCGTCAGCCCCTTGGCGTGGGCGGTGCGCACGAAATCCAGCCTTGAGATTTCAAGCATCGCCGCGCGCACCAGACGCGCGTAGATGGCCACGAAAAATCCGGCCAGCGCGATGACCGGCAGCACCGCGTGAGCGGCAAAATCCTTCACATAAGCCCAGCCCTGAAAGCCCGCGCCGATGGTGACGTTGCCGCCGCTGGGCAGCCAGCCGAGCCAGACCGAGAAGACAACGAGCGCCATCAGGCCGATCCAGAACGCGGGCGTCGAATAAAGCAGCAGGGCGACGAGCGAGAGCAGGCGATCCGGCCATTTCCCTTCCCACGCGGCCATGATCGCGCCGAGCACGATGCCTGCGGCGATGGCGATGAGCTGCGAGAGCAGCATCAGAATCAGGGTTCCCGGCAGGCGCGACATGATCAGGTCCATCACCGGGGTGTTGTAACGCGGCGAGTATCCGAGGCTGAAGTGGGCAAGGTTGTTCAGATAGGCCAGCAACTGCACCAGCACGGGCTGATCGAGTCCGAAGCTGGTGCGCAACATCGCCAGCCCTTCTTCGGAAATGCCGCCGGATTCGCCGGCCAGCACGTCGACGGCGTCGCCCGGCACCATCTGCAGCAGCAGAAAAACCAGAATGACGATGCCGAACACGGTCGGTATGGCCTGGATGGCCGTGCGCCAAAGCGTTGCCCGTATGCGTGCGAAAGCGGTCATGCGTTTTCTCTGGATGGGAAGGACGCCATTTTAGTTCGCATTGGAAACGAGACACATAACTAAAACTTAAAAGCTTATGACTAAAAGAAATAACAAGCCTGATTCATCGTAAAACTAACTCCGGTTGAAACCCCACTCTTCAGGGCGGTGGGGGGCCATACCCCGGCCTAAAGGCTGGGGTTTCGGCGATCGTTTTGGGAGGGGATGCAAACTCATGGAGAAACACGAGCGGCGTTTGCTTTCCCTCGCCCGCTTGCGGGAGAGGATGCCCCGGCAGGGGCAGGTGAGGGGGGGGGGACATGTTCCAGTGTCGTTTCGTGCTGAATTGCCGCCCCCTCATCCGGCCTTCGGCCACCTTCTCCCCGCAAGCGGGGCGAAGGGATTGACCGCAGTGCTCCGCAGGAAATATTGTCCATCAGCGCCATTGAACCCGAAATTTCATGAATATGTTTGTCATGGA
>BNUC01000012.1 GCA_025997075.1 Betaproteobacteria bacterium | reverse complement strand
GCATTTTTGGGCGAGAGGGTATTTCGTTTCCACGGTAGGACGTGACGAAGAGGTGATTCGGCGCTCCATCCGGGAGCAGGAAAAGGAGGATGAGCGGTTGGATCAACTCAATCTGATGTAAGGGCGTGACCACCATCAGGTGGTGCAAAATTCGGGGCCGCGTTAGCGACCCCGCCTAGCCGCTTTGAGCGGCTCACAAATGAAGGCCCCCGGCTTTGCCGGGGGATTGTTACTTGAATTAACCATTCGGATGTAAATGCCGGCTTGCGCTAGAATCATGCAGCAAGGTGGAATTCGCCTCATCATCATTCCGCCACTTGGCCTAACCTTCAGGAGTTCCCCATGTCGCCAGAGCGCCTTCAACCCGGTAAAAAACATATCGAGCAGCGAAGTCTGGCAATGCACCGGCTCATTGCCGACAAAATCCGCAATGATCCTGCGCTTTTTGATCATGTTTTTGACAATCTGGAACGTTGGAAAACGCGGGTTTGTGTCGCCACGCAACCGTATCTCCGGGAGTGGGAACGCCTCGCCAGACAGGGCATAGAACCTTGTCTCGTCGTGGCGACGGAAGACTCCGAGCACGCCGCCACACTGCGCCAGTCCTCCCCGTTTGCCGGCGTTCTGACGGACAAGGAGCGATTCGCGTTCTTTTCCGGGGAAAATCCATGAACCGGGCGCAACTCGAACACATTATTCGTGCCGCTGCCGCTATCACCAACGAATACGAACTCGTGGTGGTGGGCAGTCAGTCCATCCTGGGTGCGTATCCTGATGCGCCCGAGGGCTTGTTGGAATCTATGGAAGCCGATGTTTATCCGTTGCATCACCCGGAATTGTCTGACGTTATCGATGGTTCAATTGGTGAACTTTCGCCCTTTGACAAAAATTTCGGATATTACGCACAAGGCGTTGGTTCAAATACCGCCATCCTGCCGCGTGGATGGGAAGAACGTCTGGTCAAAATTCAGAATCAGAATACTGACCTTAAAATCGGATATTGCCTTGAACCACATGATTTAGCGGCGTCGAAACTTGCTGCTGGACGGGAGAAGGACTGGAATTATGTCACGCTCATGTTGGAAAAAGACATGATTATCGCAGAAATGCTGCAACAGAGAATTCAGATGCTCCCTGTAACGCAGGAGCAGCAGGACAGGTTGTGTCTCTGGGTTGACCGGGTTCGCCCCGGTTAGCGCGTTTTCGAGTCAAATAGCTACAAATTCACCGTCATTCCCGCGAAGGCGGGAATCCAGAAACGTACGTTTCAGCGCAACGCGCCGCAATTTCTTAACGCGAATGCCCTGAATATTTTGTTGGGCATTGATACATAAATCCTATGCGGAAAGTATAATTCACCTCATTTTGAGGAGCAACCGGGCATGAGCAAGTTCAAGAAGCTGTACGGAAAAAGAGAGGAACCGAAGGCGCTGCACCGGGTACGCCATCGGGCCGAGCACGACAAAACGCTGGTCAATCGGAGAACACTATAATGGCCGTTCAATTGAAACCGAAAACCCGACGCGCGCTGGAGCGCCGCCTGCAACTGCGCATCGAACTGGCCTGGATCCAGCCGGTCATCTGGCGACAGATTGTCGTGCCCGAATCGATCGCGTTGCCGAAATTGCATCAGGTGATTCAGGTCACGATGGGCTGGCAGGACGGTCACCTGCATGCCTTTGATATCGCCGGTGAGACTTACGGTGTTCCCGTTCCGGACTTCGATTTCGACGACACGATGCAGTCGGAACACCAAGTACGGCTCGGAACGGCCTTGGGCAGGGCCAGATCGTTTCGTTACACCTACGATTTCGGCGATGACTGGGCGCATCTGATCAAGGTCGAGAAACGCCTTGAGCCGAACCCCGAACCCGCCCCATGTGCGCTCTGTATCGCCGGCGCCAATGCCTGCCCGCCCGATGATGTGGGAGGCGAACCCGGTTACGTCAACTTCGTTGCCGCGATGGCCGATCCACAGCATCCCGATCACGAGGAAATGCACGGGTGGTATGGACGAGCGTTCGATCCCGCCTATTTCGACCTCGACGCCGTCAATCGCAAGCTCAAGAAAATCAAACTTTAAACGTCAAGACGGTATTGGCCGGACGGTTACTGTTAGCACATAAACGCAAACTGCTCAAACCGAATCCAGTGAGCGTCGGATGAGGCGTGCCCCGGCCTGCGCCGGGACGACGGATATGGTAGGGCGCGTTCTCCGAACGCGCCGAATGGCGGTGGTTTCGGAGAAACCGCCCTACCGCGAATGCCCTGACGTATCGGGATTCTGATTCGTCTGATAAGAGCGTGAAAACGCAAGAATCACCTCACGGATTACCTTGCGTTGCGGGATGGGAAGCTTGAGAAAGGCTTCGAAAATCTCCCGTTCCTGATAGCCGACATCCTCACCCCAGCGTTCGCGCGTTTTCTGGACGCGTTCCTCGATTTCCTTGCCAAAGCCCAGTTCCTGAGGCGTGACTTGTAGCCAGTCGGCCAAGGTAACTATTTTGTCGTGAGAAGGAATTACCTCGCCGCGTAACCAGCGACGCACGCCATGCAGCGTCATCGACTTGCCCCAGTAACGCAGATTGAACTCCCGTTCCAGCACGGAAGGTTTGGCCATGTAACCGGCAGCCTCCATTGCTGTGGCCAGTCTTTGCGCGAATTTCGTTCCTGTCTCACTCATGGTTGAACGCTACTGGAACTGAACCAGAAATTACGTTGCGTGTGGTTACGTAATTTGTTAGACTATGAGTTACGTTGATCGTTTGAACAAAATTGTGATCGGCGTTAGGGCTTTCATCCGCAGCAGCACATTTGCCGTTGGTGAAACGCTTAGGCAAAAAATCACCAAAGCAGTCAAGCCTTAAAAGATACCCATCCGGCGGAAGGCGCTACGCTTTTCCGCCCTGCGCGGGCTGATTTCCATTTCAAGATCGGAGATACATAGTGATGAAAAAGCTAAACATTCTGCACAAACAACTCGTACTGGCGCTGATCTTTGGCACTTTGATGGGGCTTACCGCTTGCGGGGGTGGCGGGGGGGGCGGCGATGATGATGCGCCTCCAACTCCCCCCACGCCGCCGACTGATGCCAAAGTGGAGGGGGCCTATGAGGGCAGCACCTATGAGGGCGGCAGAGTGCCCAGCGCCAGCGCGGAGGAACACCGCACAATCGTCCTGGACGACAATCAGGTTTACACGTTATATGGCAATTCTGTTGGCAACATCTTCTACGTCGACGGATTTTTGCACGGTTACGGCAATATGAGCGGTAACACATTCACCTCATCCGTGCGCGACTATTTCTTAACGGGCGAAGTGTTCAGTGGTTCGCTGAGCGCGACATTCGTTCCGGGCGTGAGTTTAAACGGAAGCGTCATCTATGATGATGGAGCGCCCATGGTGTCGTTTACGACCCGTGTTATGCCGACGTATTATGACTACAATGTGGCCGCCAAACTCTCGGATATTACAGGAGCCTGGAGTCTCACCAGACTGCAAGACGATGATCCCATCACGATGAATATCGCAAGCACGGGCGCCTTCACGGCGACATCGCTGGGTTGCGCCATGAATGGCAACATCCTTCCGCGCGCTTCGGGCAAGAACGTGTTCAACGTATCGATGAACTTCGGTCCGTTGCCATGCCGCTTGCCAGGGCAGTCGGTAAGCGGGATCGCGGTGATTCATCGGGCGGATGGCACGCCCGAACTGCTGATTGCCGTCACGAATACCAGCCGGACGGAGGGTACAGTCATGTTCGGTACCCGGTAAAACTTGGGTGAGCTGAATGAGCATACAGCCCGGATTTTCCGGGCTTTTTTGAACCAGAAATTACGTTGCGTATAGTTACGTAATTTGTTAGACTATGAGTTACGTTGATCGTTTGAACGAAATTGCAATCGGCGTTAGGGGTAACTAAGGTTGGCCGGTGGCTGGCGTCGCCTGTCTGATAGATACAAAAGTCGTGCGAACTTTAAGCGTGAAAGGAGGAAGTAGGTATGAAAGTTACAAAGAAATGGAGCAAAATGCTCATGGTGGGAATGTCGGCAATGGTCCTGACATTGGGATTGGTGCTGGGGGGGTGTGGACATGTTGATTTAAATAGTGCATTTTTTGGCGAAGAAGATACATCAATCAACTGGGTAATGGCACCTTCCCCATCTGTCCCGTCTTTAAACTCACTGGAGAAATTAAGCGCTACCAGTAGAGAAGCCTCGGCAATTTACCGCTATGGTAATCGCGCACTTGCCGAACTGAATAAGTGGTATGTGTTTACCGCTCCAGAGAAACCCGGTGAAATTTACTATGCAGTAAAGGATACCTCCTCTACGGTGCGAGGCGCCATTACTGTAAATGCTGTTTGGCAAGTTTACAAACAAAGAAAAATGGGGACACCCACTAGCCTGCCCGTGCCAAGTGAGTAAATCTTCCTTTCGGCGGTGTTAGCCGCCGATCCTAATTTTTCCGTTTATCGGTACCCAAGTAGTTGAACCCTGACTCCGTTTCCACACCCCGCTCATCGAACCGGGTAGCGCTTTATCCCCATGTCTTGAATCTTGTGCTTCTTGCATGACCACTGGCGCAGCCGCCGATTGACGTGAGCATTGATGGCTCGATACGCCGGAGACACCGGGCCCAGGCAGAAGTAATTCGCCCAGCCATTTATTAGATTAGACGACAAAAAAATTGACCTGAAACCCGCATGAACTCAAGTTGTAGTGTCGTGCAACTTACTGGTTTATGAGTAAATTCAATACGATTCGTTAAACCGATGAATCTGCCGCCGGTCTTTCTTCGTAGGCCGACCCTTGAGTCCACTTCCAGGCATCGGCGCAATGCGTAAATTTTCCTTAACGGTCTCGCGCCGCGCGCGGCTTTCGCTGGTTTCCTCGTAAAGCTGCTGCGCTTCGTCGGCGGGTCGGCGCTGGTCGTTGAGGGCGCGCACGATCACGGTCCAGCGCATGGGGCCGAGCGCGATGTCCAGCGTATCGCCGATGCGGAGGTCACGGGCCGGCTTCGGGATTTCGCCGTTCCAGCGGACGTGTCCGGCGTGGATGGCGGCGGTAGCCAGCGAGCGGGTCTTGAAAAAGCGCGCGGCCCAAAGCCATTTGTCGATGCGCAGGGTTTCTGTCATTGCAATATTCCAGCGTTGTTTCGTGCTGAACCGCTGCCCCCTCTCCTGCGCTTTTACAAAAATTCGGGGCATCCTCCCCCGCAAGGGAGGAGGAAGAATGGCCGCCGTGCCTTGCTGGAAGCGTTGTCCGTCATTTCTCTGTCTTCTTCGTCACGAATATCGGACGTATCGACAGGAGGCAGCGTTCCGAAAAATTCACGGATATCAACATTGGTTTTTTTTCGTGCCGTGGTTTCTTCCATTGAAACATTGAAAGTTATGTTTTTCCCCCACAGGGTTTGCGGCACGGCAATGGAAACATTGCTGCTGTCTGGAACACGCGTTTCTAATTGAATAGTCGGCATGGCCTTACTCCAAAATTGGCATTATATCGCTTACTTCGTGCACGGCTCTGACGGGCTTAAATGCCTTTGATAGTCTTAATAATCCGTCGTCCCTTTGATCGCCGGGACCCAGCTTCGTTCATCAAATTTCTGGATTCCCGCCTTCGCGGGAATGACGGTGAAATGTGAGCGGATTCGACGGGTGATTGTTGCACGCTGTCGGGACAGGTTAGGCGGAATTTCAAGTTGGATTTGCACGGCAGTACCTCGCGATGACACTTACGCTACGAATCTGTTGTATCGCCAAAATCCAGATCAGGGAAATCAGAAAACTGGTATCCAGTAGCACTGAGGTCATCCACGACCGCTCCGCAAATCCTCCAGCCAGTTATCGGGCACATCCGCCCATACCTGCGTACCCTTACGCACCATTTCGTTGAATTCGGTCTCATCCCACACGGGCTGGAGCGTTTCGAAATTCAACAGGTTCAGGTCGCGCAATTCTCCCGTCTTCAGATTTTCCTTGGCGGACACACGCAACAAAGCCGGTTTGTAGAGACGGTTTTTTTCTTCGTCGGCTAATTGTTGCTGGCTGGCTGTGACGATCAGCATCTTGCAGTCGTCCAGTTTCAGGTGAACATTGGGTCTGCTGGTTCCGCCCAAATAAATGCCCTTCCGCGAAAACGAATGGCGCGATTTGCGTCAGCAAACGAGCTGTGTCCAGATAGATCGGATTCATGGCTTGAGCACCAGCAATCCGCCCCCGGAACGGGAAACCCAGGCGCGTTTGCCGCCAGTAGGCAGTTGCGCCGGATCAAGTTTTTCCGCCCAGGGCAGCGCCAGTTCGCGTCCGAGTTGAAGGCACAAGCGCACGGTTTTGACGCTGGTACAATGCTGCAGCAGTTCGCGCAACACATCGGCACGCAGGCTGTAGGCGCTTTCGGTCAGTTCCCGCGCTTCCTGCAATGACTGGCTCACTCCCACCTCACTGAACACTTCCAGCAAGGCGCGTTCCGGCGTTGAGACCTGTGGCGCGTCGCTACGGTTTTCAAACGGGCCGACATGAAGCGGGGCATTAGAGGCTTCGTCAAAAAGTCGCTTGCGGCGGTATTCCGATGGAAAGCGTTCGCTGAACCAATCCGGCAATCGCACGCTGGCCCACCCGTAAAGTTGCAGGACTGGATCATGAGACAGGTAGTGCCTCACCCCATACCAGTCGAGGGCGGATTTGCCGCCAAGGTGTAGCCCAACAACGGTGCGCTGTAACAGGTGAAGGCAAGCGTGCAAGGCCAGCGTATCATTCGGACGACAATACACGCCACGCGCCAGCCGCGTCAGCCAACCGGCGCGCGCGTAATACACCGCAAGGTCAGCCGAAACACCGAGGGCGGCTAAATCTTCCGAGGTCAAAGGCGTGCCTGGCGTCCATTGACGGTAGAGAGAGTTTAACTTTATTCGTCCAGTCGTAGCCATGCTACGATTTATAACGCTATTTCAAGCAGACGGCAAGCTTGATTACCCAATTGATTACCCAATCTGTCAATACGATTCGTTGAACCGGTGAATCTGCCGCCCATTCGCCGGATTGACGGCGAAATGGCTTCCATCGGCAATCAGAGCAATTCGACGGCAACGTGTTCGGCTTCTTCTTTGCGCGCCAGACGGTCGAGGTACAGGTAAACCACCGGCGTCAGATAGAGTGTCAGGAACTGCGAGACGATCAGACCGCCGACGACGGCGATGCCCAGCGGCTGGCGCACTTCGGCGCCGGCGCCGACGCCGAGCGCGATCGGCAGGGTGCCGACGAGGGCGGCCATGGTGGTCATCATGATCGGGCGGAAGCGGATCAGGCAGGCGTTGAAAATGGCGTCGAAGGCCGGGTCGCCCTGATTGCGTTGCCGGTCGAGCGCGAAGTCGATCATCATGATGGCGTTCTTCTTGACGATGCCGATCAGCATGATGACGCCGACAAAGGAATAGAGATTGAGATCGATGTCGAAGAGCATCAGCGTGATCAGCGCGCCGAGCGCGGCGGAGGGCAGGCCGGAGAGAATCGTCAGCGGATGGATGAAGCTCTCATAGAGGATGCCGAGCACGATATAGACGACCAGCACGGCGATCAGCAGCAGGATGCCGAGCCCCTGCAGCGAGGCCTGGAAGGCCTGGGCCGTTCCCTGCAGGCTGGTGATCAGCGACACCGGCAGGTGCAGTTCCTGTTCGAGCGATTCGAGGCGGTTGACCGCGTCGCCGAGCGAGACGCCGGGCAGGAGGTTGAACGAAATGGTCACCGAAGGCATTTGCCCCTGATGGTTGATGGTGGTGGCCCGCGTGCCGCGCGTCACCCTGGCGACCGTGTCGAGCGGCACCAGCTCGCCGTTGGAGGCGCGCACGTAAAGCCGGGAAAGCGTGGAAGGGTCGAGCTGGTATTCGGGCTCAAGTTCGAGAATCACCTGGAATTGATTCGTAGTGCCGTAGATGGTTGAAATCTGACGCGAGCTGAAGGCGCTCTGCAAGGCATCCTCGACCTGTCCGAAGCGCAGGCCGAGCGAGGCGATCTTGTCGCGATCGACATCCAGCGCCACGACCGGGCCGCTGTTGTAGAGGTTGCTGGTGGCGTCGACGAAGCCCGGCAGTTTCTTGATCCGTTCGAGCAGCGTGTTTGTCCACCCATAGAGTTCGTCCAGATCGGTGCTCTGCAAGGTGTACTGGTATTGCGCCGATGTCGACTGTCCGCCAATGCGGATGGACGGCGGATTGCGCATGAAGACGCTGATGCCGGGGACGGTGGCCAGCTTGGGACGGAGTTCGTGGATGATTTCCTCGGCTGACAGTTGGCGTTCGTGGCGCGGCTTGAGCACCAGGTTGAGCGAACCGGTATTCTGGGTCGGTCGCCCGCCGGTGGGGCCGACTTGAGACATGAAGGACTGGATGTTCGGGTTCTGGGCGACGATGGCGGCGATGGCGCGCTGCTTTTCCACCATGGCGGTAAAAGAGACATCCTGCGCGGCTTCCGTGGTTGCGTTGATTTGCCCGCTGTCGCCGGCCGGCAGGAAGCCTTTGGGGATATGGGCGAAAAGCAGACCGCTTCCCAGCACCGAAAGCACAAAGCCGACAATGACCGTGCGCGGATGGCTCATGGCCAGGCGCAAGGTTTTTTCGTAGCCGGCCAGGAGCAGGGTGAAGAAGCGCTCGAAAGCCAGGAAAACCTTGCCGTGTTTGGCGTTGTCCGTGTGTTTCAGGTAGCGGCTGCAGAGCATCGGCGTGAGGGTGAGCGAAACCAGTCCGGAAACGAGAATCGCCGCGCAGATGGTGACGGCAAATTCGTGCAACAGGCGCCCGACGATGCCGCTCATGAACATCACCGGGATAAAGACGGCGGTCAGCGAGAGCGTCATCGAGATGATGGTGGAGCTGATTTCGCGCGAGCCCTTGATGGCGGCATGCAGCGGCGTTTCTCCCAGCTCGATGTAGCGGACGATGTTCTCCAGCATGACGATGGCGTCATCGACGACGAAGCCGACCGCGAGCGTCAGGGCAAGCAGGGAGAGGTTGTCCAGGCTGTAACCGAACACGTGCATCACGGCGAAGGTGCCGATCACCGAGATCGGCAGAGCCAGCGCCGGAATGACCGTGGCCGAGAGGTTGCGCAGAAAAATCAGGATCACCAGAATGACCAGAAAGCCGGAGAGCAGCAGCGTGAATTGCACATCCTCGATCGACTCGCTGATCGAGACGCTGCGGTCGTACAGCGCGGTCATGGTGATCGATGCCGGCAGGGTCGCCTGGAAACCCGGCAGCACGCGCTTGATCGCCGCGACGGTTTCGACGGTGTTGGCGCCGGGCTGGCGCAGGATGGCCAGCACGATGGCGCGCTTGTCGACGTTCCAGGCGGCGACGCGGTTGTTCTCGACGCTGTCGATCGGAGAGGCGACCTCTCCGAGCCGCACCGGCGCGCCGTTATTCCAGGCCACGACCAGGGGACGATAGTCCGCCGCCCGGTTGAGCTGCCCGTTGTCGCGGATGGAGAAAGCCTGGTGCGCGCCGCTGAATTGCCCGAGCGGCTGGTTGACGTTGGAATCCATGATCGCCTGGCGCAACTCGTCGATGCCCATGCCCCGCGAAGTCAGGCGGTCAGGATTGACCTGGATGCGCACGGCGTATTTCTGCGAACCCCAGACCATCACCTGGGCGACTCCGGTAATCGTCGCCAGCCGCTGCGCGAGCTGCGTCTCGGCGTATTCGTTGACCACCGGCAGGGGTAGCGTCGGGGACGACAGGGCGATGTTGAAGATCGGCGCGTCCGCCGGGTTGATTTTGCGGAACGACGGCGGCGTCGGCATGCTCGGCGGCAGGCGGCGCTGCGCGGCGGAAATGGCCGACTGTACGTCCTGGGCCGCGGCGTCGATGCTGCGTTCCAGCGAAAATTGCAAAGTGATGGTGGTGGTTCCCTGCGCGCTCACGGAGCTCATCGAATCGAGGCCGGCGATGGTCGAGAACTGGCCTTCGAGCAGGGTGGCGACCGCCGAAGCCATGGTTTCCGGCGAAGCGCCGGGCAGGTTGGCGGTGACCGAGATGGTCGGAAAATCGACATCAGGCAATTCGGAAACCGGCAGCGCCTGGTAGGCGATGGCGCCGAAAATGACGAACGCCGCCATCAACAGCGTGGTCATCACCGGGCGGCGGATGCACAGTTCAGGTAACTGCATGTCTGCTTACCCCGGCGGCTTTGGTGAGTTTGCCGCTTCGGTTTGGGGCCTTGCGTTCTGCTGAACGCCCTCTGCTGTTTCCTGAATTTTGGCCCTGACGCCGGGAGTCAGCCGCAGTTGCCCATCGGTCACGACGATTTCGCCCGCCCGGAGATCGCCGCTGACTGCGGTAAAGCCTTCATGCGAGGCGAGCGCCTCGACGCGGCGCAAGTCGATCCTGCCGTCCTCCTTGAGCACGTAAAGGTAGTTGCCCTCCACCCCCTGCTGAACAGCATTACTCGGCACGCTCACGGCCTGTTTCAGGGTATCGAGAATCAGCGCCACATTGAGAAACTGTCCGGGCATCAGGGCTTCGTCCTGATTCGGCAGTTCCGCCTTGAGCTGGATCGTTCCGGTGCTTGTATTCACCGTATTGTCGATGAAGCGCACGACGCCTTCGAAATGCCCGGAGCTGTTGTCGGGCTCGGTGATGTCGACGCTGAGACTGCCGTTTTGACGAACCGCGCGCAGCCTGGGCAAATGTCTTTCAGGGATGGCAAAGCTGACGAGCAGCGGCTGAACGCGATTGATCACCGCCAGAGCAACCTCGTTGGCCTTGACGGACGATCCGGGAAAAACCAGACGGGCGCCGACGATGCCGCTGATCGGCGCGCGGATCGTGGCGTAGGAAAGCTGCAAGCGCGTTACTTCCACGGCGGCTTTGCTGGCGCGCAGGTCGGCGGCGCTGGTCGCTTCGTTGGTGCGGACATCGTGGACTTTTTCATCGGAAACGAAATTACGTTCCCTGAGCGCGGTGTAGCGCGCGGTATCGGCGCGCATTTTGGCGGTCAGCGCTTCGTCGCGTGCGGCCACGGCTTCCACCTGCCGCAATTTGGCGGCGAAATCCATCGGGTCGAGGCGGATCAGCACGTCGCCCTGATTGACGTGCTGGCCTTCGGTAAACAACACGGCCTCGACCTGGCCATCGACGCGGGATTTGAGCGTGACGCTTTCGAACGCTTCCGAACGCCCGACGACCTGTATGATCAACGGGATGTCGCGCAAAACAGCCGCCGTCGCCTTGACCGGCACCGGCGGCTGTTCCTGTTCTTTTTTGGCGTCGCCCTCCGTGCAGGCGGCGATAGCCAGAACACAGGCGAGGATGAGCGTCAGGCGTTTCACGGCAGCAAACTTTCCAGTGCGTAGAGTTCTTCCACGGTCTCGCGGCGACGGATGAGATGCGCCTCTTCGCCGTCGACCATGATCTCGGCGACGCGCGGCCGGGTGTTGTAGTTCGAACTCATGGACATGCCGTAAGCGCCGGCGGACATGATCGCCAGCAGGTCTCCCGGAGCAAGGGCCAGGGTTCGGTCGTGGCCGAGAAAATCGCCCGATTCGCAAATTGGGCCGACGATTTCCCAACGACGCGCTTCTTCCCCGCGCGGGTTGTCGCGCTGAATGACCGGAATGATGTCGTGCCAGGCGTCATACAGCGCGGGACGCGTGAGATCGTTCATCGCGGCGTCGACGATGGCGAAGTTCTTTATTTCACCCGGCTTGAGGTATTCGACACGTGTGAGCAGGACGCCGGCGTTACCGACCAGGCGACGACCGGGTTCCAGCAGGATTTTCAGCGCCCGCCCTTTCAGTTTGCCCAACAAAGGCCGGAGGTAGCTCTTCACGCTCGGCTCGGCATCGTCTTGATAACGGATGCCCAGTCCGCCGCCCAGATCGATGTGCCGCAGAACGATGCCGCTGGCGGCAAGCCGGTCAACCAGAAGGAGAAGCTTGTCCAGGGCTTCAATGAAAGGCGATGGGTCGAGCAGTTGCGAGCCGATGTGGCAGTCGATACCGACCACTTCAATATGGGGCAGCCCGGCGGCGCGCCGGTAGATGTTCAGGGCATCCCCATAGGCGACGCCGAATTTGTTTTTTTTCAGTCCGGTCGAAATGTAAGGATGCGTTTTGGCATCGACATCGGGATTGACACGCAGGCTGACCGGCGCGCGAGCGCCCAGGGTCGCGGCCACGCCGTTGAGGCGTTCGAGTTCGGGGGCGGATTCCACGTTGAAGCACAGAATGCCGGCGCGCAGGGCGAGCGCCATGTCCTCCGCCGATTTGCCGACGCCGGAAAAAACGATCTTGCGCGGATCGCCGCCGGCCGCCAGCGCGCGCTGGAGTTCGCCGCCGGAGACGATATCGAAACCGGCGCCGCGCCGCGCCAGCACGTTGAGCACCGCGAGGTTGGAGTTGGCCTTGACGGCGTAACATAGCTGCGCGTCGACGCCCGAAAGTTCGCTCAGGAATTCGTCCAGCGCCCCTTCCAGCGCCGCGCGCGAGTAAACATAGCAGGGCGTGCCGAAGCGTCGGGCGATATCCGGCAAGGGCACGGATTCAACGCAGAGTTGTCCGTTCTTCAGTAAAAAAGACGAAACTGGAGCGTTCATGGATTGGATGGCTTGGCTGTACCGGATTCGGCTTGGGGTTGTTGGGTAAGCGGCGGATCAACGGCCAGAGCGGCCGGCGGCGGGGTTTTTTGCTGCGGTGGCAGATACAGGGAACCTTTTGTTCCGCAGGCGTTCAATGCCATCATGGACAGCAACAGCGTGAGCGTAAGATATCTGCGCATGGCGTAGGGAAATCAAAGACGAAAGATGGTAACACAGCACAGTATGCACGATAGTGAATTTATCGTTCTGGCCGACCAGGCGCTGGCGGACATCGAACGAAAAATCGAAGCCAGCGGCCTTGAGCTCGATTATTCCATGGTGAGCGACGGGGTACTGGAGATCGAATTCGGTGACGGTAGCCAGATTGTCGTCAACCGCCATACCGCGACCCGGGAAATCTGGGTGGCGGGGCGCTCCGGCGGATTCCACTTCCGCCGGGACAAGGATGCCTGGAGAGGCACGAAGGACGGCCGCGAATTGATGGCCGTCCTGTCGGAGCTGGTTTCGACGCAGGCTGGAATTCACATCGACTTTAATTGATGAAGATCCGTTCGATTTCGTCGGGCGGTGGTGATTCGGGTTCCGGTTCCGGCTCCACCGGGATGTTTTCCTGATAAAAATATTCCTTCGCTGGTCCCTTGCCGGGATCGACGACTTCCAGGGCGACCAATCCGCCGGGCACAGGCATGAAGGATTGCGGGACGTCCTTGAGCACCTTGTCCATATAGCCAATCCAGGCCGGAAGGGCTGCCGTGGTGCCGGTTTCGCGACTGCCCATGTTCTTTGGTTGATCGAAGCCGATCCACGAACATCCCACGACCGTGCGCTGATAGCCGCAGAACCAGGCATCAACCTGTTCGTTGGTGGTGCCCGTCTTGCCCGCGAGATCGCGGCGCTTGAGCGTGGCCGAGGCCCTGGCCGCCGTGCCATAGATAGTCACGCCGCGGAGCATGCTGTCCATCAGAAAGGCGTTGCGCGGATCGATCGCCAGCAGCGATTCATCGCCGGCTGTCACCGGTTGGGCCTCGGCGATGACTTGATTCTTTTCGTCGCGGATCTGGCTGACGATGAAGGGCTGTATCTTGTAACCGCCGTTGGCGAAGACGGAATAAGCGGTCACCATCTGCCAGGGCGTGACCGACCCGGCGCCGAGCGCCATGGTCAGGTAGGCCGGGTGTTTTTCGGCGTCGAAACCAAAATGGGTGATGTAATCCTGGATGAAATTCACGCCGCTTGCTTGCAGTATTCGAACCGAGACTACATTTTTCGATTTGGCCAAGGCCAGACGCAAGTGCATCGGCCCTTCGTACTTGCCGTCATAGTTTTTGGGTTCCCACACCCGGCTGCCGGTCACCGAAGCCGGCAGGCTGATGGGCTCATCCTCGACCATGGTAATGGGCGTATAGCCCTTTTCCAGCGCGCCGGAATAGATAAAGGGCTTGAAACTGGACCCCGGTTGCCGCCAGGCCTGGGTGGCATGGTTGAACTTGCTGCGGTTGAAATCGAATCCCCCCACGAGGGAACGGATGGTCCCGTTCTGCGGATCAACCGAGAGGAAGGCCGACTCAACTTCGGGCATTTGCACGATGCGCCAGTTGTCCTTTTCCTTCTTTTCGTCTTTCTGGACGCGAATAATCGCCCCACGGCGAATCCGTTTGTTGGGCGGCGCCTTGTCGTCGATCATGTTCGCGGCGAATTTCAGACCATCACCGGTGATCGTAACGATCTCGCCGCCTCGGCGGTAAGCCCGGATTTGCCTGGTTTCGGCCTCCAACACGATGGCGGGGTGAAGATCCTCGCTGTCATGAAAGTCCTGCAGCAGTTCATCAAGCGCTTCGTCCTGCTCCGACTTGATTTCGGTCAAATCGACGTAGACTTCCGCGCCACGGTAGCCATGCCGCCGGTCGTAATCCAGGACGTTGCGGCGCAGACTGGCGTAGGCGGCTTCCTGATCGAAGCGGGTGATCGTCGTATAGACGCGCAATCCCAGCGAATAGACCTCCTCCGGAAACCGCTCCGCCGCTATTTGCCGCGCCATTTCCGCGACATATTCGGCATGGACCGCGTAGTCATTGGTTTCACGTTTGACAACCAGGGCTTGTTTGAGGGCGCCCTCGTATTGTTCCGCATCGATGAAATTGAGCTGGCGCATACGACGCAAGACATATTGCTGGCGCAAGCTGGCCCGTTTCGGGTTGACCACCGGATTAAACGCGGCCGGCGCTTTCGGCAGTCCCGCGAGCATCGCTGCTTCGGCAATATTGAGTTCTTTCAGTGACTTGCCGAAATAGATCTGCGCGGCGATGGCAAAACCGTAAGCGCGTTGTCCCAGGTATATCTGATTGATATACAGCTCGAAAATCTGATTCTTGGTCAGACTGTGCTCGATCTTGAATGCGAGCAGCGCCTCGTAGAGCTTGCGGGTGTATGTTTTTTCGGATGAGAGGAAAAAATTCTTGGCGACTTGTTGCGTGATTGTCGAAGCGCCCTGCCGGCTACCGCCCAGCAGATTATTGACCGCGGCGCGGACGATGCCCTGCGCATCGACCCCCCTGTGCTGATAGAAGCGATCGTCCTCCGCCGCCAGGATGGCCAGCTTCATTATGTCCGGAACATCCTCGAAGCGCGCGAACTCGCGACGTTCTTCACCGAACTCTCCAATCAGATGCCCGTCGGCGGTATAGACCCGCAAGGGGATCTTCGGATGATAGTCCGTGAGAATCTCCAGTGACGGCAGATTCGGGTAGGTCAGGATCAGGACGACAGAAATCATGGCGACGGCCATTGCCACAATTCCAAGTAAGACAAATATGGGGTAGAGAATCCAGCGGGAGATCATGAGAAACAAATGTCCTGAAAGGTGTAGCGTTCGATTATAAACACAGCTCTGATGCTCTAACAGTTGCAGGAAACATCAAAATACTAAAGTTATGAAGAAAAATAACGTAAAAAAGGTTTACTTACCGGATACTTATTGCTAGCATCTAAAGTAGATTATGGATAACTTCGCTAACTACCAATTTATTCAAGGTTTTTTCTGAGGAGTTGCTAATTGCAATTCGATCTTTCAATCTTTGGTTCGAAGACACGTTCACTGATCGGGCTGGATCTTAGTTCGTCTGCCGTCAAGATGGTCGAGCTGGGCAATGACGGGAAAAACGGATATCGGGTCGAACGTTATGCCATCGAGGTTTTACCGAGAGACGTGGTCGCCGATGGCAACATCGCCAACCTTGAAGTGGCCGCCGAAACCATCAAGCGCGCCTGGAGAAAGTTGTCGACGTCGACGCGGGCGGTGGCAGCGGCGCTCCCCACTTCGCACGTGATTACCAAAAAGATCATCGTGCCCGCCGGCCAAAAAGAGGAACAGCTCGAATTGGTCGTCGAGTCGGAAGCCAACCAATACATTCCGTTCCCCCTTGACGAAGTCAATCTTGATTTTCAGGTTGTTGGTTCCGCGCCATCTTCGCCGGAAGAGATTGAGGTGCTGATCGCCGCCTCGCGCAAAGAGAAAGTGGAAGACCGGGTTGCTTCTGTCGAAGCTGCGGGGCTAAAAGCGTTGATCATGGATGTCGAGTCTTACGCCGTGCTCTCTTCACTCGAACTGATTCTGGAACAACTACCGGATAGTGGTAAGGGGAAGATCGTTGCTCTTGTGGATGTGGGGGCAAACGTAACGAACCTTACCGTGTTACGCGATGGTCAGCAACTATACGCGCGTGAGCAGGCATTCGGCGGCAACCAGTTGACACAGGATATCGCGCGGCTTTACGGCATGACATTCGCGGAAGCAGAAGCGGATAAACGCAGGAACGCTCTTCCGGAGAACTACGAGACCGAATTGCTCCGTCCCTTTGTGGAAAACATGGCGCTGGAAGTGTCCCGAGCACTACAGTTTTTTTTCACATCGACGCAGTTCAACAAAGTGGACCACATCGTTCTGTCAGGCGGGTGCGCCATACTACCGGAAGCCGACGAAGCGATTGCATCGCGTACGCAGATCGACACGATCGTGGCCAATCCCTTTGCCGGCATGGTGCTTTCAGACCGCGTGCGAGCCAATAGCTTGTTGGCGGACGCCTCTTCGTTGATGGTCGCATGTGGGTTGGCGTTACGGAGGTTCGACCAATGACGCGCATCAATCTGCTTCCCTATCGGGAAGAGCGACGCAAAGCCAAACGACAACAATTTTATGCCCTGTTCGGCATGGTGTCGGTTCTTTCATGCCTCATCGTTTTTGCGGTTTATACCGTCATTGACGGGTACGTAGAGGCTCAGAATGCGAAGAACGTTTATCTCAAAAGTAAGATTGCGGTGCTCGACAAGGAAATCGACGAAATCAAGCGTCTCAAAGATCAAATACAAGCATTGCTTGCCCGCAAGCAGATTATCGAGTCCTTGCAACAGGATCGGGCTGAGGCGGTACTTTTGTTAAGCGAATTGACAAAACAAATGCCGGAAGGAGTGTACATCCGATCACTGAAACAGGAGGGTACAAAAATCGTATTGCTTGGATATGCCCAGTCGAATGCACGTGTGTCGACCCTGATGCGTAATATTGAAGCCTCTCAGTGGCTTGAAAATCCACAACTCATGGAGATTAAAGCGGTGACCGTGGAAAATAAACGGCTTAGCGATTTCAACATGAATGTGGCCATCAAACGCACTTCAAGTCAGGAGGCGAGCAAGAAATGAAATCGCCGAAAATAAATGTCCAGGCCTTTCTGGATGATTTTCGGAATCTGAATCCGAAAGACATTGGAGCGTGGCCACTTCCCCCACGAGTCGCCGTTCTACTGGGACTCTTCGTTTTCGTATTGTTGGCTGGCTGGTATATCTGGTGGGACGATCAACTCGTGACGCTGGAACAGTACGAGCAGAACGAGCTGAAGCTTAAGGACGATTTCGTAGCCAAGAAAACGCAGGCCGTAAATCGCGATTTGCTCACCCAGCAACTGAACGAAATCGATCGTTCGTTCGGGGCGTTGTTGAAGCAACTGCCCAATAAATCGGAAGTTGAATCCCTGTTGGTGGAAATTAATCAGTCTGGCATGGGGCGGGGGCTTCAGTTTGAACTATTCAGACCTGGCCCCGAAGTGTTCAAGGAATTTTATGCCGAATTGCCGATTAACGTTCGGCTGACTGGTAATTATCACGATTTCGGCGCATTTGCGGGAGATATTGGCCGGTTATCCAGAATCGTAACGCTCAACAATATTTCAATCGCGTCGAATCAGCAGGCCAAGGATGGAACACTGGTGATGGATGCCGTCACCAAGACGTTCCGTTATCTGGATGTTGAAGAGATGGCCGCTCAGAAACAGGTGGCCAAAGGCGCCAGGGGTGGGAAGGGGAGGAGATGAAAAAATTTCTGATCTTGCTCTCCAGTACATTGTTGGTTGCTTGTTCAGCCGGTAGTGACTATGCGAATTTGGACCAATGGATGAATGACGCATCAAGGAATCTCAGAGGGAAAGTGTCTCCGCTACCCGAAGTCAAGCCCTACGAGTCGGTCGCTTACGATGTTGAGAGTCTGGTCGATCCGTTCAAGTCTTCCAGGGTTATTCCAGAGAAAGTGAAGAATGCTGGAGGCGTGGGGCCTGATTTGGAGCGGACGCGTGAGCCACTGGAAGCGTATCCATTGGAATCTCTGAACTACGTTGGCGTGATGACGCGCAAAAAAGTATCTTACGCCATCGTTAGGGTCGATAAATCCTTGTATCAAGTGAAGGCAGGTAATTATCTCGGCCAGAATTTTGGCAGAATTACCAATATCGGCGAATCGGAAATTATTCTGAAAGAGTTTGTTCAGGACGGTGCGGGTGAGTGGTATGAGCGGGAAAGCTCCCTGCTGTTGCAGGGTAAGGAGGGAACGAAATGAAGCGGATTGAATATTATGCGTTTGGGCTTGCCGCCCTGATTATGATGCCTTGGTCAGCGGTAAATGCGCAGGAGCGCAATTCCATCGAGGCAATGAGAGTGGTTCAGCAGGGCGGTGTCCTCAATTTCAAGCTGACGTTCAAGGAACCCTTGACCGTGATGCCGTCCGGCTTCAGTGTGGCCTCTCCCGCGCGCATTGCCCTGGATTTTCCCAATACCACTAACGGGATGGAGAAAACCACGCAAACTTTCAATGAAGGTGATTTGAAAAGCGTGAATATCGTTCAGTCGGATGATCGAATCCGGGTTGTGCTCAATCTGAATCGAACGATGAATTACGAGCCCACCATTGAGGGAAATGCGTTGCTTCTTGCATTGACCCCAAGTGCGAGCAAGGCTTGGCAGGAGGGTGGGGTAAACCAGCCTGTGGAACATTTTTCGCAGGCGCAAGATGCTGTAGTGATAAACAGCATTCGGGATATTGCATTTCGTCGTGGGAGAGACGGGGAAGCGCGAATTTCGGTGGATATAAGTGATTCAAACTCCGGAATCGATATTCGTCAACAAGGGCAATCGCTGGTTGTTGACTTCATCAAGGCAAGCGTTCCGGAGGGACTGCGCAAGAAGCTTGATGTCACCGATTTTGCAACGCCGGTCATTTCCGTGAGTACCGTTCAGCAAGGCCCGAATGCGCGAATGACCATCGTGCCGAAGGGCTTATGGGAGCACAACGCCTATCAGACGGATAATCAATTTGTCATCGAGGTCAAGCCCATTGTCGAGGACCCGAACAAACTGGTTCAGGGATCTCGTGGGGGCTACAACGGAGAGAAATTGTCGCTCAATTTCCAGAACGTCGAAGTCCGGCAGTTATTGCAGGTGATTGGCGAGTTTACTGGCTTGAATGTCGTTGTCAGTGATTCGGTGGGCGGCGCGATCACGCTCATTCTGAAAGATGTCCCGTGGGACCAGGCGCTCGATATCATCCTGCAGCAAAAGGGACTTGATATGCGAAAGAATGGTAATGTCATTCTTGTTGCCCCGCGCGATGAAATAGCCACCAAGGAGAAACTGGATTTCGAAGCGAAACTCCAGATCGGAGACCTTGAGCCCTTGCGCACAGAGAGCTTCCAGATGAATTACATCAAGGGCGAGGACGTCAAGAAGCTATTGGTCGATCCGAAGCAAACGCTTCTGTCAAAGCGTGGTAGCGCCCTGCTTGATGATCGCTCGAATATTCTGTTTGTTCAGGACACTCCCAGTCGCCTTGAAGACGTGCGGGCGATGATTACCAAGGTGGATATCCCGGTCAGGCAGGTGATGATCGAGGCGCGAATCGTGGAAGCCGGGGATACCTTCGCGAAAAATATTGGCGTTCGCCTGGGGACAGGGGCAACGAGCATAACGTACTCTGGTGGTACTAAGTTGCCATCTGGGGTGGTAACCCCAGTGACCATGGAGATCGAAAAACTTAAAGATAAGGGCTGGATCAACGGGGGTAGCAGAACCGGAGGACTGGGTTCCGTGAATCTGCCCGCCACGCCAAGAGCTGGAAATGCGGGTAGCTATGATTTTACCTTGTTCAATTCAAGCTTCACCAAGTATCTGGATTTGGAAATAACCGCGCTTGAATCCGATGGAAAAGGTAAGATCATATCGAGTCCGCGCGTCATGACGGCAAATCAAGTCGAGGCGATCATTGAGCAAGGTGTCGAAATTCCTTATCAGGAGGCCGCGAGTTCGGGCGCTACCAGCGTTTCTTTCCGTAAAGCCAATCTTTCGTTGAAGGTGAAGCCGCAGATTACTCCGGATGGTCGGGTAACGATGTCGCTGGATATCAATAAGGATACGCCTAACTCGACAGTAGCGTCGGGAGCAGGGGTGGCTATCGATACCAAGCATGTCAAAACAGAGGTTCTGGTTGAGAATGGCGGCACGGTGGTCATCGGAGGAATCTACGAGCAGACATTGAAAGATACGACTTACAGAGTTCCCTTCTTCGGTGATCTGCCGTATATCGGTTGGTTATTCAAGAACCGTGAATGGATTGATGACAAGACGGAGTTGCTGATCTTCATTACACCCAGGATTGTCAGCGAAGGACTTGCGCTTCGATAAGTGGAAGATATGACAAAAAAACCGGCAATTGCCGGTTTTTTTTTAATTATTATTATCTGGACACTGCGGTAGAATGAAAAAGTGGATAATTTCTCGGAAAACATCTATCTGGTCGGCTTGATGGGAGCAGGTAAAACGACAATTGGCAGGTCGTTGGCCAAGCGCCTGGGCTCGCATTTCGTCGATACCGACAAGGAAATTGAATTACGTACTGGCGTGAGCATTCCAACTATTTTCGAAATCGAAGGGGAAGATGGTTTTCGCAAGCGCGAATCTCAGGTCATAGCGGAAATTTCAAAAAAAAATGGTTTTGTAGTGGCAACTGGCGGAGGTGGAGTACTTCGCGAGGAAAACCGGAGGAACATGCAAGCGAGTGGATTCGTCATCTATCTCAATGTTTCTCCGCAGATGCTCTGGGAAAGAACGCGTCACGACAAGAACAGACCTTTGCTTCAAGTCGCCGATCCTTTGTTGAAACTGACCCAACTTTTCACTGTGCGTGATCCCTTGTATAGAGAGGTGGCGAATCTTGTCGTGGAGGGGGGGCGGATGAGTGCTCAGGGAGTTCTCCAGCATCTGCTCAAGGAGTTGTCGGAACGATGGAATCCTTGACGCTTGAGTTGGTGCCCGGGATGGCGTCTTACGCCGTTTCGGCGAATAATTCGCGCGGACGGCGCTTTACCGAACCGCATTCCGTTTATCGAAGCGAATTTCAACGGGATCGCGATCGGATTATTCACTCGACTGCTTTTCGCAGACTCGAATACAAGACGCAGGTTTTTGTCAATCACGAAGGCGATCATTTTCGCACCCGTTTGACACACAGTCTGGAAGTAGCGCAGATCGCCCGCGGGATAGCGCGAGCGTTAGGACTGAATGAAGATCTGACGGAGGCGATTTCGCTGGCTCATGATCTTGGGCATACGCCGTTTGGACACGCTGGCCAGGAGGCATTGAACGATTGCATGCGTGATTACGGGGGATTCGAGCATAACCTGCAAAGCCTGCGTATCGTGGATAAGTTGGAGCAACACTATGCCTCTTTTGACGGCCTCAATTTGTGCTTCGAAACGAGGGAAGGAATTCTGAAACACTGTTCTGTCGAGACAGCAGGTCATCTCGGCGATCTCGGCGAGCGCTTCATCAATCAGACCCAAGCCTCGCTGGAGGCGCAAATATGCAATCTGGCGGATGAAATCGCCTACAACAATCACGATATCGACGATGGATTGCGTTCCGATCTGTTGTCACTCGATCAACTGGAAGAAATCGCGCTGTTTGAACGTAATTGGGCGTCGGCTAAAAATGAGTACGGTGCGATAGACAGGCGACGGCTGGTGCATGAAACCATCCGGAGAATGATCAATGCGCTGGTTTGCAATCTCATTGAAATGACGAAATCCAATATCTCCCGTTGCGTCCCGCGAACGCTTGATGATATTCGGCAATCAGGAGTACTCGTGGGTTTCTCCGAAGAAATGTACGATGCGCAGCTCAAGATGAAGCACTTCCTCAGCGAGAATCTGTATCAGCACTACGAAGTGCTGCGCATGACGCGAAAAACCCGGCGGATCGTCGGTGATCTATTTTCGGCATTTCTCGACGATCCACGTATGCTTCCGCCAGCGTATCGCACCGAGGACAACTCGCCGCGCCATGTAGCCGACTATATCGCCGGGATGACCGACCGGTATGCGATGAAAGAGCACAGACGCCTTTTTGCTGTCGGCGAAATATAACTTTTAACCCGAAGCCAAAAAAACGCCCGCCTAAGCGGGCGTTTCCTTTCCACAGAGTAATGCCGATCAAGCGCCACCCTTGAGCGCGGCGTGGACTTCTTCCAGGGTCTTCTTGGCATCGCCGAAAAGCATGCGATTGTTTTCCTTGTAGAACAAGGGGTTGTCGACGCCGGCGTAACCGGACGCCATGCTGCGCTTCATCACGATCGAGGTCTTGGCCTTCCAGACTTCCAGAACGGGCATCCCGGCGATGGGGCTTCCCGGATCTTCCTGGGCGGCAGGATTCACGATGTCGTTGGCGCCGATCACGATCGACACGTCGGTGTCCGGAAAATCGCCGTTCAACTCGTCCATTTCGAACACGATGTCGTAGGGAACCTTGGCCTCCGCGAGCAACACGTTCATGTGGCCCGGCATGCGGCCAGCGACGGGGTGAATGCCGAAACGGACATTGACACCCTTCTCGCGCAGCAGCGAAGTAATTTCGCAGACCGCGTGCTGCGCCTGAGCCACCGCCATGCCGTAACCGGGAACGATGATGACGTTCTTCGCTTCGCGCAGCAGTTCGGCGGTTTCCGTTGCGGAGATCGGAGTGACTTCGCCGGCCGGTTCCGCGCCGCCGCTCCCCGCCGGTTTCTTCGGAGCGCCGCCGTCCGAACCGAAGCCGCCGGCGATCACGCTGATGAAATTGCGGTTCATGGCGCTACACATGATGTACGACAGGATGGCGCCGCTGGAGCCGACCAAGGCCCCGGTGACGATCAAGAGGTCGTTGCCGAGCATGAAGCCGGTCGCCGCCGCCGCCCAACCCGAGTAGCTGTTGAGCATCGACACCACCACCGGCATGTCGGCGCCGCCGATGGCCATGACCATATGAACACCGAAAGCCAGGGAAACAATCGTCATCACGGTCAAGGCAAACATGCCGCCAGAGAGCGATTCCACATTCAGAAACACGCGGCCGAAATAGATGATGATCAAGAGGCCGATCAGGTTCATGAAATGCCGGCCCGGCAGCAACACGGGCTTGCCGCCGATCCTGCCGGAGAGTTTGCCGAAAGCGATTATCGAGCCCGAGAAAGTTACCGCGCCAATCAGGATGCCGACGTAAATCTCGACTTCATGGATCGACTTCTCGGCGCCGCTGAGCACGATCGAGGTGTCGATATAGCTGGCATAGCCGACTATGCAGGCGGCAAGACCCACCAGACTGTGCATCAAGGCGACCAGTTCCGGCATCTGCGTCATCTGCACAACGCGCGCGGCATAAAGACCGATGGATCCGCCGACGACCATCGCAACGATGATCCAGGGCAGGCCGGCCAAGCCGACGCGCGGGCCGAAAACGGTCGCCAGCACGGCAATCGCCATACCGATGATGCCGTAGACATTACCGCGGCGAGCGGTTTCCTGATTGGAGAGCCCGCCAAGACAGAGAATGAAAAGGATTGTCGCCGCGATATAGGAGATGGTGGAAAGACCGATAGACATTTTTTATCTCCCTTATTTGCGGAACATTTCCAGCATGCGCCGGGTTACGGCGAAACCGCCGAACATGTTGATCGAAGCGAGAATGATTGAACAAACCGCCAGGAAGCCGATGATGCCGTTGGACCGGGTGACGCCTTCGGCCAGCGGCGGGGCGATCTGCACCAGCGCGCCGATCACAATGATGCTGCTGACCGCGTTGGTCACGCTCATCAAGGGCGTATGCAGGGACGGCGTGACGTTCCAGACGACCTGGTAGCCGACAAAGCACGCCAGCACGAAAACCGTGAGGTGGCCGAGGAACGGCTCCGGCGCCAGGGCGCCAATCAGCCAGAACACCACCGCGCCGATTCCGAACAGGATGGCCATCGACTTGGGCGACATGGGTTCGCCCTTGGCGCCGTGAGCCTTCTTGGCGGCGGGCGCTGCCACGGCGGCGGCTGGTTTGGCCGCCGGAGGCGCCGGCAGTTTGAGCGGCGGCGGCGGCCAGGTGATGTCGCCTTCCTTGATCACCGTCAGGCCGCGAATGGCGTCATCTTCCATATTCGGAGAGACCGTGCCTTCTTCGACTGAAACGCTCTTGGTCTTGACCAGTTCTTCGGTCAAACGGAACAGATTGTTGGCGTATAGCGTCGATGCCTGCTTCGACAGGCGGCTCGGCAGATCCGTATACCCGATGATCGTGACGCCGTGCTTGACGCAAGCTTTTCCGGGTTCGGTCAGTTCGCAGTTGCCGCCCTGTTCGCCCGCCATATCGACGATGACGCTGCCCGGCTTCATGCTCTGCACCATCTCGGCGGAGATCAGCTTGGGGGCGGGCTTGCCGGGGATCAGCGCGGTGGTGATGATGATGTCGACTTCCCTGGCCTGCTTGGCGTACATCTCGCGCTGGGCCTGCTGGAAGCCTTCGCTCATGACTTTGGCGTAACCACCGCCACCGGAGCCTTCTTCCTCGTAATCGACCTTGACGAATTCGCCGCCGAGCGATTTGACCTGGTCGGCGACTTCGGCGCGCGTGTCGTTGGCGCGCACGATGGCGCCCAGATTGGCGGCGGTGCCAATCGCCGCCAGACCGGCCACGCCGGCGCCGGCGATGAAGACCTTGGCCGGCGGAACCTTGCCGGCGGCGGTCATCTGACCGTTGAAGAAGCGGCCGAAAACGTTGGCGGCTTCAATGACGGCGCGGTAGCCGCTGATGCCGGCCGTGGAAGTCAGGGCGTCCATCTTCTGGGCGCGGCTCAACTGACGCGGCAGCGAATCGATGGCCAGGACGTTTGCCTTCCTGGCGGCCAGCTTTTGCATCAGTTCAGGATTCTGCGCGGGCCAGATGAAGGAGATCAAAGCGCCGCCTTCACGCAACAGACCCACTTCATCGTCGTTCGGGCCGCGAACCTTGAAGACGATGTCCGACGACGACCAAAGCGCCGCCGCGTTATCGACGATCTCCGCCCCGGCTGCGCGGTAAGCGTCGTCGCTGAAATTGGCCTCATCGCCGGCGCCGGACTCGATTAAAACATTGAATCCAAGCTTTTTCAGCTTTTCTACGACTTCGGGAGAAGTAGCAACGCGTTTCTCCCCCGGAAAGACCTCACGTGGAACTCCGATACTCAGTGACATTCAGATCTCCATGATTCGATACGAAAAAATCGCTGAAACCACCTCAAAAGCAGTTTCAGCCTCTCATGTGAATCGCTAATTCAACTCCAACCCGACCCGGACCATCCGACGTTTATGGTAATAATTACTATTCATCGAATTAAGCTTTACTTTACCATGCCTGACCTGCTCAATAAAGCTCATTCGCCGATACCCGCAAAAACCTGGCTATTTTACGGGAAATTCCTGTCGCAAGTAAGTTCATGACATTTTGGAAGCTTGTTGTGCTTTTTGTGAATTATTTTAAAAATCATGGAGGTTTCGGGATATACTCCGAAACCGTCCGTGAACTCCATGACAAAGCTGGCTAAAGCCGGCTTTTTTGATGTCTGGAGAAAGTCTGTCCTTTGTGTATTTTCCATGTCTCTATGAGGATTCAAGCGTGATGAACCCGGTGATACCTGAACAGCAGGGGCTTTATGACCCGGCCAACGAGCACGACGCCTGCGGGGTCGGTTTTGTGGCGCATATCAAGGGTAAAAAGAGCCATTCGATCATCGAGCAGGGCTTGCTGATCCTGAAAAATCTCGATCATCGCGGCGCCGTGGGTGCCGATCCACTGATGGGCGATGGCGCCGGGATTCTGATCCAGATACCCGATCAGTTCATGCGCGAAGAAATGGCCAGACAGGGCGTGAGCCTGCCGCGCGCGGGCGACTACGGCATCGGCATGGTTTTTCTGCCCAAGGAATCGGCCTCGCGCCTGGCCTGCCAGGAAGCGATCGAGCACGCCACAAGCGCCGAAGGCCAGGTCATTCTGGGCTGGCGCGATGTTCCCGTCGACCGCTCGATGCCCATGTCCCCGGCGGTGCGCGCGCTGGAACCGGTGATCCGCCAGGTGTTCATCGGCCGGGGCCCGGATGTCATGGTCACCGACGCGCTCGAACGCAAGCTCTACATCATCCGCCGTCGGGCGGCCAACGCCATTCGCGCGCTGGGCCTGGAGCACAGCAAGGAGTTCTACCAGCCGTCGATGTCGGCGCGAACCATCGTTTATAAAGGATTGCTGCTCGCCGACCAGGTGAGCCAGTATTACTCCGACCTGCGGGATCCGCGCTGTATTTCGGCACTGGCGCTGGCGCACCAGAGGTTTTCCACCAATACTTTCCCGACCTGGCCGCTGGCGCATCCCTTCCGCATGATCGCGCACAATGGCGAGATCAATACCTTGCGCGGCAACTACAACTGGATGCGCGCCCGTGAAAAAGGCACCTCGTCGCCGCTGCTCGGAGCCGATCTCGACAAAATCTGGCCGCTGATGTACCCGAACCAGTCCGATACCGCGTCCTTCGACAACGCGCTGGAATTGCTGGTCATGGGCGGTTATTCGCTGGCGCACGCCATGATGATGCTCATCCCCGAAGCTTGGGAAGCGCACACGCTGATGGACGAAAAACGCCGCGCGTTTTACGAATACCATGCCGCCATGATGGAACCGTGGGACGGCCCGGCCGCGATGGCTTTCACCGACGGACGCCAGATCGGCGCCACGCTCGACCGTAACGGCCTGCGTCCGGCGCGCTATCTGGTGACCGACGACGATTACGTGGTCATGTCCTCGGAAGCGGGGGTTTTGCCGATTCCCGAGGAGAAGATCGTCAAGAAGTGGCGTTTGCAGCCCGGCAAGATGTTCCTGATCGACATCGACCAGGGGCGCATCATCGACGATGCCGAACTCAAGGAAACGCTCTCAAGGCAGAAGCCTTATCAGGACTGGGTGGCGCGCATCAACATCAAGCTCGACGGCCTTGATACGCCGTCCGACGCCGGAGCGCCGGTCTGCGAAGCCAGCCTGCTCGACCGTCAGCAGGCTTTCGGTTACACGCAGGAGGACATCAAGTTTATTCTTGAGCCGATGTCGAGAACCGGCGAAGAAGCCATCGGCTCAATGGGCAACGATTCGCCGCTCGCCGTGCTCTCGCACAGGAACAAGCCGCTGTACAACTATTTCCGCCAGTTGTTCGCGCAGGTGACGAATCCGCCGATTGACCCGATTCGCGAGCAGATGGTCATGTCGCTGGTTTCGTTCATCGGCCCCAAGCCGAACCTGCTGGGCATCAACGAGATCAATCCGCCGTACCGCCTGGAAGTCTCGCAGCCGGTGCTGACCTACGCCGACATGGCCAAACTGCGCCACATCTCGGCCTATACCGAAGACAAGGTGCATTCCGCCGAACTGAACCTCTGCTACCCGCTCGCCTGGGGCAATGAAGGCGTCGAGGCGCGTCTGGCCTCGCTCTGCGCCGAGGCGGAAGACGCCGTGATGCGCGGCTGCGGGCTGCTGATCGTCTCCGACCGCAAGCTTGACAGGGATAACGTCGCCATCCCGGCGCTGCTGGCGCTTTCAGCCGTGCACCAGCATCTGGTCACACGCGGTTTGCGCACCCGCGTCGGTCTGGTGGTCGAAACGGGTTCGGCGCGGGAGACGCATCATTTCGCGCTGCTCGCCGGCTATGGCGCGGAGGCCGTCCATCCCTACCTGGCGCTCGAAACGATCGAGCAGATGGCTGGCAAGGACGAGCAGGCGCGTGAAAAAGCAGTCAAGCACTTCGTCAAGGGCATCGGCAAGGGCCTGCTCAAGGTCATGTCCAAGATGGGCATTTCGACCTACATGTCCTACACCGGCGCGCAGATTTTCGAGGCCATCGGCTTGCAGAAAAAGATGGTCGACAAGTATTTCACCGGTACCTCGTCGCGGGTCGAAGGCATTGGCGTCTTCGAGGTGATGGAGGAATCCATCCGTCGGCACTGTCTGGCGTTCAGCCAGGAACAGATATTGCAGGAAGCGCTCGACATCGGCGGCGACTATGCCTTCCGCGTGCGCGGCGACGAGCATATGTGGACGCCGGACGCCATCGCCCGGCTGCAACATTCGACGCGCACCGGCAAATACGACAGCTACAAGGACTACGCGAAGATCATCAATGACCAGTCGCAACGGCACATGACCTTGCGCGGCCTGTTCGAGATCAAGGCGGCGGGTCCGGCGATTCCGCTGGACGAAGTCGAACCGGCCAAAGAGATCGTCAAGCGATTTGCTACCGGCGCGATGTCGCTGGGCTCCATCTCGACCGAGGCGCATACCACGCTGGCGATCGCCATGAACCGCATCGGCGGGCGCTCGAATACGGGCGAAGGCGGCGAGGACCCGGCGCGCTACAAGCCGGCCAAGGCCGGCCAGATGGTATCGGATATCGTCGGCAAAGGGCGTATCGAACGCGACTATTCGCTCAAGAAGGGTGACAGCCTGCGTTCCTCGATCAAGCAGGTGGCTTCCGGGCGATTCGGCGTGACCAGCGAGTATCTGCTCAATGCCGACCAGATCCAGATCAAGATGGCCCAGGGCGCCAAGCCGGGCGAAGGCGGGCAACTGCCCGGACACAAAGTGTCCGAATATATCGGCTTCCTGCGTCATTCGGTGCCGGGCGTCGGGCTGGTCTCGCCGCCGCCGCACCACGACATCTATTCGATCGAGGATCTGGCGCAACTAATTCACGATCTGAAGAGCGCCAACCCGAATGCTTCGATCAGCGTCAAGCTGGTGTCCGAACTCGGCATCGGCACGGTCGCCGCCGGCGTGTCCAAGGCCAAGGCCGACCATCTGGTGATTTCCGGCCACGACGGCGGCACCGGCGCCAGCCCCTTGTCTTCGATCAAGCATACCGGTTCACCGTGGGAGCTTGGATTGGCCGAGACGCAACAGACGCTGGTGCTTAATCGATTGCGCGGGCGTGTGCGTGTGCAGGTCGACGGCCAGATCAAGACTGGGCGCGATGTGCTGATCGGCGGATTGCTCGGCGCCGACGAATTCGGTTTCGCTACCGCGCCGCTCGTCGTCTCCGGCTGCATCATGATGCGCAAATGCCACCTGAACACCTGTCCGGTCGGCGTGGCCACGCAGGACCCGGAATTGCGCCGCCGCTTCACCGGCCAACCGGAGTACCTGGTCAACTATTTCTTTTTCGTCGCCGAGGAATTGCGTGAACTGATGGCGCGGATCGGCATTCGCAAGTTTGACGATCTGATCGGGCGTTCCGATCTCCTCGACATAAAAAAGGGAATAGAACACTGGAAAGCCCGTGGTCTGGACTACAGCCTCATCTTCCAGCGGCCCGTAGCGGCCGGCGAGCCGATTTTCCACTGTGAGAAGCAGGATCATGGCTTATCCAGGACGCTGGACAACCAGTTGATCGAATTGGCCAAACCCGCTCTCGAAAAAGGCAAGGCAGTGCATATCGAACTGCCGATCCGCAATGCCAGCCGCACCGTCGCGACCATGTTGTCCAGCCGTGTCGTCGAGAAATACGGACATGCGGGTTTACCCGATGACACGATCCACATCGCCTTTCAAGGTTCCGCTGGCCAGAGCTTTGGCGCCTTCCTCGCGCACGGAATCACGCTGGATCTGGTGGGAGAAGCAAACGACTATGTCGGCAAGGGCCTGTCGGGCGGCCGCATCATCGTGCGTCCCAATCCGGCGTTTCCGGGTGAATCGAACAGGAACATCATCGTCGGAAATACCGTCTTGTACGGCGCCATCGAAGGCGAGGCTTTCTTCTCCGGAGTCGCCGGCGAGCGATTCGCCGTGCGTAATTCCGGAGCGACCATCGTGGTCGAAGGGGTCAGCGATCACGGCTGCGAGTATATGACCGGTGGAACGGTGGTTGTCCTGGGCATGACCGGGCGCAATTTCGCCGCCGGGATGTCGGGAGGAGTGGCTTTCGTTCTCGATGAAGATGGAACGTTCGCATCCCGTTGTAACCAGGCGCAAGTCGCGCTGGAAACCGTGGAGCCTGCGGAAGAAGAAGTCGTGGCTCGCGACGAGTCGAAAGCGGATGGCCGCCATCTGGGCCTGGCCGATGAAGTCTTGCTCAAGGACCTGGTGGAACGCCATGCCCAATATACCGGCAGCGCGATCGCGCGCCGGGTCCTCGAAGACTGGCCGGCCTGCCGCGCCCGTTTCGTCAAAGTCATGCCGCATGAGTACCGTCGCGCGCTGGCCGAGTTGGCCGCGCAAAAGCAATTGGAGGTTGCCTGAAAATGGGAAAGCCCACTGGTTTTTTGGAACGTCAGCGTCTGTCGGAGGCCTATGAGCCCGCGCCGGCTCGCGTAAAGCACTATCGTGAATTTGTCGCCACGCTCAACGACGAGCAGACGCGCATACAGGGATCGCGCTGCATGGATTGCGGCATTCCGTTCTGCAACAACGCCTGTCCGGTCAACAACATCATCCCGGACTGGAATGATCTGGTTTATCGCGGTCAATGGGAGCAGGCGCTGAAGGTCTTGCATTCGACCAACAATTTCCCCGACATCACCGGGCGCATCTGCCCCGCGATCTGCGAGGAAGCCTGCTCGCTCAACATCAACGACGAATCGGTGGGCATCAAATCGATCGAGCACGCCATCGTCGACAAGGGCTGGCAGATGGGCTGGATCGTGCCTCAGCCCGCCAGTGTCAAAACCGGCAAAAAGGTCGCCATTATCGGTTCCGGCCCCGCCGGCCTGGCGGCCGCCCAGCAGCTCGCTCGCGTCGGGCACGAGGTAACCGTCTTCGAAAAGAACCGGCGTCCCGGCGGCCTGCCGGGTTACGGAATTCCCGACTTCAAGCTCGACAAATCCCTGATCGAGCGCCGGGTCAGGCAGATGGAGGCGGAAGGCGTCGTCTTCCGCACCAGAGTCATTGTCGGCAGTAAAGACGTTCCCGCCGGCGTCGCCAACGACGCCAGTGAGCATATCCCGGCCGAAAAAATCCTCCAGGAATTCGATGCCGTCGTGCTGGCGGCGGGCTCGGAGACGCCGCGTGACCTGTCAATCCCCGGGCGGGAACTGAAAGGCGTCTACGCCGCGCTGGAATTCCTGATTCCGCAAAATCGTCAGATCAGCGACAAAAAAGCCAATCCGATCAACGCCAGGGGCAAGCATGTCGTGGTCATCGGCGGCGGCGACACGGGTTCCGACTGCGTCGGCACCAGCTACCGACATCGCGCCGCCTCGGTGACCCAGCTCGAATTGCTGCCGCAACCGCCGGAGCAGGAAAACAAGGCCACCACCTGGCCCTACTGGCCGCTCAAGCTGCGCACCTCCTCGTCGCATCTGGAAGGCGACACGCAACGCCTCTTTTCCATCGCCACCAAGGAGTTCATCGGCGAGCAGGGAATTCTCAAAGCCATCAAAACCGTCGACCTGGAATGGAAAGACGGCAAGATGAGTGAAATCGCCGGCAGCGAACGAACCTACCCCGCCGACCTCGTTTTTCTGGCCCTGGGATTTTTGAGCCCCGTTTCGAGCCTGCTGGAATCCTTCGGCGTCGACAAGGACGCGCGCGGCAATGCGCAAGCCGTAACCGACGGTCCCGGCTGCTATGCGACGAACACCGCCAAGGTCTTCGCGGCGGGCGACGTGCGCCGCGGGCAATCGCTGGTGGTCTGGGCCATCCGCGAAGGGCGACAGTGTGCGCGGGCGGTGGATGAGTTTTTGATGGGGAGTTCTTCGCTGCCGAGGTGATTACGGGATGATCATCGGTGCTGGCTGGTGATTGCTTAACCCAAAGTTTTCAGCCCGCATAGGTTGCGAGCCCGTATAGGTTGGGGTGAGCTTGCGAACCCCAACGCATCAGCAATAGATCATCCCAATGTTGGGGTTCGCGCCGCTCACCCCAACCTATGCGCCTTCATCCCTATGTGTGCTATTTGATGAACGAAGGCTGGATTCTGGCTTTCCCCGTCACAGCGACGCGCCTTGAAGGTGTCGCACTGGCGCATATCGCCCGAGTCCAGCCCGCGCCGGAACCAGCGCATGCGCTGCTCGGCAAGCAAGGCATTGCGCAAAATAAATTCCGTCAGGTCGGTTTGTTCCAGCGCGCAGGCGCGCATGAGTTTGATTTTGTCATCGGGCTGAATCCACATGGCGATACGACTGTTATGCTCTATGGCTGTCCTTGGCATGTTGGCGCTCCTATTTCAGCTCGCGTAGGGCGGAAAAGCGAAGCGCCTTCCGCCGAATGTAAAATATAGCCATTTCGCTATAAATTAATCCGTCATTCCCGCCTTCGCGGGAATGACGGGGTGATGATGGCAGCAAGCGTAGCCTGGGCTCGCGTAGGTTGGAAAAGCCGCGTAGCGGCGCATTCCGACAATTCTTGCCTTGTCTTGCGGCGGCGAAGCCGCCGGTAGCTTACAATCGGCGGGCTGCGCTTCGCTTGCCCACCCTACACGGACTATGATGAAAAGGGTTGCGGGAGATGTTTTTACGACCAGGAAAAGTAACGATGTTGGGTTAACAATCCACTCAAACCGTGTTCTTCGCGGTTCATTACACAAGGTGCTGACATGATGGCCATCGTTATTTGCACATGGGTACTAACATTAGTATTAGCGTTACTCGTTCCGGTTTTGTTTACATTATTTTTAAATAAATTAAAAAATAAAAAAATTAAATATATTGTACCTGTATGTTTTTTTGCAGGTACTACAATATGCGTGATAGAACTTTTTGCTTTTGACAGTACGCAAATTGTCGGACACATCGGGATGTGGGCTGATGCATTCTATTTTTTTGTTGGATGTTTCCTTGGATTGAATTTTTTATTAAATATAATTATATGTATTTACTATGATATAAAAAATAATTCCAATTCGCATTAGAAGCGAGAAGCGGAGAGTAACGCTCCGAGCCGAAGACAGCGCTGTAGCTCGTATAGTTTGGGGTGAGCTTGCGAACCCCAACGCACCAGCCAATAGGTCATCCCAATGTTGGGGTTCGCGCCGCTCACCCCAACCTATGCGTCCTTACCCCGATGTGTGCTATTTCAACCTCGTCATTCCTTTGATAGCCGGAATCCGGAAATTTGATGAACGAGGGCTGGATTTCGGCTTTCCCCGTCACAGTGACGCCGCCTTGAAGGTGTCGCACTGGCGCATATCGCCCGAGTCCAGCCCGCGCCGGAACCAGCGCATGCGCTGCTCGGATGTTCCGTGGGTGAATGATTCGGGAACGATGCGCCCCTGCGTTTGCTGTTGCAGACGATCGTCGCCGATGGCCGATGCGGCGGTCAGCGCCTGATTGATCTCGCCGGGTTCGATGATCTGTTTCGCTTCATTGGCCCGAAAGCCCCATACGCCGGCAAAGCAGTCGGCCTGTAGTTCCAGGCGCACCGACAGGGCGTTGACCTTGGCGCGGCTGACGCCTTGCTGCGCCTGGCGCACTTTGTCCGAGATGCCGAGCAGATTCTGCACGTGGTGGCCGACTTCGTGAGCGATCACATAAGCCTCGGCAAATTCCCCCGGTGCGTGAAAGCGTTCCTTGAGATCGCGGTAGAAAACCAGGTCGATGTAGACCTTCTGGTCGGCCGGGCAGTAGAACGGTCCCATCGCCGATTGACCGGTGCCGCACGCAGTGGGCGTGACGCCCGAAAACAGCACGAGTTTGGGTTCCCGGTAACTGGCGCGGTTTTCGCTGAAAATTTGTCTCCACGTTTCTTCGGTGCTGCCGAGCACCTTGCTGACGAAGCGCGCCATTTCGTCCTCGGCGGGTGGTTTGCGGGCGGCAACCCGCGCCTGTCCGGACGGTTCCATGTCCGACAACAGGCCGAGCACAACCATCGGGTCGACGCCGAAAAAATAGCTGGCGACCAGGGCGACGGCGATTGAACCGATGCCGATGCCGCCGCGCCTGCCGCCGAATCCTTCGCCTCCTCCGCCAAAACCCGAGCCGCGCCGGTCCTCGACGTTGCCGCTTTCGCGCTGATTATTGAGTCGCATACATTTCCTTCATCGAAAATGCCCCGTCATGGTGAGGACAAATATTCCGAAGCGAAGACCGAAAGGTTCACACGCCGCCACGGGTCTTCAATGCGCGGTGCGCGGGTTCAGTCCTTGGTCTGTGCGGGCCGTATCTCCCGCACCTTGCGCGCCTTCTTCTGTTCCAGCCGCGTGTTTTTGTCGGCGTCGAAAAACACGTAGCGTCCGTACAGCTCACAACCCTTCATGCCCGGATCGCAGGGCAGATTCCTGACCTTGCCGCAGTGGCCGTTCAGTTCGTGCGGGCAGCCCCATCCGCCACCAGTCATCGCGTTTTATCCCGCCGCATCAGGCATCGGCGTCGAGCAGTTCCAGGACTTTCTCCGGCGGCCGGCCAATGACGGCGTGGTCGCCGCGCACAACGATCGGGCGTTCGATCAGGATCGGATGCGCAACCAGCGCGTCGAGCCATTGTTCTTCGTCCAGCGTCTTGCCGGCGTAATTTTCCTTGAATACCTCCTCGCCGCGGCGGACGAGTCCGGATGGCTTCAACCCCAGTTTTTTCAGCAGAACACGTAATTCTTCCCGGCTCGGCGGGGTTTTCAGGTATTCGACGATGCGCGCTGCGAAACCTTTCCCGGCAACAATCTCGCAGGCCGAACAGCTCTTCGAACAACGAGCGTTGTGGTAGATAAGGATTTCCGGAGGTTCATTGTTGCTGGTCATGAAATGTCTCCATTAAAGTAGATGAGCGCTGCCGGGCAAGGGAAATTCAGCTTTCAGCGACTATCATGTGGGCATGGTGTAGCGGATTGTAGACTGTATCTTCCCGACATGCCTTGAAGCCAATCCGGAATCCTCTCTGAATTCTTTTTTTACGCTCCAGGCAATCCCTTGACGATCTCCCCGGCCCGTTCGAAATCCGCCATCAACACGCATTCCGCGATGCTGGCGACCGCCTCGCGCGTTGCCGGAGTGAGCGTCAACATTTGCAAGGCTTCCAGCGCTGCGTCCATTTCGTCTATATCTTCCGTCTCCAATGCTTTCGCCAGTCTTGCGAGTATCGTCTTCATCCGGTCATCCCCATCGCCGGATGTTTCTCCGACATTCCCGGCGTACATGGCTTCCAGCGCCATCCTGATACTTTCCGCCAACGCCGCCAGCGCTTCCCGGAAGGGGGCGAGATGTTCGTGGATTACGGGCAGATCGCTTTCCCGTCGGGCAGCCTCCAGCGTGGCGGCGGTGCTTGAGAGGGAGTTGGCCCCGATATTCGCCAGAGCGCTTTTCAAGGCGTGGACCTGCATGTTGAGTGTTTTGCGCTCTGCTTCGCTTGGCGTCCCGGAGATTTTCAAGAGCGGAAGACGCGCTATCGCGTCACGGCGGAAAATGTCCAGCAAATCCAGATAGCTGCGCCGCGAACCGCCCACCCTGCCGATGCCGGCTGCGGTGTCTACGCCTTCGATCGTCAGCGCGGGGCCGTCGTCGGGGTACGTGGGAAGCGGGCGCCTGGCGGCCGGCATGACCACTTTCGATATTTTCCGGCGTTTTTTCCTGGGAACCCATTTTTCCATGATGCCATGCAGCTTGGGAATCTCGATGGGCTTGGAGAGAAAGTCGCTGAAGCCATTTTGCAGAAACATTTCCCGCATCCCGGAAATCGCGTTGGCTGTCAGCGCAATGATCGGCAGTTGCCGGTAATACGGTTCCGGCATGGCGCGAATGGCGGCGGTGGCCTCCATGCCGTCCATCTCCGGCATCATGTGATCCATCAGCACCAGATCGAAATTCTGTTCGTGCAGCATGGCGATGGCCTGACGACCGTCCGTGCAGGTGGAGACCTGCATTTCATAGGGGGCGAGCAGTCCTTCGGCCACTATCAGATTACTGGGCATATCGTCGACGACCAGCACACGGGCTCCCGGTGCGGTAAAACTTACGCTTTGCGTCTCCAGGTGCGCGGAAACCACGTTTTCCATAGTACCTATGGGACGCCAGGAAGCGACGGACTGGAGCACGCTGGCGGTGAACACGGAACCTTTGCCATATTCGCTCGTCACGCTAATGTCGCCGCCCATGGCCTGACAGAGATTCCTGGTGATGGCCAGGCCCAGGCCGGTTCCTTCGACATGTTTGGTGCGCGCGTCGTGGATGCGCACAAAATCGCCGAACAGATTCTCCATATCCTCGGGCCGGATGCCGATGCCACTGTCGGTAACGGTGAAAGTCAGTCGTATCGAATCTTCAGCGATGCGCTCCCCGGCGACGGAAAATTTGATGAAGCCCGTGTTCGTGTACTTCACGGCGTTACTCAAGAGATTCAGCAGAATCTGGCGGACACGGGTGACATCCCCCGTCATGTTGTGCGGCAGGTCGGGGGAGATGTCGGTAATGAACTCGATCGGTTTCTCCTTGATCCGGACAACGATGATCGCCGAGGCGTCGTTCAGCAGGGAAGCGGTTTCATAAGGCTCCGGGTTAATCTGCAAAATACCGGATTCGATCTTTGAAAAATCCAGGATGTCATTGATGATGGCCAGCAGGCTCGCGCTCGCCTGCTTGATGTCGGCGATGTATTCGAGGGCCTTGGGTTTTCCGTATTCCCTTTGCGCGAGTTCACTCATGCCGATGATGGCGTTCATCGGCGTGCGTATTTCGTGGCTCATCCGCGCCAGGAAATTGCCCTTGGCCTTGGAAGCGGCCTCCGCTTTCAGATTCAGACTGACAAGATTTCTATTCTGTTCTTCCACTTCGTCCCGTGTGCGGGACAGAAAGATATTGAAGGCGACGATGACCAACAGAATCAGCAGCAGCATGACAATGAACACGGCGGTCAGCATGGGATCGAAAAGCGTGACGAAATTGATCGGGATACTGACGACCAGATACCAGTTCAACTGCGGAATGGAAGACACCGCGTACATGGCGTTGCCATGAATGAAGGACGTGATTTCCAGATCGTTCAGGCGGTGGGCGGCGTCAATGACCCGGTCAGGCGTGTTGCCGAGGTAACTGGCGATGTTGGCCTTGATGAGGACCAGATCGAAATCCTTGGCCACGGTGATTTCATTGAAGGCGTTGAACAGGTACAGGGTGATGGAGTCATCGTCGGTTTTGTATACGGAATTGATGAAACTCGTGAGATTGACGCCCGTGCCGACCATGCCGACAGGCTTTCTGGTGCCGTCGGGCCTTTGTGTGAAAACAGGAACGTTGACCCAGAGGTTGGTCTGTTTCAGGTCAGGATTGTAGTTGATGTTGAAATTGTATTTTTCCGTGTCGTAGAGCGTCAGGTTATACCAATAATTTTCCGGCAGGCTCGGGTCAATGATGTAAAAATCTCCATCGTTGATATAGAACTTCTTGTCGATATCGTTGACCCAGAAAACGGAATTATTTTTGAAATTTCTCCGATACACGGCGAATTCCTCGAAAGCGGCTTCTTTCAGGGACTGATTTTCGGGATCGAGAAAATACCGCCGTATCACTGGGGTATCGGCCATCTCCAGGGCCAGCGCGAGTTCGCTGTTGACCTCCGTCACCAGGCGCAGTCGCGTGGTTTCCGCCAGCAAGGACAGTTTGTCCTCCATGGAAAGATAGCCAATCTGGCGCATGGAGAAAATAAAGGCCACGGCGCCGAACAGCACGATGAAGAGAAAAATGAGGCCGGAAAATATTTTGAAATTACGCTTGATGGAAGCGTTTGTCGCATGGGTGACCATGTTCCGCATGGAGGGTTCTCCGCTGGTTGCGTTGTGGACGCGCGACTGCCGCATCAGAGCTTGTTCCGTGAGCAGTTGAACTGGTCGGCGACCTGCTCGAACAGGCGAATCAGCGCCGGATCGAAATGCGTCCCGCTTTCTTCGATCATGATGGAAACCGCCTGCTCATGAGTGAACGCCTTTTTGTAGGGCCGCTCGGAAGTCAACGCATCATAGACATCCGCGATCGCCATGATGCGACCCAGGAGCGGAATGTCCTCCCCGGAGAGGCCGTTCGGATAGCCCGCCCCATTCCATTTTTCATGATGATGGCCCGCGAAAATTTTTGCGTAGGAGAGGAAGGCGTTCTCCTCGTCGTCCTCCTCGATTCGTTCAATGATGCTCACGCCAAAGTCGGCGTGTTTTTTGATTTCATTGAACTCTTCGGGCGTCAGCGGCCCCGGTTTCCGGAGGATGTTATCGCTGATGAAAATTTTGCCCACGTCGTGCAGCAATGAGGATTGCTGGAGCAGGCCAATGTCCCAGTTTGAAGTCTCCCCGGCGTACAGCCTCTGATCAGGCATGGCGCGCATGATAATACCAAGATAATGCTGGGTGCGCTCGATGTGCTCGCCGGTGGTGTCGTCGCGACATTCGACGAGTTCGGCTACGGCTTTCAGGATTTTGTTTTGCAGCTTGACCACGGTTTTCGTCTTCGCCGCGACCATCTGCTGCAGATTGTTGTTGAAATCCTTCAATTGCAGATGTAACTCGATGCGTTTCCTCAAGAGCGGCGGGGAGAAAGGCTTGGAAATATAGTCGACGGCGCCGAGGGAAAGGCCCTTCAATTCGCTTTCGCTGTCGTTTTTGGCGGTCAGAAAGATGACGGGGATGTCGCGCGTGGCGGCTCTCTCCTTGAGAATCCTGATCGCCTCGAAACCGTTCATGTCCGGCATGTCGACATCCAGCAGGATCAACTCCGGCGAATACCGCTCCAGCATCGTAAACATTTTTTCGGCGGACGGAACGGTCAACACCCGGTACATGGCGAACAAGGCTGTCTTGCCCACTTGCAGGTTGGCGAGGTTATCGTCCACCAGCATGATTGATTTGCGATTTTCGTCCGCCATGATCACATAGGAAATACTATTTATTGTCGCGCCGCGATTCGATCCCCGATAACTTGTCGCTGTAAAACAGCCCCACCGGCATCAGCAGGGAAGGCATCCATTATTACACCGCCGGGCCGTCGAATGTAGCGAAATATAAAGCGAAGAAATGGTTGACGGTAGTTCCTGGCGCGCCTCGGCGCCGCGCCAGGCATGGCAGGCCGGATCGGATGCCGGACTTCCTGTGTGGCAATTCCAGCAAATTTCCAGCAAATTTCCGCGTAAGGAAACCTGGATTCGAAGCCATCGTGGGAATGAAATGATAAAAATAGACACCCCCTGAAAATCCGGGATTTGTCAGCGTTTAAGTTGTAGTGCGGCGTTGAATATGAATGTAGAATCGCCGAAACATTGACCGAAAGCGGTTTTTTCTTGAGAGGGCGTTGTGGAACTCTGGTACAAACTTTCCGTTCGCGTTCGCTTGGTCCTGGTTTTCATCGCCATCAAGGTCGTGCCTCTGGTGCTGCTGGTATGGATCGCCTGGAACCAGACGCAGAAAACCACGGACGATTTTAAACAGCATATCGACAAGTTGGTGACCACGGCGGATAAGGCCATCAATCAGGTCGGCGACCTGGCGATCAACGACGCGGTCGATGCGCTTGACGCCCGCGCCACCGAGGAAATCGAACGCCTGACCACCGACACCGCCAATCGGGTGGCGGAATTCCTCTACGGGCGCGACGCCGATATTCGTATTGCCTCGATGAGGCCGCCTGATGAGGTGGCTTACCGTAATTTTGTAAACAACAAGCAGCGCGATCTGGTAAGACATGGCAAATGGCGTCTGAGCCCGTATCAGAATGCCTGGGAGCCGGAAGACCCGGTGCAGCCCGACGATTCCAGCGCGGAACCTGGCAGCAAGGATAACGTCACCAGTTTCCATTACCGCCCTCCCACGGTATTCAAGAGTGAACCCGTGCCGCTCTATCTGGAAATGACCTTCGTCGGCCTTGACGGCAAGGAACTTGTCAAGGTCACCACCTCCGACCGGGTCAGCCCGACGCTGCAAGACATCTCCCAACGCCGCAATACCTTTGCGCGCGCGGAGAACTATTTCGAGGATTTGAAACGCCTGAAGCCGGGCGAGATTTACGTCTCCGATGTGATCGGCGCCTATGTCGGCTCGCAGATCATCGGTCCCTTCACGCCCGCTGCCGCCAAAACGCGCGGCATTCTTTTCGAGCCGGAAAAACATGCCTACTCCGGCAAGGAAAATCCGGTCGGCAAACGCTTCCAGGGTGTCGTGCGCTGGGCGACGCCGGTGATGCAGGATGGCAAGATCAGCGGTTGGGTAACCCTGGCGTTGAATCACGATCACTTGATGTCCTTTACCGACACCATCGTCCCCACCGAAGAGCGCTACCGCGACATCAACGACGCTTCCGACGGCAATTACGCCTTCATCTGGGATTACAAGGGACGCAGCATCGTCCATCCGCGCCACCATTCCATCGTCGGCTACGACGAAAACGGCGAACCCGCCGTGCCCTGGCTGGAAGACAAGGTGTTCGAAGACTGGCAGAAGAGCGGCAAGACCTGGCGCGACTACATGGAAACCGCGCCGACTTTCGTCGACCAGCAGCAAAGCAAAAAACCCGAGAAAAGCCTCACCGCCAGCGGCAATGTCGGTCTCGACTGCCGCTATCTCAATTTCGCGCCGCAGTGCATCGGCTGGTACAACCTGGTCGACCACGGTGGTTCCGGTTCCTTCCTCATCCTCTGGAGCGGCCTGTGGAAACTCTCCACGACGGCGGCCATTCCCTACTACACCGGGCAATACAATCCGGAAGTGCAAGGTAACCGGCGCGGCTTCGGCATTGTCACCATCGGCGCCAATGTCGAGGATTTTCACAAGGTGGCCAGCGCCTCCGAGAAGCGCTTGAACGACATCATCTTGGGCGTCGAGAACGACATGAAGGAGCAGGGGCTGGTGGCCGACGAAGCGCTTTTCAACGGCATGAAAGAGACAGCCTCCACCCTGACGGTTTCCACGGTTGTGCTGGTCGCGGTGGTGATTCTCATTGCCCTCTGGCTTGCGGCCTACCTTTCCCGAAAACTCGGTTGGCTGAACAGCGGCTTCAACAGTTTCCGCCTGGGCGAAAAGAATTTCCGCTTTCACTACAAGTACGAGGACGAGATCACCTCGCTGGCGGGCACGTTCAACGAAATGGCCGACACCTTGAACGAGCACATGTTCAAGCTGGAAGGTGAAATCGCGGAACGCGCCCGCGCCGAGGCCGAATTGCGCGAGATCAAGGACAACCTTGAAATCCTCGTCGACGAGCGCACCCGTGAGTTGTCCAAAGCGAATCGGCAACTCTCCGAAGAGGTCGAGATCCGTCGCACCGCCGAAGAAAAAGCGCGCTATCTGGCCGGACACGACCCGCTCACCGGGCTGGCCAACCGCATGCTGTTCAACGAAGAACTGGAACGGGCGATCAGCCAGAGCAGACGTTCCGGAAAATTCGGGGCGCTCCTGTTCTTCGACCTGGACCGCTTTAAACAGGTCAACGATTCCATGGGTCACGCTACCGGCGACGCCTTGCTCATCCACATGGCGAACGTCCTGCAAGAGCGCGTGCGCAAGACGGACACCGCTGCCCGCCTGGGCGGCGACGAATTCGCCGTTATCGCGACCGAGATGGACTCCTCCGAATCCGCCGCCGTTCTGGCGCAATCCATCCTGGACAGGTTGCAGGAGCCGGTGGTACTGCTGGAACACGAAATGCACATTCGCAGCAGCATCGGCATCGCCACTTTCCAGTGCGTCGCCGAGGCGGACGAAATCATCCGGCGCGCCGACATGGCGATGTACATGTCCAAGACCGAAGGGGGAATGCGTTTCCGTTTCTTCGAGAGAGACCTTCAGGAAAAACTGGACGCCAATCTCTATCTTGCGACGGAACTGCGTATCGCGCTGGACAAGCACCAGTTCGTGCCCTACTTCCAGCCGCTCTACCACACGGTTGAACGCCGCGTGCTTTACCTCGAAGTACTCGGCCGCTGGGCGCATCACGAGAAAGGCGTGCTGTTGCCGAGCGAGTTCATGGCCGCCGCCGCGAACATGGGGCTGATCGTCGAAATCGATACGCAGATCATGCACATGGCCTGTGCACAGGCTCGTGCATGGCTCACGGCCGGCCTGTCCTTCGGGCGCATCTCCATCAATATCGTTCCCGGTTACCTCGAACGCCCGGAATTCGCGAAAATCGTCAATGAGATTCTGCTCGCGCACCAACTGTCGCCGGAACATCTGGCCTTCGAGATTTCGGAATACGCGCTGTTGAAAAGTTCCGGGCAATCCGCAAAAACCCTGCACGATCTGCGCTTGTCGGGTATCCAGATTCTCGTCGACCGCCTGGAAATCGAGCGTTCGGCGTTCAAGAACCTGCTCGAATACCCGGTGGACGCCATCAAGATCAACCGCTTCTTCACCGAAAAAATCGGCGACCCCGACACCCGGGCCATGATCGAAACCCTGGCCGCCGTGGCCCAAGCCCGTAACCTGCAACTGATCGCCGAAGGTGTCGAGAATGAAACGCAATGGGATTATTTCCAGACGCTGGATTGCCAGATCATTCAGGGCTACAAGCACGCCTGCCCGATGAGCACGAACGAAACCTGGGCTTATCTGACCCGCTACCTGCGCGAGTCCAAATAGACTGTGTGTTGGTGTACCCGGTGGTGTCGGCGCCGGGATAACAATCTCCCCTCATCCGGCCTTCGGCCACCTTCTCCCCGCACGCGGGGAGAAGGGACAACACCCTCTCGCCCGCTTGCGGGAGAGGGGGAGCCTTTACCATTGGCGTAGCGCGTGTCCAATCTGATCCAGCACCTGCGCTGTCCTTACCAGACAATCGTCATTCCAGAAGCGCAATACCCGATACCCTTGGGCTTCGAGATAAGCCGTTCTTTTATTGTCGTAAACTATTGCGGCCTCATCCGCGTGTTGTCCGCCGTCCAATTCGATAACCAGTTTTTCGGATAATGCGACAAAATCCACGATGTATGGACCGATCGGTTCCTGTCGCCGGAATTTCACCTCGCAAAAGCGCCGATCGCGTAATTGTCGCCACAGGCAGTGTTCGGCATCGGTCATCTGTTTGCGCAGCGCTTTGGCTTTGGGGAGCAGGTCGGTGGACATGACTGGGGGCGATGTTGATGCGAGGGCGATATTCTGGAATATTTTGCTTCTTTCATCCAAACTTTGACTCCCCCTCTCCCGCAAGCGGACGAGAGGGTGTTGTCCCTTCGCCCCGCTCGCGGGGAGAAGGTGGCCGAAGGCCGGATGAGGGGAGAACAAAGAGGCCAACTGCTTTTTTCAGGATCATTTCGCCGCCGGAATGTTGCGCTCGCTTGTATCCGTCCTGGAATCGCGACGCGGCGGCGGGCCAAAGGTCAGCGTATACAAAATATCCAGGGCGTTGTCGCTGCCGGCGCGTCCGATGACAGCGATGTTCCGGGTCAGGTTGACGATCAGATTGGACACGCGCTACGCCAATGGTAAAGGCTCCCCCTCTCCCGCAAACGTGCGAGAGGGTGTTGTCCCTTCTCCCCGCGTGCGGGGAGAAGGTGGCCGAAGGCCGGATGAGGGGGGAACAAAGAGGCCAACTACTTTTTTCAGGATCATTTCGCCGCCGGAATGTTGCGCTCGCTTGTGTCCGTCCTGGAATCGCGACGCGGCGGCGGGCCAAAGGTCAGCGTATACAAAATGTCCAGGGCGTTGTTGCTGCCGGCGCGTCCGATGACAGCGATGTTCCGGGTCAGGTTGACGGTCAGCTTGACGATGCTCTCGGCCTTGGTCAGCGATTGTTCGTAAGTCAGCAGGGTATTGGCCGACAGGCGTTTGCCGACGCTGAGGATCTGGTCGTTGTCCGGAGTGTTGGGGGTGTCAGGATTGCCGGCGGCATTGGCGCCGCCAGAGGCGATCCGGCTGGATGGCATGGGGCCGTTGCTGCCGCTGATGCGGCCCTGGCGGACGCCGAGTTCATCGATACCGAAAGTGGTTTTCAGTTGCTGCACCACGCCACCGGAATCATTGCCGAGGAGTTCGCCCGCTGCGGAAACGAGCAGCGCCGCGTCGCCCGTGCCCATCGACTCCGGCCCGTGGCCGAGCAGCAACCAGGCCAGCTTGTCGGTGTCCGGCAGATCGGGATTGGAAATCAGGCGCACGACAGGGCGTCGGGCCGTGCCGCCGACCTGCACGCCGGCTTCAACGGTCAGTCCCTTGCGTATGGCGCGCACGTCGAGCGCCGGATCGTCGAGCAGGCCCTGGAAAGTGAGAAAGCCACGTTCGATATCCAGTTGCTGCCCATACGCGTCGAAGCGGCCATCGCGCAGCCGGATCGTGCCGCTCGCGCGCGGCAGATCGCGGCCGCGGGCATTCAGGCGAACATCACCAGCCAGCCAGGTCTGCAAGCCGGCGCCCCGGAACAGGAAGCGGCGTCCCAGATCGGCTTTCAGATCGAGGTCAAGATTGGGCCGTATGCCGCGCTGCTCCGGCGTTTCCGGCCTTTTGACCAGCACATCGTCCGACAGCCGGGGCATACCTGTCGGCGCGAGTTGCCAGTAACCGGCGTCGATGCCGACATTGCCGCTTATGCCCGGAATTCCTGCCTGCCAGGAAATCTGTCCGGCGCCGGAGAGGGCAACCCACTGGTCGGACAACTGCCAGGCGCCGAAACGATCCAGGCGGACGTTGAGAAAAGCGTTTTCCGTCGCATTTTTTGTAATCGTGCTGCCGTCGATACGCAGTTCTCCGGAAACGTCGAGACGTCCCGGAGTCGCAAAACGTCCGACGGCCTCGCCGAGAGCCAGGCGCAAAGCGCGCGGCGGCTCGGTGAGCGCACTGGAAAAACCAAGACGAACGATGCGCATCAGGCCACCGTCGAATTCGGCAGCCAGTTCTCCGTTCGTGAGGCGCAGACCTTGTTCGGGAAGACTCACGGCCAGCCCGCTGCCATCAAGGCGGCCACTGAGCCGTGCTTGCTCGGGCGTGCCGGCGATATCCAGCACGCCGGAAAGTTTTCCGCCCGTCCGCCATCCCTCGCCGAGCAATTCGCCAAGCCAGGAAAGCTCGGCGACATCAAGACGCAGGCGTCCCTGCCAGAGGCGATCAGTCGCAATCTGCCAGGGGCCGCGCATACTGGTTTCGAGACGGCCTTCGATTTGCCCGAATTGCATTCCACTGGCCGTGGCATCCGCCTGGAACCGACTGGCATCGGCGTTGGCGTGCAATTCGGCCGTCCAGTCCGGAGCCGTTCCAGAGAGCGCCAGCGGCCCGACCGACCAGGCGCTTGTGGAAATTTCCAGCGGCGCCGGACGGCGGAGATTCAGCCTGGGAGGGCTGCCGCCTTCCGTGAACCGCAGTTCGCGTAATTGCCCGAGCCAGCGCCAGTCGTCGAGGAATCCTCCTTCGGCGGCAAGGCGCAGTTGCCGCGCTTGACCTGGTGTCGTACCGGATGCCGTACCGGACGCCACGACTTCGCCGTCGGCTTCGAGACGATGCGCCCTGTTGTGGCCGGAGACGCGCACTTTGACGGCATGCGCGGATTCAGCCTTGCCGGGGCGGGTGAATCGTTCCATCGTCAGTTTCACGTCGAGCGGAGAGTCATGCTCGCCGGCCAATGAAGCTTGCAGTGTCAGTCCGGAGAGCGTCCCGAGTTCCGGCATGCCGAGACGCGGCGCCGCCAGATCGAGCGTCAGGGAAGGGTGTTGTACCGTTCCCGCCAGATCGATACGCCCGCGTAGCGCGCCTTCGATACCGAACGGCGCCAACCGGGGCGCGTCGATCTTTACGCTCAGACTGTCCTCCGGGCGGCCAAAACCGCCTGTCACGGCGAGCCTGTTCGTTCCGGAGAAAAGAGTGATGTCTGCGTCGTAAACCCTGGGCCAGGCGAGTGACACACGGCCTTGTCCTCCCAACGGCAACCCGGCGTAGCGGGCATCTTTCAACGAAAACCGTCCCTCGACGACGGGTTGCGGATCGAGACGCCCTTGCGCCTCGATGTCCGCGTTGATGAGGGCAGCGGGCATCTTGACGAAAAGGGAGGGATCGAAATGGCGCAGGGTTCCCCTGGCGGCAAATGCGTTCCCGTTGCCCGTTTCAAGCTGGCCCGATGCCGCTAAATGGGCCTCGCCCGCGGCGAGTTCCAGCGACTTGATGGTCAATGTCCCACGGGCATGTTCCACGTCCGCCGTCAAGCGGATTGGTTCATCGCGCCATTCCAGGCGGGCGGACTGCCGTTCGGCGCCGAGCGACAGGGTAAGCGGGCCGTCGAAATGAGTGGGGAACAGGCGGGAAACGAGATGCGCGGCGTCGAACCGGCGCGCGTCGAGATTCAGCGTCAGCATCGCGTCAGCCCAGCGCCCGTCGCCGCGCAAGCGGCCTCCGCCGGGAAGCGACAGGACGATCTCCTCCAGCCGCAGCGCGTCGCCGTCCGGAAGCGCGCGGACGCTGGCCGAGGCGAGCGGGAGGTTCTGGCTGTCGAGCGGGCCGGGCGTATGGTTGGTAACAAACAGCGTGCCCGCTGGAATGCTGCTGTCTTTTTCGCCCGCGCTCAGATGCGCCACGATATCCAGTTTCGCGTGCGGCGCATCGGCCAGCCAGGCCGACGGGTCGATGTTGCGGAGATGGGCTTCCGCTTCGCTGAACGGCAGTGCGGCAAACGGTGTAAGCGTGGCGTGCGCCTCGCCCTCGACGCCTTGCAAGGCGCGCGCGCCGAGAGCCATCCGTGCCAGCGTGCCGCCCGCGTCGATGGACATCGCCAAGGGACGTTCGGCGAGCAATCCTCGCACCTTGGCATGCACCTTGGCATGCACCTCGGCGCGCGCCTCCAGCGCAAACGGGGCGCGACCGTCCAGGAGCGCACCTCCCGTCACGGAGACCTCACCGGCGTGCAAGGAAAGCTCTTCGACGATGTGCCATCGTCCGTCGCTCGCCAACCGGGCGGTAAGCCCGGTCACGGGAGCTTCACCGTTCCAGTAAAGGGAACGTATCGTGATGCGCTGGACCGCGACGGCCAGCGGCAGGGTGAGATCATCCGGCAGCGTGGAAGACTGGGAAGACTCGGAAGACTCGGAAGGCTCGGAAGACTTGGAAGGCTCGGAAGGCTCGGAAAGCTCGGAAAGCTCGGAAGGCTCGGAAAGCTCGGAAAGCTCGGTCGAATCGGATATTTCGACCGACAACGTCGCCACGCGCAGATCGCTGATTTCCAGGCGGGTCCGGGCAAGCGCTGCCGGCGTCCAGCCAAGTTCGACGCCGCGCGCGGTGATGGAGAAGTCTTCCGAGCGCCAGCGTAGCTCGCCGATGGATAGCGGTCCGATCAGGCGACCCCGGAGGTCGCTGATGGCAAGCCGGCCGCCGGATGTCGAAACGAGCAGGCCGCACACGGTAGTCAGGCCGCTCTCGCTGGCGGCAAGCCAGACCACGCCCCCCACGGCAGTAAAGAACAGCAGCAGGGGCGGCAGGAAGATGATCAACAGGAAACGTTGGATACGCATGCTGTCAGCGGGCCTGGAGCCAATGCCATCAAGTCAGCGAAGTCATCGGGCCTACGCCGAAAATCGTCCCGAAGAAACACGGCGTGAGCATGAACAAGCGTTTGCTTCCCCTCTCCCCTTGCGGGAGAGGGTGCCCCGGCAGGGGCAGGTGAGGGGGATGCAGAAGACAGAAGACAGAGGACGGTAATGCTTGCGGCGGCGTAGCCGCCGGTAACTGACTGTCTTCTGTCATCAGTCCTCTGTCCTCTGCCTGGATCGTCCTACTCCGCGAAATTTTCATATCAATAAAATCAATAGCTTAAATGGTATTTCTTGAGAGGCTGCCTTACAAGCAGGATGAAAGCCGGCGAGGCGGCCCCCCTTTTTTTCCGGGGTCTGTTCGTTCAGACCGGATAATTAAAATTTGCAATGGAAAGAGTAATAATATCAGTCATCATATTAACAAGAAGAGCGGATGGCACGAAAGGCAGGCGGGGCGGATCAGGCAGGGCGTGCTCTCCGGGCGTGCCGCATGTAAACGCGCGGCTTCAGGTAGGGCGGCATCGTAGAAACCGCCATCGTAAACGCATGGCCTCAGGTAGGGCGACATCGTAGAAACCGCTGTCGTGAACGCACGGCGCGTTCGGAGAACGCGCCCTACCCACTCCGGACGCTTCGGGTTTTGGGGATTTTGGTCAATCCACTTTTCGCAATTACAGGGCGGGTGTTGTAATCAGGGTTCAAAACAGGCGGAGGTGTGGCTTTTCCGGCAAAAGCAATTTGACGTTTTGCGGCAGGACACGGACTATGTAACACTGTTTCCTCTATCGTGTCGCGCAAAAATCACATGTTTTTCAATTCAGGGATCAGATGTCAGCGAAGTCATCGGGCCTACGCCGAAAATCGTCCCGAAGAAACACGGCGTGAGCATGAACAAGCGTTTGCTTTCCCTCTCCCCTTGCGGGAGAGGGTGCCCCGGCAGGGGCAGGTGAGGGGGAGGATTGGGCGTATTCCAGCCCTGTTTCGCGCTGAACCACCGCCCCCTCTCCTGCGCTTTTACCAAAATTCGGGGCATCCTCCCCCACGAGTGGGGAGGAGGATGGATAGCCATATTTCGCCGCAGGGTAATCGCATGAATATATTTGTCATGGTAAAACATGAACAAGCGTTTGCTTTCCCTCTCCCCTTGCGGGAGAGGGTGCCCCGGCAGGGGCAGGTGAGGGGGAGGATTGGGCCTATTCCGGCTCTGTTTCGCGCTGAACCGCCGCCCCCTCTCCTGCCCTTCGGGCATCCTCCCCCACGAGGGGAGTAGGACGATGGATCGTCCTACTCCGCGAAATTTTCATATCAATAAAATCAAGTGAGAATCCCCGTTTTTCGCTGTGCTCAATTTATTTGCCGGTAAACAAAATCAGTCCGATGAACTTCAGCGGAGTATCGCCGGTGTTCTCCACGCCGTGGCTGTTGTGATCGTCGACCAGCGTTGTGTCGCCGGCCACGACATCAAAAACCTCCTCGTTATTCCAATAGCGGCCTTTTCCGGCGAGGAAGTGATAAGCCTCGATTTCGCCATCGTGGGGATGCAGGCCGATCGATGCGCCCGGAGGGAGGATGTGGATGGCGAACAGCCGGCCCTTACCAGACAATTCGTCCGGGTTGAGAATATGTTCGACGGTAACGGTGCCCTTGCCATCGCGCAGATGCGGTTTTTCCTGGGTCAACATATCCGAACTGTGTCTGAGCAGCATGATTCCTCCTGTGGGTTGTGGTTGACGATGTTAATCCGCGATGTCATTGCCCGCAATGGCCGGACAGGGCGATAATGGCTTTTTTCACCAGAACGAGGACGGGAAATGCGCAGCATAAAAATCGGGAAATCGGGAATCGAAGCGTCGGCCGTGGGTATCGGGGCATGGGCCATCGGCGGCGACAGCATGTGGGGAGCGAGCGACGACGCGGAGTCGGTGCGCACCATCCACCGCGCGCGGGATATGGGCGTCACGCTGCTCGATACGGCGCCGGGGTATGGGCTTGGGCACAGCGAAGAAGTCGTCGGCAAGGCCCTGGCCGGACGGCGTGGCGACTTTATTCTGTCCACGAAATGCGGGCTGCGCTGGGACATCAAGGAAGGCGCGTTCAAGCAGGAACGCGACGGGGTGCGCATCGTGATCAACACGCGTCCGGAGCGGATCGTCGAAGAAATCGAACAGAGCCTGCGCCGCCTGCAAACAGACTACATCGACATCTACATCGTGCATTGGCCGGCGTTGCCCGAATTTCCCACGCCCATCGCCGACACCATGGGCGCGCTGACCGAACTCAAGAAACAGGGGAAAATCCGCGCCATCGGCGCTTCCAACCTCTCCGACGCGCAGTTCCTCGAACACGTCCGGGCCGGTCAGCTTGACCTGATTCAGGAAAAATACAGCATGCTCGATCGCGGCGTCGGCGACCGGCTGTTCGATCTGTGCGGCCAATATGGCGTGACCTTCCAGGCCTATTCTCCGCTGGAGCGCGGCATCCTGACCGGAAAGATCACGTCCAGTTCGCAGGTGCAAATGGGTACCGCGCGTAGCCGGATCAAATGGTTCGAGCCCGAGAACCTGAAGAAAATTGCGGCCCTGTCCGAGAAATGGGCGCCGCTGTGCAAGAAGTACAACAGCACGATGACGCAACTGGTAATCGGCTGGACCTCGGCGCAAGGCAACGGCAGCAATGTCCATGTCCTGTGCGGCGCGCGCAAGCTGCCTCAGATCGAGGATAACGCCAGGGGCGGCGATGTCGTCCTCGACGCGGCGGATGTCGCCACGATGCGCAAGGATGTGGAGTCGATTGCGTAGGTGTTCAGGAATCAGATGTCAGGTATCAGCGAAGTAATCGGGCCTACGCCGAAAATCGCCCCGAAGAAACAACAGGCGTAACAGGCGTTTTGCTTTCCCTCTCCCCTTGCGGGAGAGGGTGCCCCGGCAGGGGCAGGTGAGGGGGAGGATTGGGCTTATTCCGGCCCTGTCTCGCGCTGAACCGCCGCCCCCTCTCCTGTCCTTCGGACATCCTCCCCCACGAGGGGGGAGGACGATGGATCGCCATACTCCGCGAAATTTTCATATCAATAAAATCAATAGCTTAAGTGGTGTTTCTTGAGAGGTATCAGCGAAGTAATCGGGCCTACGCCGAAAATCGTCCCGAGAAACACTGTAGTGGTCAAGAAATATCGGACAGATGGATAGGTTGTTTTCCTGCCGAAAGTGATTCATAGACGTTGGGCGGCAGGTAACCCAAAGTCGAGTGCAAGCGGGAGCTGTTGTAGAAGCCAACGATGT
>BNUC01000011.1 GCA_025997075.1 Betaproteobacteria bacterium | reverse complement strand
AAATCCGCGCCGACCTGCGCCAGATAACCAAACAGGTGACGCCCGCCGGGAACATCCGCTTTACCGCCGAGCGCACGCCCGACGGCCACGCCGACCGCTTCTGGGCGCTGGCGCTGGCCAAACACGCCGCGAGCGTCCTGCCGGGCGGCGTCTGCGACGGCTTTATCGGCCTCCCGCGCCACGCCTTCTCCCGTCTCGCTCCCTCCCCTCTCGCGGGGGAGGGCTGGGGAGAGGGGGACGAGGACGCCGACTTCGCCGACATGCTTTCCCGAAGGATGATCTGATTTTCAGGGATCAAATGTCAGGAATCTGGGATCAACCCCAAAACCGAAAGGAAATCCAAATGAATAAAGCATCCTCAACTCCAAAACCCCATCCCTCTCTCCAACTCTCCCCCGGAGGGGGAGAGGGGCGGGGGTGAGGGTTGCCCGGTTTTGATCCCTGACATTTGATCCCTGATCCCTGATCCCTGAAATGGAGCGCAGCGCCATGTTACTCGACCAATTCGGCCAAGCGATGAAACTTTCCGACATCGCCGAGCCGCAGACCGCCCGCATCGCTCTGCTGCAAAACATCTACATCGAGAGCCACATGGAGGGCATCACGCCGGCCCGCGCCTCCACCATCCTGCGCGAGGCCGACAACGGTAGCCTGACCGCGCAGCACGCCCTGTTCGACGACATGCTCGACCGCGACGCGCACCTGGCCTGCGAATTCTCCAAGCGCCAGAACGCGCTGCTCACGCTCGACTGGTCCATCGCCCCGCCCAAGGACGCCCGCGCCGCCGAGAAGGATGCCGCCGCCTGGGCCGAGGAAATCCTGCGTGATGTCGTGGACGATTTCGAGGATGTCATCACCGCGATGATGGGCGCCGTCGGCCACGGCTTCGCGCCGATCGAGCTGGAGTGGGAGAAACAGGCCGGCGAATATCTCCCCAAATTCCATCCGCGCCCGCAAAGCTGGTTTCAGATGGACCCCACCCGCCGCGAAATTCGCCTGATGGACGGCACCGGCGAGGGCGCGGCCTTGATTCCCTTCGGCTGGATCATGCACACGGCCGGCAAGGCCAAGACCGGCTATCTGGCGCGGCTGGGCCTCTGCCGCTGCCTGATCTGGCCGTTCATCTACAAGCACTACGCCATCGGCGACTTCGCCGAATTCCTGGAAACCTATGGCCTGCCCATCATCATCGGCAAGTATTACAAGAACGCGACCCCCGCCGAAAAATCCAGCTTGATGCGCGCGGTCACCGCGCTCTCGCACGACGCCCGCGCGATCATGCCCAACGAGATGAGCATGGAGATCAACAAGATCACCGGCAGCGGCGACGGCGACGTGCATTTGAAAATGGTCGATTGGGCGGAAAGGAGCCAGTCGAAGGCAATACTCGGACAGACGCTCTCCTCGGAAGCCTCGCCCACCGGCCTGGGCTCCGGCGTCTCCAACCTGCACGCCGAGGTGCGCGACGACATCCTCAAATCGGACTCCCGCCAGGTCGCCGCCACGCTTACCCGCGACCTGGTTTATCCGCTGCTGGCGTTGAATGGCAAGGGCGGCGACGCGCTCCGTCGCTGCCCGCGTTTCGTCTTCGACCTGGGTGAAGCCGAAGACCTGAAAATCTACGCCGAAACCCTGCCCCTGCTGGCCGCCGGTGGCGCCAGAATCCCCGTCCCCTGGGTGCATGAAAAGCTGCGCATCCCGCAGGCCAAGGACAATGAAGCGGTGTTCGGGTCAGGGATCGGGGATCAGGTGACAGGTAACAGGGGGCAGGTGTCGAGTGTCAGTCTGTCGTCGTCAGGGATCAGAGATCAGGTGACAGGTAACAGTCTGACACCTGACACCCGACACCTGTCACCTGAAACCGACGCCGTCGACGCCCTGGTCGACGCCGCCACCGCCGATTGGCAGGCGCAGCTCGATCCCATGCTCGCTCCCTTGCAAGCCGCGCTCGATGAGGCGGCGGAGAACAACGAAACCGCCGCCGAATTCCTCGCCCGCCTGCCCGCGCTGCTGGCGCAAATGGACCCGAGCGCGATGGCCGACAGACTGACTCAGGCCGCTTTCATCGCCCGTCTGGCGGGTCTGGCCGGCCTGGAGAACAAATAGATGGATGTCGTCGATCAAGCCCAGGTGAGCATGGAGCAGTTGGCCGCGCTGCAAGAGACAACCCGCCCTGCGCGTGCGCCAGGACCGGAACCGACCGGCTATTGCCTGAATTGCGGCGACCCGCTGGCCGACCCCGGCCGTCGTTGGTGCTCGCCGGAATGCCGCGACGATTGGGAGTGGTTCGATGCCTTCCTCCACTAGAACACCCGCTCAAGAATTCGCCTACCTGAATCGCCTGCAACCTGCCGAAGCCCTCGCCTACCTGCAAGGTCGCGGGAAACTCACGCCAACCTTCTCCTGGCAGGATTTGTGGCAGGAAGAGCACGCCGAGCAATTCACCGTCTCCCGCCTGGCGCGTCTGGACATCCTCAAAGCCATGCAGGAAGGCATCGAACGCTCGGTGAGCGGCGATCTCACCCGCCGTGACTGGACGCGCGACATGAAGTCGCTTCTGAAAAAAGAAGGCTGGTGGGGTACGAAAGAAGTCACCGACCCCGCCACCGGCGAGACCCTGCAAACCACCTTCGATTCCGCGCGTTTGAAACTCATCTATGACACCAACACACGCATGGCCTACAGCGCCGGGCACTGGCAACAAGCAGTCGCGGCCAGGGCGAGCCATCCCTATATCCGCTACATCACCAAGCACGACGAACGGGTACGCCTGGCGCATCGCCATTGGGATGGCCTCACCCTGCCCATCGACGATCCCTTCTGGAAAACCCACTTTCCCCCCAATGGCTGGCGCTGCCGCTGCCGGACAACTTCAGTCAGCCAGGCCGAATATGAGCGCCTGAAAAGCGAGGGGCGCATCAAAACCGGCGCGCCGCGGGAAGTAATGCGCGATTTTGTCAACCGCAAAACGGGCGAAGTGACCCGCGTCCCGGTCGGCATCGACCCCGGATTCGCCTACAACCCCGGCATCGCCGCCGAACGCCAGGCCCGATTGACCACGCTGACCAGAGAAAAACTGGACGCGCTCCCGGCCCCGATCCGCAATGCCGCCATGAAGCCCATCGTTTCGGCTGGCGTCAGCCCGGAATTCTCTCAGGCCGTCACCGACGCCTACGCCGCCCTGCCGCAATACGCCCGCCTTTCACTGGCCTATGCCGGATATGAAGTCAAAGTGGTCGACAAGATCGTCAACGCCGCGCCGGAACTGGCGGGCAAGCCTGTTCGGGGATATGGGAAAGGGCTGACTTATGAATATAACGATGCGTTGTTGCGTATTGGGGAAAAGCAGGTACTCATAGCTGAACAGGCGCTTGATCCGGATACAAAGCAATGGATGATAAATCCTCCAGATCGAGGCATGCGTGCAATTCGGCATGAGACAGGGCATGCGCTTGACGAAATCCACGAAATATCGCGTAACCAAGCGCTTATTGATGTCTGGGAAAGAGAACGCAAAGCCCTGCTGGCATGGGATACTAGCGGTTGGAATGAGCGATATCGGATTGTTTTCCAGTATTTCACCCAGGCATACCCGGCGGGTCTGGAAGAGACGATTGCTGATCTGTATGCTCAACTTCGTGGTGGCAGCACGGGATGGGAAGTTGATTTGCTTTCTGCTTACCCGGAAACTTCTACCTTGTTGCAAAATATCTTCAAGGGGTTGAGGCTATGAATAAATCGGTTAAAACGGATCGCGCGATGGATTTACCAATAGCAGTAATCAGGGGCAAGCCCTTCACCCAAGAGGAAATAAAAAAGATGCACGAAACTCCCAACCTCCCTCCTTTCCTGCGTATTCCCCCTTTGGAAGAGGAGCAAAGCGATGTCGTTCAAGACAAGGATGTCGTTCCGGCTGACCACGAGAATAAAAATCCCGATGTCAATCCAGATTGAACTGATCGGCAATAAAACCGTGTTGGAGCGGCTCTCCCAGCTCGCTGCCCGCATGGATGACATGACGCCCGTCATGACCGAGATCGGAGCGGAACTCAAAGCCCGTATCTCAAACCGCTTCGAGACCCAAACCGACCCTGACGGAAAAAAATGGACAGGCTGGGCGCCAAGCACTATCAAGTCTTACCCGAAGGATGGAAATCACACCATTCTCGATCGCCATGGTGATATGCTCGATAATCTCGGCTATCAAGCGGATAAAAACACAGTCACCGTAGGTTTCGGATCGCCCTATGCCGCCTTCCACGAATTCGGCACAAGAAAGATGCCTCGCCGTGGTTTACTCTTCACCAATCCAGAGGCGCGGATGCTATCAACAGACGATGAAACGACGGTTCTGGACATCCTGCAAAACTTCATGCAGGAGCCTATTCGTTGATTTTTGCGGACCCGCTTTTATTGCACCCCACGCAATTTAATTGCAAAACCCATCCCGCCTCGTTCCACCCCATCCCGCCCCATCCCGCAAATATCACGCAAAACCCACTCAAATATATCGCTTGTGCACACACTACCGGCCAGCACGATGGCGCGCGCAAACAGTTACGCCGCTCGCTTGATGTGTTGACGCCCATCGCTGAGGCCGGCGTACCCATCGTCGGCATGGAACCGGCCTGCGTCTCGGTATGGCGCTCCGACGCCCCCGAACTGCTGCCGGACGAGGCTCGTGTGCCCCTCGTCGCCAAAGCAATCCACACACTGGCCGAGCTGCTCGAAACCGTCGAAGGATATCAGCCGCCCGATCTTTCCGGGCACACCATCGTCGCCCAGCCGCACTGCCATCACGCTTCGGTGCTCGGCTGGGAAGCCGACGCAAAGCTATTGAAGCGCACGGGGGCCAAATTAATCGAGGTGGGCGGTTGTTGCGGCATGGCCGGAAACTTTGGCTTCGAGCGCGGGCATTACGAGGTATCAGTCAAGGTGTTCGAGCACGATCTGAAACCCGCCATCGAGGCGGCCGGGCCGGACGCGATCATTCTGGCCGATGGATTCAGTTGCCGAAAACAGATCAAGGATCTTGCCGGTCTCAAAGCGCAGACTCTGGCTCAAATGCTTGCCGGTCATTCAATTCGCTTTGAAAACAATGTTTCAGTATCGATCAACCCAGTGGCGTAGTATCGCGCAGCCTCTCCCCGGTCTCGCGCTGCAAGCCGTCGACCGGCTCAAGGGCCTCCGGGAGATCGTGCGGGCGGCGATCGCTCGGGTGTGCCACAAGAGCAGCGTCAGGCCTTATCTTGCCTGCCACTTGCCAAGCTTGCGCCCCAGTCGATTGACCCACAGCGAGAACAGGATCACCGTGCCGCCCATGGCCAGGGTGCGCAGGTCGGCGCCACGGTTCCAGATCAGCAGGTTGACGATGAGTCCGGCCGGGACGTGCAATTCGTTCATGATGGCCAGCGCGCCGGCATCGACCAGAGTGCTGCCCTTGACCCACCAGTACATGCCGAGCGCCGTGGCGAACAGGCCCATCCAGGTCAGCACGCCCCACTGCACGGCGGTCTGCGGCAGCCGGGACATATCTCCGAATAGCAGGAAGGACGGAATCACGAGCACCATCGCGCCAAGGAAGAAATGGCCGAAGAAGCGATACAGCGGCTGTTTCGTCGGATATTTGGCGAGCAACTGCCGGCACAACACCTGGCCGGCGGCGAAGGTCGCGTTGGCCAGTTGCAGCAGCAGGAAGCCGATCAGGTAATCGCCCTCGATCTTGTGAAAGCGGATGATGACGCCGCCCGTGACCGCCACGGCGGCGGCGAGCAGTGACCAGGGGTTGAAACGCTTGGCCAGGCTGTCGTCGAACAGGGTGATGTAGATCGGCGTGAGCACGGTGAACAGCAGGACTTCCGGGACGGTGAGCACGGTGAAGGCGCGGTACAGGAGCAGGTAGGTCACGCCGAATTGCAGCGCGCCGGCCAGCCAGAAGCCACCGACCAGACGCCAGGGCAGATTGCGCCAGCGGGTGAAGGGAATGAATACGGCGGCGGCGATGAGCACGCGCATCAGCACGGCGAAGTCGCTGTCGACCTGGCCGGCGATGTATTCACCGATCAGGCTGAAGGAAAAGGCCCAGAGGAGGGTGACCAGAGTGAGATAAGGCATGTGTTTTGATCCAAATAGGGACAATAGCTACATTTAGCCGGCTTTCGCAGTTTCCGGAGTTTTCGGTACGGACGCCTGATGATGACCAATATCAGGCAGAAAGATGGCGAATAATCCGAGCAAGGGCAGGAAAGCGCAGATTTGGTAAACCTTGACGATGCCCCAGATGTCGGCAATTTGCCCGAGCACGGCCGCGCCGATGCCGGCCATGCCAAAACTCAGGCCGTAGAACAGGCCGGAAATGGTCCCGATCCGGCCAGGGAACAGTTCCTGTCCGAAAACCAGGATGGCGGGGGTCGCGGACGCCAGCATGAAACCGATGATCATGGTCAATGGGACCGACAGGACAGGACCGACATAGGGCAGCATCAGCGTGAACGGAGCGACGCCGAGAATGGAGAACCAGATGACCCGCTTGCGCCCGATGCGGTCGCCGATCGGGCCACCGAACAGGACGCCGACGGCGACCGAGGCCAGGAAGTAGAAAAGATGGTATTGCGCCATCTGCGTTTCAAAGCCGTACTGGTGCATCAGGTAGAAGATGAGGTAGCTGTTGATGCTGGCGAGGTAGAAGTCTTTCGAGAACATCAGCGTCAGCAGGACCGCCAGAGTTTGTATGACCTTGGCTCTGGGCAACGCTTGTGCGGAGGATACACTCGTTTTGGGCGGCTGCCGCAGGTGCTGCCGGTACCAGCGACTGACGCCGATCAGCACGACCATGGCGAGCAGCGCGATCAGGGAAAACACGGCGATGCTTTTCTGTCCGTAGGGCAGAATGATCCAGGCGGCGAGCAGCGGCCCGGTCGCCGAGCCGGTATTGCCGCCGACCTGAAAAATCGACTGGGCCAACCCGTAACGTCCCCCCGAGGCCAGACGCGCGACGCGCGACGATTCCGGATGAAAGACCGCCGATCCGGAACCGATCAGCATGGCCGCCAGCAGGATCGTTGAAAATTGGCTCGCCAGGGAAAGGGTTAGCAGACCGAGCAGCGTACATCCCATACCCAGCGGCAGTGAAAACGGTTTGGGCCGTCGGTCCGTGTAGTAACCGACAAGCGGCTGCAACAGCGACGAGGTGCATTGGAAGGCCAGCGTGATCAGCCCGATCTGGGCAAAAGAGAGATCAAGCGAGGCTTTGAACAGTGGATAACTGGCCAGGATCAGCGACTGGATGGTGTCGTTCAGAAAGTGCGAAAAGCTGATGGCGCCAAGCACCTTGAAAACAGTGCCCGAACCGGCGGTTGGGCTGGATGTGTTATTCATGAAGGCAGGGATGAGGAGGGCAAAAGTATCAAGTATACGGCGGATATCCGTTCGCGTCGCGTCCAGTGTGATCCGGGAGTTTATGGGTTGGGGTGAACTTGCGAACCCCAACCCATGGCATATGAGTTATTCCAATGTTGGGGTTCGCTTCGCTCACCCCAACCTATACGTACAGAATCTACGTTTACATCCCGAGCGATTTAAGCAACTCGTCATTATCACTATCGTCCGGAAGTGATGGCGGCGGCGTCTCGGCCTTGACTCCGCTGTTGGCCTGAGCGATCAGTTTGTCCGGATCAGGCATTTCGCCCGTGTCGAAGTCGTGGAGTTTGATGAACTCGGTGTGGTCCATCGCCATCTCCAGGTAAAAAATATTGTTGCTCTCGGTGTAGAGCGTTACCCGCCGCGATTCCGGCTGGTCGAGGTTGGCATCGACGCTGAGGATGACCTGCTTGTTGATGACCAGCATCTTCGGCTGGTTCTGGGTGATGTGCGTTTGCAGTTCGCGTCCGATCTTGCCGGTGAAATCCCCGACGATCTGGTTCATCAGTTCGCCCATGACGTTGGACACTTCATCCGAAGTGAAGGAAGTGGCCAGTCCGTCCGTAAGCCCCATATTCCGCATGTAGCGCTCATAGAGTTCCATGGCCGCCTGGGCGGAAAAGTTGATGATCACGATTCCGGAAAATCCGCCGTCGAACAGGACGAAGCAGCCGATGTCCGGCTTGAGACAGGTTTTGTTGATGCGCTGCACCATTGCCGAATAGTGGATATGACTGTTGGTGGCCAGGGTGAGAACCTTGGTGACCGAGTCGCACAGGCCGAGGAGCACATCTTCAGTTCCAAAAACGACGCTTTTTTCTATTGGGCTCATTGTGTTATCACCGATTATCGAGAAAATTCATTATGTATAGCACAGTTGCGGCGCCAAGGGGAGATTAGCGTTTGTCCTGATTTTCACTCGCGGCGCTCTTCTGCTATCGTTGCTTTCCCTCTCAAGAGAGACAAAAAAATGCCTTACGATATCGTTGATACTCAAGTGCCTCCCATCGGCAAGCTGGAAATCCTTTCCCGCGCCGAGGTCGCCAGCTTGCTCGATCCGGGACACGACGGCCTGCACCGGATTTTCCGTGATTGCGCGCTGGCTGTCCTGAACTGCGGCAATGAACTCGACGACGGCAAGGAGTTGCTGGAGCGCTATCCCTCTTTCAACGTCCGGATACTCAGCCGCGAATGCGGCATCGAACTCGATATCCGTGGCGCTCCGGCGAGCGCGTTTGTTGACGGGAAGATGGTCGCCGGCATCCGCGAACACTTGTTTTCCGTGCTGCGCGATATCGTCTACCTCGGCGAAGATATCCGCGACAACAGGAAATTCGACCAATCGACCTCCGAGGGCCTCACCGACATCGTTTTCCACATCCTGCGCAACGCCGGCATCCTGCAAGCGCTGAACGACACTAACGTCGTGGTCTGCTGGGGCGGTCACTCGATCTCGCGGGAAGAATACGAATACACCAAACTGGTTGGCTACCAGCTTGGCTTGCGTTGTATGGATGTGTGTACCGGCTGTGGCCCAGGCGCCATGAAAGGGCCGATGAAGGGCGCCGCCATTGGACACGCCAAGCAGCGCGTCAATGGCCGCTATCTCGGTCTCACCGAACCCGGCATCATCGCCGCCGAATCGCCCAATCCGATCGTCAACTCGCTGGTCATTTTTCCTGACATCGAAAAGCGTCTTGAGGCCTTTGTTCGCGTCGGCCACGGCATCGTGGTTTTTCCTGGCGGCGCGGGTACCGTCGAAGAAATTCTTTATCTGCTCGGCATCCTGCTGCATCCGGAAAATTCCGGCTTGCCTTTCCCTCTGATATTCAGCGGGCCGAAAAGCGCGGAAGCTTATTTCAGGCGCATCGACACGTTTATCGGGCAGACCTTAGGCAGAGAGGCGCAGCGCCATTACTCGATCATCATCGATGACCCGGAGCGGGTCGTACGGGAAATGAAGTCCGGCTTGAGGCGCGTGCGCGAGTTCAGGGAAAACCAGCGCGATGCCTACAATTTCAACTGGCGGCTGCACGTCGACCACGAATTTCAGCAACGTTTTTCGCCGACGCATGAAGCGATGATCTCACTCGATTTGCACAAGGATCAGCCGAGTCATCTCCTGGCCGCCAAACTGCGCCGCGCGTTTTCCGGAATCGTGGCCGGCAACGTGAAGGCCGACGGCATTCGGGAAATCGAGCGGCACGGACCGTTCGAAATCCACGGCGACGCGACGATCATGGGGCCGATGGATTCGCTGTTAACGTCCATCGTCGAGCAACAACGCATGAAGTTACCGGGCAGGGTTTACGCCCCGTGCTATCGGATTGTCGGCGGCAGTATCGCCTGAATCGGCTGCCTGACAAAAAATGCCCCTGCCGGTGAGTCGGTGAGTTGGTGACTCAGGGCAGGGGCAACAGAGCAAGGCTTGCGCTCAAATGGGTAATTCTGATTAAGCCTCGTCACTCATTCGGGTTGAAACCATTCCTGAAAACGCTAATAGGTCACTTCCGCGACTTCGCGCAACTCGTCGGCCGTTGTGTGGCCGAGACCGAAAAATTCGAGATATGCGGGGATCATTTCGTAGAGCATGTCGACACCGATCTGGTAACGGCAGCCACGTTCGCGTGCGGCCTGTAGCAAGGATGTCATCTCTTGTTTCATGACGATTTCGCCGACAAAGGTCGAGGAAGACAGTTCGCTGATATCCATCGGCAGAGGGTCGCCCGGTAAACCGAGCGGCGTGGCGTTGACCACCAGGTCGTAGCCGGACGCCTGATTTGTTCCCATACTGGCCGTGAGGTCCGGGTAGTGTCGGCGCAGTCTGTTGACCAGAGAGGCCGCCGATTCCGAAAAGCTGTCATGGATCGTGATGGACGCCACGCCCTCGGCGGCGAGCGACGCAGCGATCGCCGAACCGACGCCACCGGAACCGACCACCAGACATTTGGCGTCTGTGAAGGTGAATCCTTTGCGCTTTACACCGCGCGTAAACCCCGCGCCGTCAAACATATCGCCGAACAGTGTGCCATCCGGACGCTTCAATACGGCGTTACAGGAGCCGGCGATTTTGGCGGTCGTGGAAAGCTCATCAACCAGTCCGGCTGTGGTGATCTTATGGGGCATGGTGACCAATGCGCCGGCAACGTTGGTAAGTTCGAACACGGACTTCATCACTGATGGATAGTGCTCGGGCTTGATCCCCATCGGGATAACAGACGCGTCAATACCGTTTTTCTCGAACCACGGGTTATAAATGAGCGGCGCTTTGACGGTATGCGCGGGATAAGCGAACAAGGGTAACAGTCGCGTTTTGCTGGTAATCATTTTTGATGCTCTCTCCCCAAATGCACGGCACGACTATAGGGAAAGCATATTGCCCTGTAAATACAAGGATATGGATATTCAATATATGAATAATCATATGATCGAGTCTTGCCTGGATTCGCGTAAAACACCTTAAAAATCAGTCCAATAGACGGGAATAGGCTTGAATTTCCGGGTTTATGCGTGCCATTTTTAGCAAATGGCAGGTTTACACGCGGGTTCTTCCCGGCGAGCGCAGCAGAATCCACAGGGCGCCTTCGCCGCCGTCGTTGAGCGGGGGATGGCAAAACGCCAGGACGTCATTGCTGCGCGACAGCCAGCTTTTGACAAACAGGCGCAGGACGCCTTCGCGCCCCGGCGATCCGTGGCCTCTGCCATGCACGATACGCACGCAGCGTTTGCCTTCTCGCACCGATTCAGCCAAAAAGCGCGTGACTTCCTCGTGCGCTTCGTGCCGGTTGAGACCGTGCAGGTCGATATGATTGCGGATCGTCCACCGGCCTCGCCGCAGATCGCGCAGCACGCTGCGCGGCAGGCCAGGGCGAAGAAAAGCATCGACTTCGCCGATGAGCAGCAGGTCGTCGATACCGAGTGGTCCATGCAAGGATTCGGCGGCGACCGCCGCCTCGTCGAGTTCACGCTGGAGCGGGCGCGGACTCGGCTTGGCACGCTCGTGCATGACGCGTTCCGTCGTTTTCAACGGTTGGGCGTCCGCGACAGCCGCGTGGAAAGCGGCGATTTCTTCCGGCGATGGTTGGTGGCGCTGGCTCATCGGGATTTTGAAAGTGCAAAGTAGTCAAGACCCCCTCATCCGGCCTTCGGCCACCTTCTCCCCGCGAACGGGGAGAAGGAACAACACTCCCCTCGCCCGCTTGCGGGAGAGGGTGCCCCGAAGGGGCGGGTGAGGGTTGGTGTCTGCCGTGTCTTAAGTGATTGATCGTCCCTATTTTCCAATACTGTCGAGATATCTTTCGGCATCCAGCGCCGCCATGCAGCCTGATCCGGCCGAGGTGCAGGCTTGGCGGTAGATGTGGTCCTGCACGTCGCCGGCGGCGAAGATGCCGGGAATCGACGTGACCGTGGCGTTGCCATGGCGGCCGCCCTCGGTGACGAGGTAGCCGTTGTCCATCTCCAGTTGGCCGGCGAACAGATCTGTATTTGGTTTGTGGCCGATCGCGATGAATACACCGAGCAGGGGGATATCTTCGCTAACGCTGGTCTGAACGTTTTTTACACGGATGCCGGTGACGCCGGTAGGATCGCCGAGCACCTCGTCCAAGGTCGAATTCCACTTTATGGTGACTTTGCCGGCCTTTTCCTTCTCGAACAGGTGGTCTTGCAATATTTTTTCGCCGCGCAGCTTGTCGCGGCGATGCACCAGCGTGACGTGGCCGGCGATGTTGGCTAGATACAAAGCTTCTTCAATGGCTGCATTGCCGCCGCCGATTACCGCGACCGGCTTGTTCTTGTAGAAGAAGCCGTCGCAGGTCGCGCACGCTGAAACGCCGCGGCCGGAATATTCCTCTTCGGAGGGCAGGCCGAGGTATTGCGCCGACGCGCCGGTCGCGATAATCAGCGCGTCACAGGTGTAAACGCCGGAATCGCCGATCAGGGTGAAGGGTTTTTCCTTTAGTTTGGCCGTATGGATGTGGTCGAAAATGATTTCCGTTTCGAAACGGCGGGCGTGTTCCTCGAATTTCTGCATCAGTTCCGGCCCCTGAAGCCCCTCGGCGGCGGCGGGCCAGTTGTCGATTTCCGTGGTGGTCATCAACTGGCCGCCCTGCGCCAATCCGGTAATCAGGATCGGCTTGAGGTTGGCGCGCGCAGCATAAACTGCGGCGGTATACCCGGCAGGGCCGGATCCCAGAATGAGCAACTTACTGTGACGTGTTTGCGACATGGCGTTTCCTTTCCTTGACTGTGAGTCCTTGCTTGATTATAACGGCAGATACGCGAGCGGATTACGGCCCGTAGTTGGCATGGCGATACCGTCGATGCTCTGGATTGCGGATTTATTGGTAGGTTATGGACGAACGGGTATTGTCCCGGAAAAAGTTAAGCTCAAGGGAACATCCATGGATAGCGGTAGTGAATTGATCGCATTGAAGTCTACATGCTTGTTATTGCGAAAAGTTGCCCTGTTTACGGGGCTTTCCGATGAGCAACTGGATCATGTTGCGCGAATTGCCGTTCTGCGGCAGGAACCTCGGAACAAGACGGTTGTTTTCGTGGGGGCGGAAGCCGATGCACTTTTTATCATCGCCCGTGGCAGTGTGAAAGTGCTCAACCGGGACATCGAAGGGCATGAGGTCATCCTTTCCGTACTTGAGGCTGGCGAGTGTTTCGGTGAAATGGGTCTGATCGACGATTTGCCGCGTTCGGCTGATGTGGTGACCAATGACGCCTGTGATCTGCTGGTGATTCGCAGGGCGGATTTCAGCCGGACGCTTTCCGAAAACAGGGATATTTGCTGGAACGTCATGAAAAGCCTGGCCTTGCGCCTGCGCGAAGCCAACCACAAGATCGAAAGCCTGGCGCTGATGGATGTTTATGGGCGGGTGGCGAAGTTACTGCTGGATTTCTCTGAAATCGAGAACGGCGTTCGTGTCGTGAAGCGCAAGATCACCAAGCTGGACATGGCGAAGATGGTGGGTGCCTCGCGCGAGATGGTCAGCCGCGTGATGCGGGATCTTGAGCGCCGCGAGGTCATTCGCTGCGAGCCGAAGCGGATCATCCTCAACAAGACCTGACCGCGGCTGCCAAGGCGCGCCGGGCGGGCAGTCCGTTTATAAATCGCTGGCGCCCTGTTTTTTTGCCTTGTCGCGTGGTGTGTACTGTCCGCATTCCGGTTTCGTGTCGCCGGGATTTTATAAACGGAATGACTGCCGGCTATAATCCACTTTTGACCCGTGCGACGGATCGTGATGTCTGCGCAGTACAAATCCACCGACAAGCCTAATCGCGTTTCTACTTCTCCGAGTCCGCTTCCGGAGAAAATCGGCTTCATTCTTCAGGAATCGCGCTGGCTGGCCCTGATCGTGCTGGCGGCTTTTCTGGGATTGGCCTTGTGGGGATTCGATCGCGCTGATCCCGGCTGGTCGCACGACCTTTCCGTGACGGCCCTGCATAATCCGGCCGGGCGTGGCGGCGCCTGGCTGGCTGATCTGCTGCTCTATATTTTCGGCGTTTCAGCATGGTGGTGGGTGTTATTCCTGCTGTTCATGGTCTGGTGGGGTTACCGCCGGCTGGATGAGTTGCGTTCTTCGGACCGTCGACCGCTGTACATTGCCCTGGCCGGTTTCGTACTGCTGATTCTTGCCAGCAGCGCCCTGGAGGCATTGCGTTTCTATTCGCACAAAGCCCCATTGCCTCTGGGGCCGGGCGGGATGCTGGGACAGGAGCTGGGCGGTCTGTCGATTCGCTATTTCGGTTACACGGGCGCGACGCTGGCGCTGATTGCCGCCTGGGCACTGGGTTGGAGCATTTTTTCCGGAATGTCCTGGTTATCCGCCGTTGAACGTTTGGGCGCCTTGCTGGAAGGTTTGTTTACCACCGTGCGTAGCCTGGCTGACCGCTGGCGGGACCGATGGATCGGTCGTGGAGTGGCGCGGGAGCGCTCAGCGGTGGTCGAGGACGAAAAACGTCGCGAGGTGGCGCGCGAGCCTATCTTCATCCAGGCGCCACCGCCCGAGGCGCCTGTTCTGCCCAAGGTCGAGAGGCGCATTGGACGCGAGCGCCAGACGCCGCTGTTTCCCGAGGCCATCGTCGGCGGCTTGTTGCCGCCCCTGCATCTGCTGGAACCGGCGGCTGCGGCGACCGAGAGCGTCGGCGTCGAGACGCTGGAATTCACTTCGCGCCTGATCGAGCGCAAGCTGGCGGACTTCGGCGTACAGGTCAAGGTACTGGCCGCCTATCCGGGGCCGGTGATCACGCGCTACGAAATCGAGCCGGCGGTTGGCGTCAAAGGCTCGCAGATCGTCAACCTGTCCAAGGACGTGGCGCGATCCTTGTCAATGATATCGATCCGCGTCGTCGAGACGGTGCCGGGCAAATCGTGCATGGCGCTGGAGTTGCCCAATCCCAAGCGGCAGATGGTGCGTCTGTTGGAAATCATTTCCAGTAATGCCTATCACGCCATGTCCTCGCCGCTGGCGATGACGCTCGGCAAGGACATCGGCGGTCTGCCGGTGGTCGTCGATCTGGGTAAGATGCCACATCTCCTTGTCGCGGGGACAACCGGTTCGGGCAAGTCGGTGGGCATCAACGCGATGATTCTCTCCTTGCTCTACAAGTCCGAACCGGATCAGGTGCGCCTGATTCTGGTCGATCCGAAGATGCTGGAGTTATCGATTTACGAGGGCATTCCGCACCTTCTGGCGCCGGTCGTGGTCGACATGAAGCAGGCGGCCAACGCGCTCAACTGGTGTGTCGGTGAAATGGAACGCCGCTACAAGCTGATGTCGGCGATGGGCGTGCGCAACATTGCTGGCCTCAATCACCGCATCAAGGACGCCGAAAAGACCGGCGACAGACTGCCTAATCCGCTGTCGTTGACCCCGGAGACGCCCGAACCTCTCGTCGCCATGCCGCACATCGTGGTAATCATCGATGAGCTGGCCGATTTAATGATGGTCGCCGGCAAGAAGGTCGAGCAGCTCATCGCCCGTCTGGCGCAGAAAGCGCGCGCGGCGGGCATCCACCTGATCCTGGCGACGCAGCGGCCCTCGGTCGATGTGATCACCGGGCTGATCAAGGCCAATATTCCCACGCGCATGTCCTTCCAGGTCTCGTCCAAGATCGATTCGCGCACCATCCTCGACCAGATGGGCGCCGAAGCGCTGCTCGGTCAAGGCGATATGCTCTACCTCGCGCCGGGCACCGGCTACCCGACGCGCGTGCATGGCGCTTTCGTCGCCGACGACGAAGTGCATCGCGTCGTCGAATACCTCAAGAACGTCGGCGTGCCGGATTATGTTGAAGGCGTGCTCAGCGGCGGTGGCTTTGATGACGAAGAAGGTGGCGAGGGCGACGGCGACGGTGAAAACGGCGGCGATGCCGAATCCGATCCGCTTTACGATCAGGCGGTAGACATCGTGCTGAAAAACCGTCGGGCGTCGATTTCGCTGGTGCAACGCCATCTGCGTATTGGCTACAACCGCTCGGCACGGCTGATCGAAGCGATGGAAAAAGCCGGACTGGTGTCGGCCATGGATGGGCGCGGCGGTCGGGAAGTGCTGGGACGGAAGACGGATGAATGAGGGATGGCGAAAACTATTAAAGCGTTTTATGTTTCAGTGCAGACAATGTCTATTTCAACCTCGTCATTCCGGTGCAAGCCGGAATCCGGAAATTTGATGAACGAAGCTGGATCCCGGCTTTCGCCGGGACGACGGAGTCCGCGTAGGGCGGAAAAGGCCGAAGGCGGAATGAAGCCGGATGGCTGCCTCAAATGCCTCACATACGGCGGAATGCGCTACGCTTTTCCGCCCTACATTCAGGCCAGGATGAAATTTTTAGCGCATTCGTTGCGGCATTTCTCAGTGTTTCTGTGCCTCTGTGCTTCACTGTTTTTCAGTTCGGCCCACGCTGGTGCGGTCGACAAGCTGTATCGTTTTCTGGAGACAACGAAAACCTTGCGCGCCGATTTTGCGCAGATCGTCGTGGCGAAAAACGGTCGGCGTCCGCAACAATCGGCCGGGGTAATGATGATTTCGCGTCCCGGAAAATTCCGCTGGCAGATTGACGCGCCGTATAGCCAGTTGCTGGTCGGCGACGGCGAACGGGTCTGGATGTACGACCCCGACCTGCGTCAGGTGACGGTGCAGAAGCTGGACACCGCGCTGGGCAGCACGCCGGCGGCCCTGCTGGTCGGCGGAGACACGCTGGAAAAGGACTTCAGTCTGCTTGAAGCAGGCGAGCGCGAAGGGCTGGAATGGCTGGAAGCGCTGCCCAAATCCCCGGACAGCGGCTTCGAAAAACTGCAACTGGGATTCGATGGCGAAAATCTGAAGGCGATGGAGCTATACGATAATTTCGGGCAGACGACCTCGCTCGTCTTTTCCAATCTGCAGCGCAATCCCGCCCTGCCAGCGGCACTGTTTTCTTTCGTGCCGCCCGCCGGCGTCGATGTCATCGGTGAGTGATCTTTTCGCCCAGGCGCATTCGGCGCCGCTCGCCGAGGCCTTACGACCCAAAACGCTCGATGAGGTCATCGGGCAGCAGCACCTGCTCGGGCCGGGAAAGCCGCTGCGCATGGCCTTCGAGGCGCGCAAACTGCATTCCCTGATCTTCTGGGGGCCGCCGGGCGTCGGCAAGACGACCTTGGCGCGGCTGATGGCGGACGCTTTCGACGCCGAGTTCCTGGCCTTGTCCGCCGTGTTTTCCGGAGTCAAGGACATCCGCGAAGCCGTGGCGCGGGCCGAGCTGGTGCGCGCCCAGAGTGGGCGAGTGACGATTCTGTTCGTCGACGAAGTCCACCGCTTCAACAAGGCGCAGCAGGACGCTTTTCTTCCGTATGTGGAGGAGGGCTTGCTGACGCTGGTCGGCGCGACGACCGAGAATCCGTCGTTCGAAGTGATTTCGGCGCTACTCTCTCGCGCTTCGGTTTACGTGCTCAAGCCCTTGTCGGTCGACGAGATGGGGCAGCTTTTCGTGCGCGCCTGCGCCAAGGCCTTGCAGGAATTGACTTTCGACGATGAGGCGCGTGACCGGCTGATCGGCCTCGCCGACGGCGACGCGCGCCGCCTCATCAACCTGCTCGAACAGACGCAGACGGCGGCGGTGACCGCCAAGCGGACGCGCATCGACGGCGCTTTCATCGAAAACACGCTGGCGCAAAGCTTGCGCCGCTTCGACAAGGGGGGCGAAGCGTTTTACGACCAGATATCGGCCTTGCACAAGTCGGTGCGCGGTTCGAATCCCGATGCCGCGCTGTACTGGTTCTGCCGCATGCTCGATGGCGGCGCCGATCCGCGCTACCTGGCGCGTCGCATCGTGCGCATGTCCTGGGAGGATATCGGTCTGGCCGACCCGCGGGCCGCGCAGGTCGCCGCCGCCGCCGCCGAAACCTACGAACGGCTGGGATCGCCGGAAGGCGAGCTGGCGCTGGCCGAAGCGGTGATTTACATGGCCGTGGCCGCCAAGTCGAACGCCAGCTACGTCGCGTATAATGCCGCCCGGGCTTTCGTCGCCAAAGACGGCTCCCGCCCGGTACCGTTGCACTTGCGCAACGCGCCGACCAAGTTGATGCGCGAACTCGATTACGGAAAAAATTACCGCTATGCGCACGACGAGGCAGGAGCCTATGCGGCCGGCGAGAATTATTTTCCGGAGAATATGCCCGAGGTCGAGTGGTATCAGCCGGTCGACCGCGGACTGGAAAGCAAGATTCGCGAGAAGTTGACGCGCCTGCGCGAACTCGACCGCGAAGCGTTGCAAAAGACGAAGAAATAGAATGAGACCAAATGAATCATTTACCACAAAGACACAGAGGTTTCTTTGATGTTGAATTTCTCCGTGTCTCTGTGATGATGAGTTTTAATTGTTTTTTTATCAGTTTGAGGAACGACCATGCTTGATATTCAATCCTTGCGCACCGACATCGACGCCGTTCGCGCGCGCCTGGCCACGCGCGGCTACACGCTCGACGTCGACACTTTCCAGAAGCTTGAGGCCGAACGCAAGACGCTGCAGACCCGCACGCAGGATCTGCAAGCCAGGCGCAACAGCCTGTCCAAACAGATCGGCGTACTCAAGGGCAAGGGTGAAGACGCCTCCGCGGTGATGACCGAAGTGGCTTCGCTGAAGGACGAACTCGACGCCAACGAGCAGCGCCTGGGCGAATTGCTCAAAGACATGGAAGCCTTCATCGCCACGATTCCCAACCTGCCGCAGGAGAGCGTGCCGGTCGGAAAATCCGAGCTCGACAACATCGAACTCAAAAAATGGGGCGCGCCGCGCGTCTTCGATTTCCCGGTCAAGGACCACGTCGACCTGGGCGAGGCTCTGGGGCAGATCGATTTCGCTGTCGCCACCAAAATCGCCGGCGCGCGTTTTTCTCTGCTCAAGGGGCCGGTGGCGCGCCTGCATCGCGCCATCGCGCAGTTCATGCTCGATGTGCATACGGGCGAGCACGGCTATACGGAAATCTACGCGCCTTATCTCGTCAATTCCGCCAGCATGTTCGGCACCGGTCAACTGCCGAAATTCGAGGCGGACCTGTTCAAGGTTCCGCGTGTCGATGCCGATCCGCTGTACCTGATTCCCACCGCCGAAGTGCCGGTGACCAACATCGTGCGCGACGAGATTCTGGCGTTGGACGCGCTGCCGCTGAAATTCGTCTGCCATACACCGTGTTTCCGTTCCGAGGCCGGCTCTTACGGCAAGGACACGCGCGGCATGATCCGCCAGCACCAGTTCGACAAGGTTGAACTGGTGCAAATCGTCGCCGCCGAAAAGTCGAACGAGGCGCACGAAGATTTGACCCGCCACGCCGAGGCCATCCTCGAAAAGCTCGATCTGCCTTACCGTCGCGTCGTGCTGTGTACCAGCGACATGGGCTTCTCGTCGGCCAAGACCTACGATCTCGAAGTGTGGCTGCCGGGGCAGAACGCCTACCGCGAGATTTCCTCCTGCTCGAATTTCGAAGCCTTCCAGGCGCGGCGCATGCGGGCGCGTTACCGCAACGAGAAAAACAAAACCGAATTCGCGCACACGCTGAACGGTTCCGGCCTCGCCGTCGGGCGGACGCTGGTGGCGGTTCTGGAAAATTACCAGAACGCCGACGGCGGCATCACAGTGCCGATGGCCCTGCGCCCGTACCTGGGCGGCGTGGAAAAAATCAAGGCCGCGTGAAGGATGTCCTGAAACGGAGCGGATGCCAGGAAAAGCGAGAGCGAAAACTGGCGTCCGATAACAGCGCTGTGCTAGAATCCGCACCCTACCGGAGAGGTGGCAGAGTGGTCGATTGTACCTGACTCGAAATCAGGCGATGTCATACGGCATCCGAGGGTTCGAATCCCTCCCTCTCCGCCAGTAATATCAAGGCTTTCAGGGGTTTTCCACAGGCTGAATTTTGAGCGGTTTTTTCGATCATCTCCGCAATCCCACCCCTTTTTATCACATTGGCTTAACGGTTTCACCGACTCGGCGGTAGACGGTCTGCGTGATTTGCTTGTCGGAGTGACCAAGGAGTTGGCTGGCATGGGTGAGGTCTGTTTCGCTGGCAGCCTTGGCGCGCGTGTCACGGAATTGGAAGGCGCGGATGTGTTGCGCCAAGTCCTTTTCCCCTTGTGTTTCCGCTTCTCTGGCGGCGATTTCCCTAGCCTCGCAGAATCGTACTCTGAGCATTCCTCGTGTCAGGGCATTGCCGCGATCCGTGGCGAGCAGGAAGACGCTGGCTACCTTCCGTGACCGGATACGGTCGATAAGCAGACCGAGCTTGTTCCGTTGGCCGTTGGTTTCGGTCAGAAGGATGCGCAGCCGTTTCCCGGTCTTGTTTTGTTTCAGCGTGAGCGCGTCGTCGACGATGTCGCTTTGCCTGAATTTCAGGATGTCCGCTGGCCTCTGGCCTGTGAAATAGGCCAAATCCATCGCATCCCGTAAAACGGTGCCGGCGTGCCGGCGCACGGCTTGCCAGACAACATCGTCGGCGTAGTAGTCGCGGGGTTTTTCTTTGTTTTTGCGGATGCCGGTAACGGGGTTTTCCTTGGCGGTGTAGCCCCATTCACGAGCCATGTTCCAGACGTGCGAGAGTAACGCCAGTTCCCGGTTGGCAGAGATCGGAGCTGGCCTGTGCGTGCCGTCTGGCATCTTCTGGCGTCGTGCGTCCCGATACTGGGCGATGTGTTGCGGGGTAATTGAGTCAATCGGTGCGGTGTCGAAGACAGAACGTAGCTTGGTGAATTCAAGCAGGTTGTTTTTCTGTGTCCGGTACGCTTTCCCTGGAAGCACGTCCCGGATGTATCGGTCGAAGACGTCTTTCATCAGACCTACTTCGGACGGTACGGGCTTGCATTCAAATTCTGCCCACTTGCGCTTGGCTTCGTTGAGGTCGGTACCGAGCGGTAATTCTTTGCGCTTTCCGTTTTCGTCCCGGCCGTTGTAATAGTAGCCAGTCCATAGCTTCCCACTCTTCATCCGCTTGAAACGGCGGAGCATTCGTGGCGGCAAATCCTTGGCTGATTTCTTCGGGCGCATCATGATAGATTACTCCGGTTATTGGATGCTTGAAAAGTCAGGCACCCATCCGCCCGTAGTTGCCAGCGCGGCTGGCGTGATTCCTGCCATCTTGAGGCGGGCGTACAGCCGCCCGACGATCGGCTCTCCGGCTTTGTTCTTGTGGAACGTCCAGCCGTTGCAGGACAGCCATTCGACTTGATCGCTCCGTCGAGCGCAGCCGGTGATCTGTACCACTTCTTCCGGGGCCAGGGTTTCGCTGTTGATCGGCATTTCGAAAATGGCGCTCATTTATCCTCTTCCTGTTTCCGTGGCGGCGATGGGCATCTCCGTGGAGGTGCCCGATCCAGCACCGGGCGCGACGCACACGAGTGTTTATGTGTCGTCTCCGAATGGCGAGATTCCGCACTTCGTGGGTGACTATCCTGCCGCCCAGGATGTGATTATCGAGCACGCTTATGAGGATGGTTTTAACGGTGTCTGCCGCTACGAAGCCCCGCTTCCTGCCGGGCATTTGTTTTTCGCCAATGGGCGGCTCTGTTCGTTCAAGAACAACATGCTCTGTGTCGGGCTACCGTACCGTTATGGCTACTATCAGATTCTTGATGGCTATATTCCCTTCAAGGAAGATGTACAGGTATCTGTTCGGGGTGGCGTTCGGCGGTGTTGCACGTGAAACAAACAAGATGGCTTCATTCATCGGGAATCTGTTTGACGGGACGGACATGCCGCCTTACCAGATCCCGCTGGGCTCGCGGTTTTACGGAGAGGCGGGCGGTGACGCGGCGACACGCTCGAAGTATTACGATGCGATCAAGGACATCAATATCGCCAACTTTCAGAGGAAGGGCCGGGCATCGCGCGGCGAGGAAGTACCGCAGGATGTTCTCAGAGTGGCCGCGCTGAGGCAAAGCGCCAATACCATTCAGAAAAACGTGAAGAATCTCCAGGATATGCGCCGGGAAGCGCAGAGCCGCGAGGAAAGGAAGCGGCTGGATCAGGAGATCGTGGCGCGGCAGAGGATGATGGTGGAGAGGTATCGGGCGGTGGCGGGGGGGTGATCCGCCCCGCGTCGAGGTGCAGGGCGGGGACTACTTTACCAGCATCGCTTGCTGTAGAACAGCAAGACCGCTATCATTACCCATAGGGCTGCTTTCGCGGCTCGATGCCATCGACTCTTGGCCGGGTACTTAGGCATCTGCAACACCTCCCTTCTGGGCGAGGTATCACCGAGCAGCGCCCCTGCAATGGGCGCTACAAGGTGCGCCCGATGAGAGGATACCTAAAACCGCCAGCCTTTGTACGGGTTGGCGGTTTTTTTGTGAGTGGAATGCCGCCCGAAGGCGGCCGGTTCATCCGTGATTACTACTTTTTGCCAGTAGCACGATCCGAGCGCGCTCTTTCTTCGTAGTAAACGCACCGATGCGCGAGGCGTTGGAGCGTGGCGGCGGCGAGCGTTTCAAGTTCCTGGGTGGATAAGTGAATTCCGTTCGGCTGAACAATGCCTTCGATAAACCCTTTCGTCGTCATGATGGCCGCGTCTTCGGGAACTTCCTTGATGCACTCCTTATTATCGTCGTACCAGACCAGAAAGCGACGATGGTTGAGGCTGATGCCTGGTTTTTCCAGCGCCTTCCGTTCGCACTCGATGAAGTAGCGGCGGATGATGCGGCCTTGTTCGTTGCGCTCGACCATCGCCAGTTCCTTCGCGGTGTCGAGCGTGAGGTGGTAGTCGGTACGAGGCTTTCCGCGCTTACCGGTATTATTCGCCAAATTTGGCGAATAATCCTCTCCCTCGATAAAACCGTATTCGGCGAGACGGGTTTTTATCCAGTTTAAGAAATCGCGGGCGACTTTCAAAAAGCCGTGCAGGTCGCGGGCGTTGCAAAGCAGAGTGGATTAATTGTTGATGTTTCCGGAGAATACCGGAATGAGTTCAGTACCTATCATGATTGCTCCTTGTTGATTCGTTGAAGATTCGCCCTGTTGAGGGGCGGCCAGGTACTTCAACACGGCAACAAGACCGCTCGCAGTTTTTCCCCGAAGGGTGTTGTATCGCTGCGCACTACCCGACCATAGAAAACCTATGGACGTAAAAAATCCGCTGAGACTGACGGGAGCGGACGCCGCTTGTTGAGGTGTGTTGGGCACCTGAGCGAAATCATAACCCGGAAAGCGGGAATGTCAAGCTTGCGACAACGGGCAGTGGCTTTCAGATGACAGAGGGAGGCAGTCAACCGATCAAAACCGCCGCTGATATTCCCAACCCATCCCGCAGACGACGGATCATGCTCAAACTCAAACTTCGCTTGCCGGACAATATCTCGTATACACGGTTGGGTGGGCCGATGTAGGGCTTCATGTCGGCAACAGAGAGCCCTTGTTGATCCATGCGGAACTTGATGGCCTCAATGGGACTGGGTGGATCAATGGGGTAGTGCTGGCGCTCATAGGCTTCGATCAGCGTAGCCAGCAGTTCAAAGTGGTCGCCTTCCGGCGTACCCGGCAAGGACTCTGTGGGCAGATCGAAGAACGGTTCAATCTCGGCCAGGGCCGCTTCGTAGTCTTCTTCGGTGCGAATGGGCTTGATGTTCATGTTTTTCTTCCGGCTTCCACAATTTGTGCGTCAATGCGGTCATAGTCTTCATGAGACCCAACGAACTTGACGTACAGAATGCCAGCAACGAATGCAACGGCGACAATCAGGCGATAGTCGTTGCCCTTGATGTTGAAGACGACCCTGTTCCTTTTCAGGATGCTGGCGCTCCGATACTGGGTCTTGATGTCCGCGGGCTGTTTCCATTGCGCGCCGCGCACTTCATCAAGCCATGACCGGAGCGGAAATTCTGCATCGGGATGCTTCTCCCAAAACTGGCGCAGGGTTCTGACGGCTATAACTCGCATGCTTTAGTATAGTCCCATTTTGGTACTGATGCAAAAAAATGTCGACAAACGCAAAGCCGCTCCATTCCGGGCGGCTTTTTCTTTTCCCCCCTGTAAGTCTGGATACATCTTCCTCGCTGTTGCAATCTCACATAAAGCGAAAGCCCCTGGCGCTGGAAACGTCAGAGGCTCTCTGTTTTCAACCCGTTGGAGTAGCAACGAGGAAACATGAATGGATTTTAGCAAACTTCTTGAAATGTTGGAGACCCCAGTGAAAAACGCCAGCGAGAAATACCCGCTCGTTACGCTGATTATCGTTTGCCTTCTTGCGGCATGGATTGCAGCGCAACCCTTACTGTGCATTTTGGCTAAATGAAATTTGCGAGGTTCGCAAGATGTCAGAAAACATTTCCGCATGGCGTTTCATCCTTCTATGGATTTGGCTCATGACGGCGACGCTCGGGCTGATTTGGATTTTGGCAAAGTAATAAAGCAAAACCCCGGTAGGTGGCGACCTGTCCAGGGCTTCTGTTCAACCCGTTGTACGACGGACAACGAGAGGAAGTGAGATGGATTCTAGCAAATGGGAGTGGATTGTGACAGCACTTGAAGTCATTGCCCGCGAAAAATCGTTACGTCTATAGATATTGAAATCTGGGGCTCGAGTGGAGGCGGAGGCGGAGTACGTACAAATACCTCATCGCCGCCGACCAACTCTGGTTCCGTCGCGTGGGTAATAATCTGGAAGCGAGCATCGTCGGCACTTCGGAAAGCGTCACGATACAGAACTGGTATTCGGGGACATCCCGTCACATCGAACAGTTCCAGACGGATGGTCAACTGCTGCTCGATACCCAGGTTCAAAACCACGCTGCCGCAGGACTACGAGGACGTGCTGGCTTCGGTCATTGCCGCCAACTGGCAGTAAGCGGCGTCCATCGCTTTCAAATTCCCACTCTCCTCTGCCAACCCACCGGCAGAGGAGAAGGCTTGTCCATCCGGCGCAAATGACACTGTAAATGGCACTGTAAATACGGCTAAAGCCTACTGGCCTGGATTTTGTTCGTCTATAGCTTGAAACAGATTATAGGCAATGGTGTAAACGCCAATGTAGTCGTATTTCCGTCCGAACCTGGGCGTCCAGTATCGACCGTACGCCAGCCAGTCTCAAAAGCGGAAAGCCTCCTTCGTTTGTGACAACACCAAACGATGAACATGGCTATGTTCTTCCCACTGCGGAAACAAGTCATCCTTGAGCGAGGCTTTGAGTTTCTTTTGTTTGTATAAGTTCCTCTCCCGATAAGCTCACCCGTTTAGCCATCCTAGCCATCCACTACCCCCATTAACGACGAGCGGAACGACTCATCCGTGAGATCAATATAGGTAATGCGGGGCGGCGGGGTAGAGATTTTCCAGACCCAATTTTCAGGAGGTGTTTCCGGGACTTGTTGGGTCTGACTCTCTTGTCTAATCAATATTACATTCGGGCCGCTCGAACCGGGGGGGACAATTACAAATCGCACAATCCCGTTTGGGCCTGTCATGTCGACGCGTCCACGCGCACCAATCAGGAAGGTGCCAATCGGATCAAGCTTGACCACGTGCCGTCCTACCTTGATGTACGCAGCCTTCGCGTCGTATGTGCCTAGCAATTCTTCGGATAGGGAGACGTTTTTGTATTCCAGTTGTATGTTTCCTTTATCTATATATTGGCGAAGACTCTCTTCGATTAGCTGATACAGCTCGTCGAGCTTCAAGAGCCACATCCCCTTATTTTTTTCGAGGTCAATTTTTACTGCCGTGCTGGATTCCACTTGACTGCGGATGAACTCGTCAAAATTAGCGCTCATGCTGTTTCCTCTCTGTCGCAACCCCCGGTCGGAGCTTCTGAATGATAGTACCACCGTGTAGGCACGAGCTTCGTAGAAACGGGTGGACGTAGTTTGCGATCGTTCCGTCGGAATGCTGTATCTCGATCGTGTTGGCTTTGTCCAAAAGTTCTTGTCGCTGCCCTCCCACGGTGAAGGAGTCCTCAACGGAAACGACGGTGCCGCCGCGCGCCGCGACTACGGGGGTGTTTTCCGGGACGGTGAAGTCGATGGCAAAGGTACTGCTTGAGTGAGTGTGCGTCGTTATTCTGCCGCCAGGTGCCTGATCAACACGGCTGCGAATACCGTCGGCAAAAGGGATACGATAGGAAATGCTTCCATCCGAGATTTTGTTGACGTCCCCCAAACCATAATTGAAATTCGTCTTGAACGAATACCCCTGTCGAGGATTGGTCGCCTGGACCCAGCCAAGCTGCTTTGGAGAGTGGGGGGCAATGACATCGATAACCGGCCAGTGGCGGTCGGAGCTAATGTTGGTGCCGCTGACATTGACAAACACAGTGATAGTGGCGGGGCCATCGTTAATGGCGGTCACCAAATGCTGGCTGGTGGTCTTTACGCTGTGGATACGAAAAGGGTAATTCTGTGCGGCGAGGGCAGCGGAAGGGACGAGCCAGCAGAGAAGTAAAGTCAATATCAGTTCAGATTTCATCTCGGAACGTTTCATGGATCGAGACTTTACCAAATCAAGGCCGTTTTTTGGATTTGCAGCCCTTTGGGCTGGAAAAAACGCACTGGATTCCCGCCTTCGCGGGAATGACTAAATTGTATGGATGAGGGACGGAAGAGGGTGCCTCGCCAACATCCCATCAGATACGGGAGCATAACGCGAAGCAAACTTGTCCTCCTGAAAACAGGTTTGCGAAAAAGCTTTGCCTATTCCAGCCTCCAGAATAGGCAGGCTATATTCGTAGCCAGCCTTGTTCGATGCGCTCTGAAAGAAGCGTCCGCAAGGATCTATCATCAGATAAGACTCGGTCATGTCGGCGTTGTCTTCAACGCACATGACTTTTCCCAGAGATTGGTGCCTTCTGACAAATGACTGAAAAGCTTCATCGGACACGGCCAGGTCGTTCGTCAACACAGGAAGCATCCGCAGTACCTTCCATTTTGTCAGTCCCAGTCCGGCAATAAAATCCGTCATGTCTTCCTGCCAGTTACTGGCGTTAACCACCGTATTGAGCTTCAATTCGATCCGGGGGTTGATTCTTTTCGCCAGCGCCATGCAGGATTCGAGTTGCCTGACAGACAAGCATTGGCCGTTCCGGTCGGCTCTCCCGATTTCCCGATTAGGCGCGTTGAGCGTCGAATCAAAGCTGAATCCCAGCACCGACAAATCAGGCGCCATCGCGGATAGAAGGTCTTCAGAAAGCAGACTCCCGTTGGTAATGAGCGACACCGAGAAACCCAGTTCCCTGGCAAATCCAATGGTCTGAAGCGCCTTGTCCGCATAGAGAAGCGGTTCTCCGCCCACCAGATTGAGCCTGAGCGAATCCCAGCGCATTTTATGCGTCAGTGGGTTATCCGGATTCCCAGGTCGGAAAAAACCGTAAAGCTCGGAGAGCAATTTCCGGGTATGTGACCTGTTGTGAATCAATTCCCGCGGGCCGCCTTCCGGGCGCTGCCACTTGGCGAAACAATAGCGACACTTGTAGTTACAGGCTTCGGTCAGATGCCAGTTGATGACAAGTTCGCTGTTATCCGGTATTGCCGTAGTCATGTACGACTTCGCTTGATGAGACGCGCACAGCTCGCTGGCGGAAAAGCGCAAGGTCTTCCGGTGAAAGTTTCGCGGCAATGGCGTCAACGGTTGCGTTTTCATCCGGCTTGCGAATGAATCATCCCGGTCGCCACCCGCGAAAAAAGGCGTGACGGCGGGTAGAGTCCGGCGAGTGCAAGAAAGCGTTGGCGATTTCATGAAGCGGATTATGCGGTTCCGCCGCACAGGCAGGGGGCGCGGCAAGCTTGTCGAATGGGACTGTTTCTTTTTTGTTGTCTCCCGATGCCTGCTCGCCTTCAAGGACTCGGCGCATCAACCCATCCACATTTTCCGGTGCTCGGCGCGGCGCTGATCCCGCTTCGCCAGTGTGTCGAATTCAGCAAGAAATACAGCCTTTTGCGCCTTCATGGCAACAACTTGAGCCTCCCGCTCCTTGATGCCGAGTTGACGTTCCGATTCCCGAACGAAAGCCGCGCATTGATTGTTCAGCGTATTGATACGTTCGATCCGATCCGCACGGCAGGCGAGTTTGCCGGATAACTCTTTCTTGAGCGCAGAGGGTTTAAAACCCTCTTTCTTCATCTCGAACATTCTTGATCGATCCGCTTTTGTGGCCTTGATTTGCTCCTTCACGGCATTGATTTGCATGAAAACCTGATCCAGGGCCGATTTAATTTCCTGCCTGCGTTCCCAATTCTCATTTTGCTGATCCTTGATTTCCCGAATCAAGTCTTTGAAGTTCCCGATGTCGGCTACCGCTTCACCCCGGTCATCCTTATATCCATCGAGATCTCCAAAGCTCTGACCAAAAAAAGAATGCGAAGGCAACTCACGCCCTGCGTTGCCAAAGAAAAAAGTGCTGCGTTCCGATTTCGCGTACCAATCATCAATGGATTCCTTCGCGTATTCAAGACGATGGAATGCGTCATCGAGGGATTCCTGTTTTTCAGAGCGCTCTTGTTTCAAAAGCTGCATTTCCTCAAAAAGACGAGTATTCTCCTCAAGGAGAGAATTCTTTTTTTGGAATAATTCATCTTTTTCAATGTAAAGTTGATCCAGCGTTCCCCTGTAGTCGCGCTCAAAAATATCCAGCGTATCCTGGATACGGTCTATCTCGTGTTGAAGGATGGCGCCCTCCTGATGGAGCGCGGCGAGTAATTTCCCGAATTTCCCGTTGGCGGCCTGGGAGGCTTTTTCTTTTATTGTCCTGATATCCTCTTCAATCCGGGCAGTTGAAAACTGCCGCTCGGCTGCGGCCGCATGGGCTTTTAATTGTTCCTTTTCATAGCGCGGAAAATCGGCATTCATCCGCACTTGTCGGATAGACTGCCTGACGTTGTCGATCATTCTGTCGATGAAGCTCATTTTTAGATCATCCGTTTGATGCCGGGAATTCAAGCCGGGAAAAATAGTCAGAGTGTTTCGAGTCAAATAGCTACTCGCGCTACAGGATGTTCTCCAGACAAATCAAGACCAGGGCAAGTATCACCAATGGCACAATGACAATTCTTATCAATGCAATTACTACAATGAAGCCAATGATAAAAGCTAAAATTTCTCGCAATTTTATTCATCCACGTCAAGTTATCGCCAGGTCTGAATCACTTTGAAATCATGGCGTAAGTCTTACTCGATATTGGAAAGCAGGCTTAAAATACTTTTGCCACACGCAACAGAAAATTCAGTCTTGTTTTCAAAACAGAAATGATTTCTTCCATGACCCATCCTTGTTTTCCTGCTTGAATTTTTTTGTTCCCGGACATGTTTCGCTCCTTCAATCAGTGAATGTTTGCAAGGAGTGTATTTTGCGATGGCCGAGCCTCGCTGTGTGAATTGGCAAGCTTGTCGTCAGAGCGGCATGCTTCAGCCTGGGGGAGCGCGGCGAACCCCGCGGCGCCCGCCAATGAGGCATCCCAGTGTCGGAGTTCACAGGCCCGCCCCAAACCATGCGGACCAGAGGAGAAACACAATGAAACCATAACGCATAAAAAATCAATTACAAAACGAATGCGCTCACAGCCCTCTTCAGCTTCTTTATAAAACAGGCTACTGACGCGTGCACAGCCAAATTGCCAATACCACGAAGAAAAAAAACATGAATTTCCAATTTGGAAATATACTTATGATAAAAATAAGAAGCCCCTCCAGAATATCCAGAATCATTTCCACTGCTCCAATAGCAAACTTCCCACAACAGCAACTATTGCAATCGTTAAAAGGGGAACCACTACGAACTTTATCAGAAGGCAAGCAAAGAGGACGCCAATAATAAATTTTATGGCATTAATTATCATTGGGTTTTAATCTCCTTTAAATCAGGGCAAGCTTGGAACGCAGTAGAAATAATGAAGCGCCAGGTAGCGGCCATCTTATTCCCTTTTAAATCAGGGTGATGTCATGACAAGCTTGTGCCGGGCAAAGTCGGCAATCAGCAAGTCTTGATCCCTTTCAAATCAGGGCAAGGTTAGAACAATACGCCTTGATGGATGGTAGCCTGATTGAAAGTCTTAATCCCTTTTAAATCAGGGCAAGGTTAGAACGGATATGTGTTGGTTGCCGACGAGTTGAACGAGTCTTAATCCCTTTTAAATCAGGGCAAGGTTAGAACTTTGCAATATGATGGAGCGATGCACCGCTAGGGGTCTTAATCCCTTTTAAATCAGGGCAAGGTTAGAACGAAAACTGCCAATGAGCATACCAGGCATGCTGCGTCTTAATCCCTTTTAAATCAGGGCAAGGTTAGAACTCTTCTCAATGAAGACAGGCGTCAAAGGCAGAGTCTTAATCCCTTTTAAATCAGGGCAAGGTTAGAACAGGATTCTATTAACTGTAGTTAGTTTTGAAAGGGTCTTAATCCCTTTTAAATCAGGGCAAGGTTAGAACTGATGGAAAGATGCACAAGACGTTTGCAAAAAGTCTTAATCCCTTTTAAATCAGGGCAAGGTTAGAACGTCCTCCGTCGAATCTAATGACCATTCTAACTTGGTCTTAATCCCTTTTAAATCAGGGCAAGGTTAGAACTGAACGTCGGCATAGGCAAATCGTTGTTAACGGGTCTTAATCCCTTTTAAATCAGGGCAAGGTTAGAACCGAGCTTGATTTCAGTAGCAGCGGCCCAATCAACGTCTTAATCCCTTTTAAATCAGGGCAAGGTTAGAACCAACCTTACGCTGCAAAGCGACGCCGTTGGCGGTGTCTTAATCCCTTTTAAATCAGGGCAAGGTTAGAACTTAATTTCATGGGAAAAGGAGTAGAAGAAGAGTCTTAATCCCTTTTAAATCAGGGCAAGGTTAGAACAAGCCATTTGTCGGTTGTAGGTGATACCCGGCAAGTCTTAATCCCTTTTAAATCAGGGCAAGGTTAGAACTAATTTAGCGGTTGATAACGCACGTGCTCATGCCCGTCTTAATCCCTTTTAAATCAGGGCAAGGTTAGAACTTGCCGCTGAATTGACTCATGCCAGAATTGTGGGTCTTAATCCCTTTTAAATCAGGGCAAGGTTAGAACGCAGATTGTAGGTTTGCAGAAACCGAATCAACTGTCTTAATCCCTTTTAAATCAGGGCAAGGTTAGAACAGGGAAGACGGCAGCCCCAAATCGCGGGCATAGGTCTTAATCCCTTTTAAATCAGGGCAAGGTTAGAACGAAAAGTTTTGGGACATTCGCAGTTGGGTGTATGTCTTAATCCCTTTTAAATCAGGGCAAGGTTAGAACTGCGAGCCATGTAAAAACATTGAAAATTCATTGCCTTGCAAGGCATGTTCGGGAATTTTCGCAGGCATGGCTGAGTTATCTCTATCAGGCTGTTATAAGACGGTCATATTTTACCACAAATCCGGCAGGGCGCCCCATAGTATGCCTTCCGGCAGGACCGGGCGACCGACACGCGCTTTGAGGCCGCGCTGGGGGAGGGGATAGGCGCGCAGGTCGTCTTCTTTTTTGTCGATCTGCTCTGCGGCGGTTTCCAGGCAGGCGCGTAGTTGTCTGTCGTCTCCTTCAAAAAGGAATACCGAGTATTGAATCGGCACAGCCTGTTTGAGCAGGTAGCGGTACAAGCGCACCAGGCGTTTGGGGTCGGCAATGTCGTAACAGATGATGGTGTTCATCAGGCGGCCGCCATCAGAGGCGTTGGGGCGGCTTCGACAGCGCCCGGTTTTTCCAGCCCGAGTTGTTCGCAGAGCCATTCAATTTCTTGCCCGATGCCCTGGCGCAGGATTTCTTTTTCGTCTTCGTAGGCGGCGTAGAAATGCGCGCGTCCGGCTTTGCCGAGAAAACAGCCGCTTTCCGTGGCGCTGAAATGGTCTTTGTTCAGAATTTGCTTGCGGAAGAGGCTGAAGACGAAGCGGTCGGCCAGCGGGCGCAAGGGTTCGAGCAGGTCCGAGGCCAGCGATTCACGTCCGAAATCGAGTTGGTGGTAGAAGCCCACATAGGGGTCGAAGCCCGCGCCGTAAAGGGCGATGGCGAGTTCGGCGTGAACGAGGGTGTAGCTCAGGGAGATGAGCGCATTGAAGGGATCGCGCGGCGGGCGGCGGTTGCGGCCTGTGAAGTTCAGTGATTCGGGCAGCACGGCTTTGAGCGCGTCGAAATAGCAGGCGGCGGCGGAGCCTTCCAGTCCCCGCAGTTGCGCGAGGTTTTCGGCCGAGGGTAATTTTTCCCGATGTCCGTCCAGGAGCTTTATGGCGTGGCTGAGATCGTAACGGGCCTGCCTGTCGCTCTGGCGCAGTTCGTCGAACCATTGCGTCTGCCTGGCGATTTTTCGCTCGACGAGGCTTTGGGCGAGCGTCAGACAGGCGTCAGCGTCAAGGCTCATTTTGATCTGCCTGACGCGCCGGGCGGCGTCGTTGTGCGGGCGGGCCAGCAGCAGGCTGGGTTTACCCTGACGCCCGGAGAGGACAACGACGCCGATGCCGTGTTCGCCCAGCTTGCCCAGCACGGCGGCGCTCAGGCGAACATCGCCGCGGATGAAGATGCGGGTGAGCGGCGCAATGGGCACGGTGCCGATGCGTTCGCCGTTTTCCCGAAAAACAATGGCTTCGGATTCGAGTTCGATTTCGGTCCCGCGTCGGTCGATGTAGAGGCTGGTCATGGTTTTTAGAGAATGCTGAAAAAAGTTTGATCGAAGTGTTTGCCGTTCCCCAGGCAATGCGGCGTCATGCGCGGGTCGAGCGCGAAGATGTGCAGACGGTCTTCTTCCGCGTCCAGCAGGCGCTCCAGTTCGGCGCGAATCAGCGCGAGTTCGGCGGGCGTGACCCAGATTTCAAATACGGATTTTTGCCCGCCGACTTTAAAACCGGTCAGGTAACGGCAGACTTTGTACCGACGGCGTGAGTTACTGACATCATAGGCGACGAGATATTGGGTGCGCATGGAGGAAGCATAATGCCGGCATGGCGGTACAGGATGGTTCACAAGCTTGTCGGCGGAATGCGGCCTATGAGGACATTAGCGAATTTTTGAGTCATCGTCATTCCCGCCTTCGCGCACTGCTGTCCGGGATATTTCACATGCGCTTCCCATCCCCGTCATTCCCGCGAAGGCGGGAATCCAGAAAGCGTACTTTCGGCGCAACGCGCCGCCATTTTTTGATTGGCAGCCATTCTGGCTGGAAAACGAACTGGATTCCCGCCTTCGCGGGAATGACGGGGTTAAAAATAGCGCATAGGGCGAGATCTGCGCCTTATCCGCCGAATGGAAGTCTCAAAAAACGGCAACATCCTCCATCTACTTCCTTTTTATTCCGGACAAAGAATGACGGGGTAAATTTAGTCATGTCCGGTTTCTTTCACTTTTCCCCATTCAAGATGCGAATCTGTTCGATCGGCAAGTCGATGCCGTAAGCGCCTTCGGGTGGTTTCTGGCCAGCGCTCAAGCGTTGACCGCTGGCATCCCAAATGATTTTCGGCAAAACGGCTTGCGCCAGCACATCGGGCAACTGCCTGGTGAATTTTTCCTTCAGGGTGTTGCGTCGCTGGTCGAACCATGCTCTTACGATGCCATTGTTGTCTTTCAGGGATTCGATGGTGGTAAGCCGCAACTGCGTTTGCGACTGTTCGTCATTGGCGGACTCCAGCTCCGTCAGCGCCGTTTCCGGCGAGTCACTCTCTGGTTTACCAAAAAGCGCCAGCAGTTCGTTGCAAAGCTTGAGCGCCAGCGCGCTATTGGCCTTCTTGCCGGTGGGGCGCGTAAAGCTGATGTCATTTTCCAGCGTGGCGCGGGCAAGCTTCAGATAAAAGGCGAATTCCAGCAGTCCCGGCTGAATTTCAACCTTTAGCCCGCCTTCGGGGTCACGCACGCGCACGACGCGCCGGGGTACGTCGATTTCCAGGCGGATACGTTCCGGCGCGTTCCCCAGGTTGATGAGATTCACCAGTTCGCGAAAATTCAGTGGCTCACCTCCATGCTTTGCGAACACTGGCGGCAAGTTGTGGCGATGGCGGATGAAGGGAATGTCGGCAAGTTCCACTATTGCCTCGGTGGGGTCTAACTGTTGATTGTCGCGTGTTTCCAGCAACCTGCCCTGGTGGGTCGGATAAAAGAATCCGGGCTGATTTTCAAATTCGGAACTGACCAGTACATGGCTCAGGCTGTCCTGCCTGCGCCCGAACAGACTCATGGCGTAGCCCAGATAAAAGGTCATGGTCTTGCGTCCGCCTGCCAACGAGGCGTGCACCGCTGTATCAATATCGGCGGTTAAATCGCGCACGCGGGTCATGATGAAATTGGCGAGCGCTTCATGGTCGTCCACGGTGCGGGCATCGGCGACTTCCTTGCCCTGCGCGTCTGGAACAATCCAGATGTCCGCTTCCGAAAACGCCGGACAGTGGCGGCAAACCTCTTCGCTCAGGCGGGCGATAACGCCCGCCTCCAACACGTGTTTCCGTACATTCTTCGCGCCCACGGTGGTTGTAATCACATGAATCTGCTCCGGCCAGGGGTCTCCTTTCTGCGCAATGGCCCAGAGCGTTTCGGTGATGACTTGCGGGGTGTTGCCCACGATGGAGAGGAGAATCTGACGCATGATGAGTTCCTTTTATCAGTTACAAAATAATTTCACCGTCATTCCAGCGAAGGCGGGAATGACGTAGTAAGAACGCTGGATGATGCTCAGACGGTATCGTATTCCAGTTCATAGCGTCCGAGTCCGAAAACCGTTTCCTTGCCCAGGTGCAGCCATGTTCCCAGATGCAGCGCCGGGAAAAATGCGTTCAGTTCCCCCGTGAGTTGCCAGTGTCCTGTCACGCCGCCGAGTTGCATGGTCGATTTTTGACGGGATGAATGGCGTGTCCAGTCGCGCCATTGCAGGTCTTTTTCGCCTTCTGCAATGAGAGCGGCTTGTTGGGCCAGCGCCTTGAAATTCCATTGAGGAACGCCATTGCCGTGGAGTTGGCTGACCAGCGCCACGCGGCGAACGGCGGCCATGAGCAGGGGGCCTGGCGTGAGTTTGGCCGACGTGAGGGCGTGCCCGTTGTCTTGCAGGCGCAGGGGACTCGTAAAACGCAGGGTGATTTTGTTGAGCCGCGAAACGGGCGGACAGGCGGGAATTTGCAAAGGCGCATCCGCCAGGTGAGGGCTTTCCGGGCGATAAATGGGGATGGCTTCTCCTTGTGGGGGAAGGTAATCGATGGCTCGAAGTTCCGCCGTGCCGACTTGCCCGCCCTGTGCCGGTCCCAAACCGCGCGCGGCCGCCCGTTTCCAGGTTTCGACGATGAGCGGCAGTTCCCGCAATGCCCGGCCCGTGAGCACCATGTTGAATTGCAGGGTATCCCCGACTTGCAAAAGGCGCGCGCCCCACTGGTCGGGTTCGATGAGATAGGGCGCGGGTGCTTGGCTGAAGCGCTGAATCTCGTGCTCAATGGCGGGCGGGGCAAAAAGCGCCGGGTAAGGACAGGTTCGGTACAAGGGGCAGGCCGCGCAGTCTTTTTGCCGCGTCATGCAGGAAAGCTGCCGCAAGGCGCGCCCGAACGCGCCACGTAGCAACGAGCCTGACCAGTCGGGCAGTCGGATGGGATGCGTTACCGTGAATTGGAAGCGGTAGCGGGCGAGGGGGAGGATGAGCGTCATGCGTTCTCCTGTGAATCGGCGAGGCGCTGGCACTGCAATAGAAAGTCGCGCAAAGCGGTTTCAGATTTGACAATTCGTTTAATTTCAGGAGATATGGAGCGGCTGCCGTGCGCCAACGTATTACGCAACCAATCCAATTTTTTGAACTCCTCGTTTTCATTTCCCAAGTCTTTACGCGCGTCGTCTCGTTGCTCATGATTGTTATGATCCCCTTTACGCTTATATACTTCGCGTGTAATCAAGCCTTCCAGAAGAAAAATGGCGCAGCGCAAATAATCCTTTCGGCTTAAATAAACTTTGGCTAATTCCAATTCACGCTGGCTACGCTCCTGCTTGCGAACCCATTGAAAGCGTTCTTCAAGTTCGGCTTTGAACAGCCGTCCAAACGCGCCTTGGTGACTGGCGATAGCCTCAAGCAGTGGGGACAGGTTTTGACGCGCTCCTTCTACATGGTTGGCTCGTTCCTGAAACGCGGCCATTGTCAAAGCGTTGGCGCGATCTGGATTCATGCCATCGGCCTTTAGTAGCGAAGAAAAGACACCGTAATCTCCATCTTTGTCGTAGCTTACCAACGCATCTACCCAGTCCAGCATATTCAACAAGCCCTTCAATGAAATAACGGGCGTTTCATCGTTTTCCGTCATTTCCAGCGCGCCGTAATAGATGTCTTCAACTTCTATTTTTTTGACGCGAGTAAGAAACCGCGCGGCCACCAGGGCGAGCATGGGTAGGTGCCGAAAGGAATGGGTAATATCGAGCGCAATCCGTTCTCCTGCATTCAGGCGCTCTGACAACTTTCCGAGCAGCGCGGCTTGACCCGTCGTATCACGGGCATAGTCGATAAGTAAGCATTCAACCTTGATTTCAAGTTTTTGCGATAAGCGTTTCGCGTGCTCAGAAAGCATATCGTTATCGACAGCATTGTTGCTTACGGCATCAATGAGTTGGAGTAATTCATCTCCGGTATCTTCACGTTCAAAAAACACGTCCCACATGCTCCCGGAAGTGCCCACAAGAATCAGCCGATTCGGCTTCAGATATTCGGTCAGCGCCATGCCGAAGAAGGGAACCGTGCGTATCTGGTCGTCAAAACGGTAAGAGGCAGTTTTGTAATTTCTCCCTGATTCTTTGCCTTTGCCAAGAAAACTGATCAGTGTAGTCATGGGTTGATAATCCTTGTGACAAGATAAGGTTCAAGACGGGCATTGCAGGCGATAAGTTCTTCCGCGCTCAATTCTTTGCCGCGCAGATGGGCAGGAAGATCAAGCGAGAGATTGTAATAGGCCGCACCACGTTGGCAAACGATGGCAGCCAGGTGCACGGGCAGACTGCCGATGACGGTGTCGCCCGCCGCAATATCTTTTTGCAGGTTTTCGTCGCTCAGGTGCGGACAATGCCGGTCTATGGCAAGTCCCTGAGCTTTAGCCCAATCCAGTGCGCCGGGGTGACGGGAAATAAACCAGATAGTCATGAGGTTTGCTTGTTGTTGAATATTTCTGCGTATTACACCCCGGAAACAGGGCGAAGTGTGAGATGGCAAGCTTGCGCTCGGCAAAGCAAAGGCTGAATAAAATGTTAATTACTACACTTTTTACTATGAAAAAAGTGCATTGATATACATTATATTCTCGATAGAATGGTATGGAATTGCTTTATGTACCATGAAAAAGAACTGGCTGGAAGGCAAGTAAATTCCGTAAACCATTGATTCTTCGTGACGCGAGGCAAGTTGGCAAAACATGGCTGCTGTGCGAGTGGGGAAAGACGAGCTACCGGGATTGCCTTTATGTCAATTTTGAAGACACGCCCGCGTTGCAAACGCTCTTCACAGCGAATTTTGATCTGGCGCGCATTCTCGCAGCACTGCGCATTCATGGCGGTATTGATATCGTGCCCGGTGAGACGCTCATCATTTTCGATGAAATTCAGAGCGCCGAACGCGGCCTTACGGCGCTGAAATACCTGTACGAAAAAGCGCCGGAGCAGCACATCGTGGCGGCCGGGTCGCTCCTTGGCATGGGTTTACACAGTGGGATTTCCTTCCCGGTGGGTAAGGTGGATTTCATGGATCTGCGCCCACTTTCTTTCAACGAATTTCTACGCGCCCTGGGTGATGAGGCTCTGGCGGACGCGCTTTCGGTGCGAGACTGGAAGTTGCTGGGGATTTTCCGGGACAAACTGCTTGAGCATTTGCGTACTTATTATTTTGTGGGTGGAATGCCGGAAGCGGTAGCCGTTTTCGCCGAAACCCGCGACGCTGCGCAGGCGCGTCACATTCAGCTTCGTATTCTGGATGCTTACGAGGCGGATTTTTCCAAACATGCGCCACGGGACATCGTGCCGCGCATCCGCATGGTCTGGCAGAGCATCCCTGCGCAAATGGCGCGCGAAAACAAGAAATTCACCTATGGCGTCATGCGCCAGGGCGCGCGCGCCAAGGATTTTGAGCTGGCCATTCAGTGGCTCGTCGATTGCGGACTCCTTCTGAAATGCTCCCGCGTTACCCAGCCTGCCATGCCCCTTATCGCCTACCAGGACGCCAGCGCCTTCAAACTTTTCCTGAATGATGTGGGGCTGCTCGCGGCGCTCTCGCGCCTGCCCTTGCAAACCCTGATCGCCGGGGATGCGATGTTTACGGAATTCAAGGGCGCGCTCACCGAACAATACGTCATGCAGCAACTGCGTTTGAGAAGCGATAATGTCATCGGCTATTGGACCAACGACCGCAGCACGGCGGAGGTCGACTTCGTGGTTCAACGGGGTGAAGAAATCGTTCCCATTGAGGTCAAGGCGGGTGAGAACCTGAAGTCCAAGAGTTTCAAGTTTTTTTGCGAAAAATTCAGCCCACGCACAGCGCTGCGTGCATCACTCTCCGATTACCACGAAGAATCCTGGATGACCAATGTGCCGCTGTATGCGGTGGGGACATAACACCCGACTTGACCAGATAACGGTTGGCTATAGTGGTTTGCGCTTGTTTTATTACTCAAAATCGCCAAAAATAGAGTCGTACTCTAAAATAGTCGACAGGGGCATTCAGTTCACTCATGTATTACCACCGTCACATCGAGCCGGTCGTCGCCCGGATTGCCAGGCGCAAGCCTGTTCTGGTTCTCACCGGCGCGCGCCAGGTGGGCAAGTCAACCATGCTCAAGGAGATGTACAACGGCATCCGTTATGTTTCGTTGAACAGTCCGCTGGTTCGGCAAAGCGCAAAAGACAACCCTTCCCTGTTTTTTCAGTCGCATAAGCCGCCTGTCGTGGTCGACGAGATCCAGAAAGCGGCTGAGTTGTTTGATTATATAAAGGATATTGTCGACGAAGACAAAGCAAAAGCTCAGTTTTACCTGACCGGTTCGCAAAGTCTGAAATTGATGAAAAACGTCAGCGACAGCCTTGCGGGTCGGGCGGGCGTCATCAAAATGCTCGGTCTGTCCGTGCGGGAGCTTGATCAAATAACGAATCACGCCCCATTTTTGCCGACTTCCGCGCACATTGAGAAAATGACCAGCGCGGGTGCACGTTCTGACTATGAGCAAATCGTTACGCGGATTCACAAGGGTTTCTTTCCCGAACTCCATGAGACAGAAAGCGACCTCAAGGACTGGATGGACTTTTACGGCTCTTACTTTCAAACCTATATTGAAAAAGACATCAAGGATGTGCTGAATATTCGGGATGAATCGGCGTTCATCAAGTTCATCAAAATAACTGCCGCATTGTCGGGCGAAATGCTCAACTTCACCACCATCGCCGAAGTCTGCGGCAAGGACGTAATGACCGTCAAAGCCTGGCTGTCCGTGCTGGAGTCGAGCGGTCTGGTCTATCTGCTGGAGCCCTATTACAACAACGTCAACAAGCGGCTGGTCAAAACGCCGAAACTCTATTTTCTGGATACCGGGCTGGCGTGTTGGCTGCTCGGTTGGAACACGCCGGAACAACTGGCCAATGGCGCCATGTGGGGACACATTTTCGAGAGTTTCGTCTTCGCCGAAATCCTCAAGACTTACTACAACGACGGCATTGTCAAACCCCCGCTTTATTATTACCGCGACAAGGAGCGAAATGAAATTGATCTGCTCATCGATGAGGGCGGCACGCTCTATCCAGTTGAAATAAAAACCACGAGCGACCCGACAAAATCCATGGTCAAGGCCTTTCGCTGCATCGCCAATATCCCCGGCAAGGCGCGGGGACAAGGGGCGGTAGTCTGTCTGGCGAAAGAGCCGCTACCGCTTGAAGAGGATGTGTGGATTGTGCCGGGTGGGTTTATTTAGCATCTTCGAGTCCAATCGATACAAATTCATCGTCATTCCCGCGAAGGCGCGTGAAGGCGGGAATCTAGGTGCGTTTTCTTCAGCCAGAATGGCTACACATCAAAAAATTACGGCACGTTGTGTCGGAAAGGCAGTTCTGGCTCAAAGATATTTCCTGACCAGCAAGGTATTTTGGTAGGGCTGGTCTTTCTCCGGTTTTTTCTTGTCGGATTTTTCGCGCCACTGACCGGTATCCTTAAGCCGGCGCGCAATCTCTTCCGCAATATGGCGTGCGTCGTCCTTGTCCGGCCAGCGTCCCGCCTCCAGTGCCCTCAGGAACGCGATTTCCTCTTTTTGATCCTTGGGTTTGTTGGCAAGAACCTGTGCGCGGGTTTGTTCCCAAGGTTCCAGAGCCGCAATACGCGCCGCTTCCTGTTCGGCTTTTACGCGGTTTTGTTCTGCTTCGGCCTGTTTTTGGATTGCTTCTTTACGTTCCTGGGCGGCTTTCTCGTCTTGCTGCATCGCGCCATATCCAACACTGGTTTTTGCGCCAAAGCCTAACCAGTCAAAGGCGTGCTGGAAAGCAACGCTCATGAGGTCGCGCCAGCGTTCGTTTGCAGTCAATTCTGGAGCGAGGCGTTGCAGGTGGGAAACATCACATTGCACGTAAAAGACAAAATCCGACTTGGGCGGAACGGTCAGAAAACTGATCGGCGTGGGTTGCCCGGATTCGTGCGGAGTTTCGCCTTTCTGATAGTAGTGACTCTGGTGCGGTGTCATGATGTCGACCGCGAGCGTGTCGCCTTTGAGTTGCGGGATGACATCCCAGAAACTCAAAGCGCCGCGTACCAGTTCTGTCTCATCAGCCTGATGGCCGAAAAGAGCGGAAATGGCGATTTCCGTCCAGCCATGAGTGTCGCCCCACTCGCCTTTTGCCAGTTCCCTTGCGGCTTGCCGTAGTACACCTTTGACGCCACTGCCGGGTAGATAGGGCAAGCCATAGGGATTGAGGAAGGCAAAACCGTTTTCCAGCGGGTGTTCATTGCCTAACCCCGTAGAAAACGGAGCGATGGATTGAGCATCCATGATGAGCAAGGTATCCGGGGCTATGGTTTGTACCAGAGCAGTTTGACGGTCGGACAGGGCAGTGAGCGTTTTTTTGTCGATGTCATTCAACGGACAAATTTTTTCCTTGAGCAAAGATGCTGTGTTTTTCTCCTTGCGCCAGTCACTCTGCCAAATTGGCAAATACATGCCAAAGCGCAGTCCCGGTGAGGTCGTGTGAAAATTCGTGCCCAGATATTGAGGAATGGCGGCAATCGACATGATTCTTACTCCTTGGCAAGCGCAGGGGCGATCTGGCGCAACCATTTCAACCAGGCGAAGGCTTCGGTGGTAATGGCTTGAAAGTCTCGTGCTGGCAGGGTCAGCAAAGTTTTCATAAACCCGTCGAAATCCGTGGGGGTGTTCTTTTGTTGATGAAGCCAATCGCGCAAGTGTGTCGCCAAAACTTCATGCTGCCCACCTTTTTCATGCAAAAAAGCCATCACCTGCATCAGACCGCTGTTCATGATGAGCGCGGGCAAGCCTTTGGCGTCGTTGACGTACTCCTTGCCGTGACGCGCAACGCCTTCTTGCGCTTTATTCCACGCATGTTGTGCGCGTTTTTGTTCCAGTGTTTGCGCCATGTTCAGACTCCTTCCACTTTGGCAACCACCAGACCACGCCCGGTGGTCGCGTCACCACCAATTTGCAGCAGCTTGCCATCCAGCGCGCCCCGCAGTTGGGACATGACGGCTTCAGCTTCAAGCCCGCCTCCTTTGCCTGTACGGGTTTTACTGGCAAGTATGGGGGCAACGAGGAGCGATTCCGGCGGCAGGTTTTCGGTGTAGAACAGACCGCCGTCCTTGGCCGTGCCAGTATTCGGATCAATCCGCACATGGGTTTCGACCAGCATGGCGTTTTCTGCAAAATAGGCAAAATCGGTGTCGGAGAGGAGAACAAGGTCATTTGCCAGTTTTGCGCGGAAAAACTGGTAAGCATCCCCTGAAGGCAAAGCACGTTGGCTCAGGTTCTCAGCAAGATTCTTGAGCGGCGCGGCTTGTGCAAGAGGAATGGCAGTGTATTCAAAGGCTTCCAGATGCAACTTTTCTCCGCTCAAAAGATCAGGATTGACGATCAGGCATTGCCCTTCTTTCACTTCCGGCAAGCTCGGCCATTCCGCCTTGAGACCCATCAGCTTTAACAGTCGTCCGGCACGTTGCAGGGATTGCGGGCTGGCTGCATACACATAGCCGCCTCTCAAGCTGCGGATCGGCAGGGCAATGAGTTGGGCATCACCAAAACTGACTGCGCCAGCATGGAGTGATGAACTTTCCGCATCGGGGCCAAAAAGCTGGTCGATGCTGGCGTTTGCGCCGTTAAACAGCGCCTCGAAGCTATGCCGCACCGCACCTTTGATGCCGGAACCGGCAAAGCTGGGGTAGTTGGTGTGACGTTCGCGCTGGATGGGGTTGTCGATGACACCTACCGCTTGACCTGCACCCATGTGCACGGGGCTGACGGTGTAGAGGAAGAGTGCGGCGTGTTTTTCAAACATGATGTGTCCTTATTAAAGATGCGAAACAATGAAATACATACACATGCAACTATCCAGATACGCACGCATCAGTCGTCCCCCCAGGCATCCCGTTCTTCACGAATCCATGCGGCAATTTCTTCCTCACTGTGTGGGCCAAGAGGTTGTCGGTCATACCATGCGAAAAAGTCGTCACTCAACGGCGCTTCATCGGAAGGTCTGTTCGCACGGGCAGCCGCAACGATAGCCTTGATTTTGTCGTCGCTATACCGATACAAATCCGGTTGTGTTTCCACTGGCGCTGGAAGCGCGTCTTCCTCCGTAACAACGACTCTCACCCTGTGCTGTCCAGCCGGGAATTCTGGCAGTTCAAGCATCAGTTGATGTCCGTTCATGATGAGTTCGGTGCTATATCTGTACATGCTCAGTTTCCTCCTTCGTCATGCCATGCTGCGAGCGTACAACGGTTGAAGCCTTCGGCGCGTCTTCCGGGATTATCGCCTGCTGTGTGCCATAAGCCCGCTTCGGCAAGCTTGCGTAAATCGGATTCTGTGGCATCCAGTTCATCAAGCCAGTAGACCGAACCCGTCGGCACGGCGCGCTCGGCAGGCTTGGGTTGCCGGTTTGCCAGATCCCAGCCGGAAACTGTCTCGAAGCGGGAAACCGCTGCCGCCTTGATTTTGCCGCGCACGCCGTGGAGCACAAAATCCGCTGTTCCGCCTTCAACGGGCGACGCGCCTGTAGGGAGCCAGCCTTGCGGGAAGATGCCGGGGGTGGTAAGGATGATTCGGCAACGGCGGGCGGCAGCCAGCCTGGCGTAATCTGGTTCGGGCAGACGAACATCCGCCAGACGGATGGCAACGGCGCGACCATCGCCACCAAAGCGCAGGAAGCCGTTTTGAGGCGGTTCAGCGCCACTGACCGCCACCAGAAAACCGATGTCCGATTCGATGTCCGATTCGAGCGCAATCGCCTGCGTGGTGAACAACCGACCTTCGGCAACACTACCGGTTGCGGCATCCATGCCGATACCGACACGCTCATCTGTGCGCCAGAGTTTGGAGACATGCAGCCAGTGTTGCGTGTTAGCAGGCAATTCTCCGCGTAACACGGTCTGCCAACCAGCGAGGGTCAGCCAGTATCCAGAGGCGGGTTTGCTGCGCTTTTCCTGCGCCAGAACGGGCAACTGTGCAAGCGGGTAGCTGCTTTGAATGCCGTGCGTGATAACGCCAGGATGAAGCGCCTGCACCTGCGGCGCATCGGTCTGTTCATTGATCGTCAGGACAAGATCGGCGGGCGGCGCAAAAAGCGGCTCTATCGCGCCATTTTTATTGCGACGTGCCAGATGAAAAGCGGTCAGGGCAAATTCCCCCGGCTGTTGCGGCGTACCCAGAACGGGATGCCGGATTTCTCCGCGTTCAAAGGCGGCCAGATCAATACGGTCGTCAGCCAATATCCGGCTGCGGATGGCGCCGGCGGCAACCGACGGACTGGGCGGCATCTGTGCATCGCCATAACTGCCGGGGTCACCGAAGAGCTTGTTGCCGCGCAAAAAGAGCACGTCCAACGGCTCCAGGAACAAGGTCGTGGTCATGAACGGTCTCCGCTACGGGTTTCGCGGGCGAGAAATTCGCCTACGGTGAGGAAGTTTTCCAGCCAGGCTTTGGATTGCTTTTTAGCCAGTTCCACGAGTCGATGCGCCAAGCCTTCCGCATTCAGCATCTGACCTTTGCCGCCAGACTGACGATTCAACTGATAGGCCAACATGCTTTCGAGCAGATCGGGCGAATTTTCCGGCTCTGGCAGGTCTTTCAACCACTCCAGCGTGTGGTAGACCGCGCGGCGAGAAACATCGTCGTCGCGCAAAAACACGATGAGTTTGTCCAACACGTCGAGCGCTTCGCCCCATTTGTCGGTCAGATAAAGCGCGCCGCCTGATCGCTTGATGACGGTAATGGAAAAAGCGTCGCGTCCGCCCTCTTCCTTGGCGCGTTTTTCGGCGCGGCGTAGTTCGCGCATCACGGCGGAGAGCGGAGCCTGATGGTGAGCAATGACTGCGCCGCAACTGGCGGTAGCGTTTTCGCCCATCATGCGCATGAGGCGACCATTGAGTGCAGCGAAACCGTTTTTGCAGACGAGCAAATCACGTTTACCAATCCGGCTGCGATCAATGTCTTTGGCTCCCGCACCACTGTAACTTTCCCGCAAACGCTGCATCGCGGGCAATAGATCAGCCACCGGCAGCATGGCGAGCACATCATCGCCACCCGAATAGATGACGCGACCGAGGTGCTCGCATTCCACCACATGGCGCACGACGGTTTGCGAAAAATCGTTGAGCGCCCCGGAAATCGCCAGATGACGGTTGGGGGATACCGGACGTTTTTGGTCTCCGTATTTCTTGATGAGCGGCTGTTGCTGCGCTTTTTGCGCGAAACCGGTTTTTACTTGCGGGTGGAAGCTTTCCAGATAACTGATCTGGTTGCTTTCATCACCGGAAAGAATCGCGCCCATGCGGTCGCCATCCATCATGATGAGGGCGTAATAGGTTTCCAGGGTTTTGACGTTCAACGTTTGCTTGACCTGTTTTTGCGCTGTCTCCCATGCGTTGTCTTTTTCCGCGTCGCGCGCGGCTTCCAGCAATCCCGGCAGGCGCTTGGCGTCGGAAAGAGACTTTGGGGACTGGGCGTATTTGCGCGTCAGCTTGCGCGGCAGCGCCACAGATTCAGTTTCGGTCAGCGCTTGCGCCGTGCCTTCTGCCGTGATACCGCCATGTTCCAGCCATTGGTCGAGTTGATGCGCCAGCGCCATGGTGTGAGTGGAAACCACGAAGCGTCCGATGGGTTGTGCCGTGCCGTCATCCCGTTCGGCGAGCGCTTTGCCGACTTCTTCGGCAAACAAGGTCGGCCACAGGCGTTTGATGGCAGGCAATGCGGAAAGATGTTCGCCCTTTTTCGCCCAAGCGGGTTTTTTTGTGGCGATTTTTGCCCAAAGGGTATCCTTTTGTGTGCGATAGCTGTTCTGGAGTTGTTCACGATCCGTTGTCAGCCATTCTGCTTCTCCAGTGAGCGAGCAACGCCAGCCTTCCTGTGAAGTTTGCTCAAAACTGCGCACGGATTTGGCCGCTGCCAAAGCGCGTTCAGCCAAATCGAATACTGCCGGATACAGCACGCCGGGATTGGGCGCAAAAAAACGTGTGCCGTCGTTCCAGTCGATTTCCCTGGATAGCGCTTGCCAGGCCGCAGTGGCAAGAAAACCGCTGTCCTGATCCACATCGACACCGAAGAAAGGCGACAACGCGGTTTTCAGTCCGCTCAAATCCAGATCGGTTTGACGCGCTTTGTCTTTCGGGCGAATCAGCGAGAACGGCACAGCCGCCCAATGCACTTCCGGGAAACCGGCAAGTTGGGCTTTCATTTGCTCATAAGGCGTAGGGGTGTTCTCAATGTCGTAAGCGCCCGCTTCCAGCAAACGAGCGACGACCTCGCGCCCCTTGTCTTGCAGCCAGTCGCGCACGGCTTTTTCCACTTCTGTCGCGATTTCCTTGGCGCGGCTGGCAGGAACAACGGCCACAAAGCGATTGGGCAAGGCGGCGGAAAAGAGCGGATTGGCGTCGGTTGCGCCACGCATCCATTCGCATTTTTCCTTGCTGAACAATTCGGCAGGTAAATCCATCTGGTCGCGCAACCACAAATCCACTTGGGGAATGCCGCGCAACCGGGGAAACAAAATCGCATCCGGCCCCAGCGTTTCGCATACAGGACGCATGGTTTCCCACGCGAGCCTTGAGAGCAGATGCGAACCGGCCCACAAATCGGAAGTGCTGCGAGCGGCAGCGATGAAACTCTGCACCGGACCGATGGAAAGCGTCAGCAATGAGACTTCGCCCTGCGGATCGGCGGCAAAAGCGCCCGCGAACGCGGAAACGAGGTCGAGATGATCCCAGATCGAATGGTCGGGAATGCGGGTATCGGCGGGCAACAAATGCCACAGGGCACCGAGTTTTCCGTTGTCGTCTTCCTCGACCAATTCCGGACCAAAGCGCCAGAGCGTAAGCAGGATTTTGCGCCAGTCCGGAGATTCAGTGCTTGGTGCGTTCAGGCTCGTCAGCAGGCTGGCGAAATGCTTGAAACTGCGTGCCTTGATGTCACCTATTTCGGTTTCGCTCAATGACAAAAGATCGGATTCCTGACCGGTAAGCGGGTGAATCAGAACCGGTTTCTTACTCCAGCGCACTTGCGCCCAATCAGCGACGGCAAAGGTTTTTTCATCCCCTTTTTTCGTAGTGACGGTGATTTCCTGCATCGGCCATTGCGGGCGATCCGCACCCGCCGCCCACCAATCGGCGCGCTGCACCGCACGATAGATTCCAATGGGCAAGCCCTTCTTGAATAAGGTCGCTGCCAATGCCTCATCGTTGTCCGGGTCAATCCGGTCTGCGTTTTGGACGTCCAACCCCAATAAACGGCGCAAGGCGCGGCTGGTGCCATTCTCATGTCCCGCCGGATCGCGTAACAGCACCAGCGCCTTTTCCGCCGGATCGTGCAGACGGGCAGCGACTTTGGTTTGCCATAGTTCAGTCATGGGTTACTCCGGGATGCGCGTGAGCGATTGCTCTGGTTTGTCAAGGAATTGATGAACGTCCTCCCAGACTTTCTCAATGGCTTGTTTTTCTTTTTCAGGCTGAAATTGTGCTGGGGGCAGGCATGGAACATGGAAAATGACGCCAACAAGTTTTCCGTCTGGCTTCTGGCGTAGCTTGAAACGCAGACTGTTTGGGAGCCGCAGGTTATTTCCCCACGCAGCGACTGAGTGATTCGTTACGGGATAACTGAGCCAATGACGACCTTCGGTTCGGGGGGCATTTTTACCTGTCGTGAAAGAAAACTGAGGACGCTGAGTACGCAACTCAATTTTGAGTTTCGCCAGTGCCGTCATAGCTTGCCGCCAATCGTCGAAAGGCGTGGTTTGCCAAATCAAAGCGTTGTTATCGTTGTTATCCTTGCCGATGGCGTGCGGCCAATCCAGCATCAGACACTCTTTCCAGTCACGCAAAGGCAACTTGCCTTGTAACGCCTCACCGTCCTGCGGCTTCAGGGTGAAACTGCCCCAACCATTGCGGCTGCGTCCGCCCAAAGTGCCGAAGCGATCCATCAGCCACAGAGCGTGACGTATGAGTGCGTCGTCCTTATCCGGCCATGCCAGAGACAGCTTCGCGGATTCTCCAGCCTGGAGGGCTGCGTTCTTTTTCAGCTTCGTACCGCCTTGGCGGTATTCCAGCGGACCAAAGCCAAGGTAAAGATCAGAACCCACCGGCGCTGCGACTTCGGGATGCTTGATCTTGGGCATTGAAGTCCCTTGCGGTTTTGCATTCGCCCAGTCGGTTAAACTGCCCTGATTCCAGTTATCCAACCGCAGGCGGATTTCACTGCGACGAGCAGCAGCCCGCCCGTTGGCGGTATTGCCATCTGCATGACCGAACAAGATACCTTCAGCCTCACGCATCGCCGCAACATCAAACCCACGCCTTGCCGCATACGCCACCCGCCACCACTGCCGCAGCAGCGCCTTGATCGGCGGCGTGCGCCAGACGCCTTTCTGCTCGGCGTCACCGAGAAAAGCAGGCGTCAAGAACTTCATTTCAAAGCATCTTTTCAGCATCTTCGTTTCCTCTCTTCAGTGATGAAGCATTATGCAGCAACCCTGCCTGTTTTTTGTGTCTGACAAGCTTGCTGGATGCCTGTCCCAATCTTGATCTTGAACGCCACCACGGTACCGTCACCATGCTCGATTACGAGGTCGACCTCGTGATCGTCATGCGTTAGCCAGTGACCAACTTCCGCGATGTTGTCCAGATACACAACTTCTTGCAACGGTTCGCCCGCCACGAAGGTTTCGGTAAATGCCCGAGTTCGGTCAGACTTGTCGCGTCACGGTCCGCCAGCTATTCTTCCGAAAGGCGAAGCAGGCGAGCCGCCACGCCAGAATCCTGTACGTGTCCTTTGGGCTGGCCGTGCTGCCCGCCTGTTCAGGCTGCCGGTTTTCCCGGCGCTGTCGTCACCACCTGCGCCAGTTCGACAGCCGATTTCACGCCCATTTTCTCGAACAGGTGGGCACGGTGCACTTCGACGGTCCGCATGCAGATATTCAGTTCGTCGGCGATGACCTTGTTCAGCTTGCCGGCGAGAACCCGCTCCATGACTTGCCTTTCCCGCGTCGTGAGTCGCGCCAGCCGCTGCCTGGCTGAATCCTCCGAAGCGGCCGCCTGGTAGCGCTCGTCGTCGAGCTTGATCGCTTCCAGAACACGATCGACCAACTGGTTGTCAATAAAGTAGCTCAGCGCGCCTCGCGCCTATCCCCGTGCCAAGAGCACGGGGAATTGCGAGTTGAATGGTTTTTCGACGAAATCGAAGGCTCCGTTCTTCAGCGTGGACACCGCCAGCGGTACGTCTCCGTGGCCGGTCAGAAAAATCACCGGCAACTGGCATCCACGCTCGATGAGACGATCGAACAGTTCATTGCCGCTCATTTTTCCCATCCGGATATCCAGCAGGATACATCCGGCGAAAGTATCATCCCACGCTTCCAGAAACGATTCGGCGGAGGGGAAGGTCTTGCAGGCGACGCCTCGCGATTGCATCAGCCAACCGAGCGAATCGCGGATGGCCTCGTCGTCATCGACGATATACGCAAATTGAGTCATGGCTGTGGCTGTATTACTGGAAGTGAAATGACCAAAACAGTACCACCTTCGGGGTTTTCTTCAACCCACAGGCGGCCGCGTGTCTACCTCGTCATTCGGTGCAGGCCGGAATCCAGGAATTTGATGAACAAAACCGGGTTCCGGCCTTCGCCGGGATGATCTGTTGGGTATCACGCTGGCTGAGGCGGCACGCCTTGGCATTTCTGATACCAATACGCCGCCGAAACAGGAAAATGCGCTAGCCCACCTGGATTTCGATGCGCCGTGGCTGTGCGTGTTCAAGCTTGGGAATGCGCAGCTTGAGCACGCCGTGCTTGAACTCGGCGTTGACCTTGCCAGCATCAAGTTCGCGGGACAGGGTGAACATACGGCGATAACCGGGCAGGCCGACTTCCGCGTGGCTCGATTCCATGCCTTCCGGCAGGTCGAGGGATACCTCCCCTTCGATGGTCAGCGTATCGGCTTCCACCTGCAAATGGAGCTTGTCCTTCGGCACGCCCGGCAGATCGGCGTACAGCGTGATGCCTCCGGCGTCTTCGATCACATCGGTCGGCGGCAGCAGGGCAGCCTCGTTGTGCTTGTTTTCTTCGGGTTTGGCAACAGGGGTGTTTTCGCTCATGGTGTCGTCCTCCTTACTGAATGGTAATGCGTCGTGCTTGGGATTCCTGCTTGCGCTGGATGCTCACGTGCAACACGCCGTCGCGGTACCTGGCCTCGATGGCGTTCGGGTCGACATCGTCGGGCAAGGAAACGACGCGCTGGAAACGTCCGGAAAAACGTTCTTCGATATGCCGCGCGGCTTTTTCGGGAAGCGGCTCGGCTTTCCGTTCGCCGGCGATGGTGAGCATGCCTTTGACCAGTTGCACATCAAGCGTCGCCGGGTCGATGCCTGGCGCGAACGCATAGATATCCACCGCTTTCGATGTACCGCCGACGTTGAGCGCTGGAAAACCGCGTGTCAGGCCACGGATATTCGGATTTGGGTCGAACGATTGCCGCATTTCATGCTGTAGCCGGTCGAATTCCGCGAACAGGTCGCGAGGGAACAGAGTACGGTAATACATATAAATCTCCTTTCCTTGGGTTGCGAGCGACGGTATGAGCGCCCGGATGTTCCCTAGTTAGGGAAATTCTCTGTATTTTCAAGACCTTGATTTTTGAAATTTCGTCCCCATTTTAAGTTCTTTAATTACAGGGCAAAATGTTTCGCGAACGTGGCCCGTCTTGCGGTTTCCAGGACGCAGACTTTGGTTTTGTCCGTTTTATCGAACGGAATTCCGAATCGTCCTGAAAAATCCATGTAAAATCATTAGTTTAGCGACTATAAAAAACTGGACCGATTTATGCTGTTTACACGGACAGATCGCTCGGGTACATCGTTCTTTCCGGATCAGTAATGGTCTGTCAAAGCGTTTCTCGCGCCAATTTTTAAAACCGTTTTTGAGATAGCAGAGGTATTCAGAGAGTTATGGCCTGCTGTATCTTGAATACAAAACCCTTGTTAATTGACCACGGGGGGTATCCATGAAAAAACAAAATGCACACGGACAACGGATCGCGGATGTCGCGCGTGAGCTGAAAACGTATCTGGATGACGGACTGACGCCGCAGGAAGCGCAAACGCGATTGCAGCAATCCGGTCCCAACGAATTGACTGAAAAGCCGCGTCCGGGTTTCATGGCGAGACTTTGGGATCAGTTCAACAACTACCTGATCATCATCCTCATCGTGGCGGCGATCATTTCCCTGGCCCTCGGGGAAGTGGTGGATTCCATGGCCATCATGTTCATCGTGGTGCTCAACTGCGTGGTTGGCGTGGTGCAGGAATCCAAGGCGGAGCAGGCGCTGGAAGCGCTCAAGAAGATGTCCGCGCCGATTGCCCATGTCAAGCGCGGCGGGCGCGTGGCGAAGATTTCCGGTCGCAACATCGTCGTCGGCGATATTGTGCTGCTGGAAGCCGGCAATTATGTGCCGGCTGATCTGCGCTTGGTTGAGACCGCCAACCTCAAGATCGAGGAAGCCTCCCTGACCGGAGAATCCGTGTCGGTCGAAAAAGATGCGACACTGGTGTTTGACGCGGAGGTTCCGCTCGGTGACCGTAAGAACATGGCTTTCATGGGCACCATGATCACTTACGGCCGTGGGCGCGGCATCGTCACTGGAACCGGCATGAACACGCAGATCGGCATGATCGCCGAGATGCTCCAGTCTTTCGAGGCGGAAAGCACCCCACTGCAACAGAAGCTCGAACATCTGGGCAAGCTGCTGGGCACCTCCTGTCTGGTGATTTGCGCGCTGGTATTCATCTACGGCTTGTTCCGGGATACGCACCTCACCAGCGCGTTCAGCGACGGTTTCATGAACTACCTTCAGGCGGAGAAGAAAGACATCGTCAGCCTGTTCATGACGGCGGTGAGCCTGGCCATTGCCGCAGTGCCCGAGGGCTTGCCGGCCATCGTGACCATCTGCCTGGCCCTGGGGATGCAACGCATGATCCGGCACAACGCCTTGATCCGCAAACTGCCGGCCGTCGAAACGCTCGGTTGCGCCACGGTGGTGTGTTCGGACAAGACGGGAACGCTGACGCAGAACCAGATGACGGTGGTGCAGGCTTGGGCGGGCAGCAAGCGTTTTCGCGTAACCGGCGAGGGATACAACCCGACGGGACAGTTTTTTATGGGTGACGAAGACGATTCCTTCGATCCCCGGAAAGATGCGGACACTTCCTTGCTGTTGCAAGGATCGCTCGTCTGCAACGACGCGCTGCTGGAGCAAAACAGCCAGGAGTTTGACAAAAACTCTGATAAAAATTCTGACAAAAACCCTGATAAAGATCCCGGCAAGGATTCGTGGCGCATTATCGGCGATCCGACAGAAGGCGCGCTGGTGGTGGCCAGCGCCAAGGCCGGCTATCTGGGCGCGGAATTGCGGAAAACCTTGCCGCGCGTGCAGGAGATTCCCTTCGATTCCGACCGCAAGCGGATGAGCACGCTGCACACCACGGCGCTGTGGGATGCGCGCGCGCCTACCATCTGTCTGCCGGATTCCACATCGGTCATTGCTTTCGTCAAGGGCGCGCCGGATGTCGTGCTTGACCTCTGCACCCAATATTCACTTTCCGGACAGGCTTTCGAACTGACTGCGGAAATGCGCCAGAAGATTCTCGAACAGAACCATGACATGGCTGCCAGCGCGTTGCGCGTGCTCGCCGTCGCATATCGTCCGCTGGCGGCTGTCCCCGAAAATTTAACGCCGGAAGCCGTCGAGCGGGACCTCGTATTCATCGGTCTGCTCGGGATGATCGACCCGCCGCGTCCCGAAGTGATCGAGGCGCTGAAAGTGGCGCGCGGGGCCGGGCTCAAGAGCATCATGGTCACCGGCGACTACAAGGACACAGCGCAGGCCATCGCCCGCGACATCGGTCTGCTGACGCCGGGCGGACTAGTTCTCACCGGGCCGGAAATCGAGCGTATGAGCGACGCGGAACTGGCCGCTGTTGCGCCGAATATGGATGTCTGCTGCCGGGTGTCGCCGCAGCACAAGGTGCGGATCGTCGAAGCCTTGAAGTCGCGCGATCACATCGTGGCGATGACCGGCGACGGCGTCAACGACGCGCCGGCCTTGAAGCGCGCCAACATCGGCGTGGCCATGGGCATTACCGGTACCGATGTGGCCAAGCAGACCGCCGACATGATCCTGACCGACGACAATTTCGCCAGCATCGTTGCCGCGATCGAACAGGGCCGCATCATCTATTCCAACATCCGCAAGTTCGTCTACTTCCTGCTGGCCTGCAACATCGGGGAGATCCTCATCGTTTTCGGCGCCATGCTCGCCGGCATGCCCATCCCCCTGCTGCCGGTACAGCTTTTGTGGCTCAACCTGGTCAGCGACGGCGTGCCGGCACTGGCGCTGGGTCTGGAAAAGGGCGACCCGGACATCATGAAACAGCCGCCGCGCTCGCCTAAAGAGCACGTTATCAACCGAAGCATGGCGGTCGGCATCGCGGTCGTCGGCATTGTCGACGCCCTGGCCATTCTCGGGCTCTTCTATCTGGCGCTACAGCGTTATCCGGAGCAGGTAATGATGGCGCAGACCATCGCGTTTGTAACTTTGTGCGGCTCCGAGCTGCTGCGGGCCTTTACCGCGCGTTCCGAGAACTACAGCGTTTTTTCCATCGGTGTGTTTTCCAACCGCTGGATGGTCTGGGCCGTGCTGGCCTCTTTCCTCGCGGTGCTGCTGGTCGTGTATGTGCCTTTCCTCAATCTCTTCTTCGACACCATTCCCTTGTCCGTCGATGACTGGCTGCTGATGCTGCCCTTTTTCTTCGCCTCGCCGGTGGCCATGGAACTGCTCAAGCTGTTCTTCCGTTTCAGGGCGGCGGCAGTGGAGGCGTCCACGGCGGCTTGAAACGAAACACGGTCAGGGCGAAAAATTTTTCGCCCTGCATTAAAAACCCCTGACCCAGAGGCACAGAGAAAAATGAGAATTGGGCCGTTACCTGGGGATCACCCAACGGGTGAAGGTATACACGAAGACAAGTTCTTGTTTTTTCTCTGTGCTCTCCGTGGTTAAATGCTTTTTTCAGGTTGATTTTTTTGTTTTTCAAGGCCATGAGCGAAAAGGGCATCGTCGTGTTCAACACGCCGGGCGCCAACGCCAACGCTGTCAAGGAACTGGTCATCGCCGGCATGCTCATGGGCGTGCGCAACATCGTGCCGGCGCTCAACTTTGCCGCCAGTC
>BNUC01000010.1 GCA_025997075.1 Betaproteobacteria bacterium | reverse complement strand
CAGGTTCTTCAGATGAAAGGCCCCGCTTACATGGGGACACAAAAACAGTTTTCAAGCCGCGGACCACGGCAACGAGGCTCCTTGGAGCTTCAATTGAAACCGGATACTTTCGGCTGATCGGCATAAATCAGAATCGGTTTGGTGTCGCCGGTAATCACATTCTCGTCGATGACCACTTTGACCACATTCTCCATCCCCGGCAGTTCATACATCGTATCAAGCAGCACCGCCTCGATGATCGAACGCAGGCCGCGCGCGCCGGTCTTGCGCTCCTGCGCACGCTTGGCGATCGCCGCCATTGCCGTGAGCCGGATTTCGAGCTCGACATTTTCCATGGAGAACAATTTCTGATACTGCTTGACCAGCGCGTTCTTCGGCTCAACCAAAATCTGGACGAGCGCCTCCGCGGACAGTTCTTCGAGCGTGGCAATGACCGGCAGACGGCCGATCAGCTCGGGAATCAGGCCGAACTTGATGAGATCTTCCGGCTCCACGGTACGCAACATTTCGCCGATCGACTTTTTGTCATCCTTGCTTTTCACCTCGGCGCCGAAGCCCATGCCGCCCTTTTCCGAACGACCACGGATGACTTTTTCCAAACCGTCGAACGCCCCGCCGCAAATGAACAGGATATTGGTCGTATCGACCTGTACGAAATCCTGGTTCGGATGCTTGCGCCCGCCTTGCGGCGGTACACTCGCTATCGTGCCTTCGATCAGTTTGAGCAACGCCTGTTGCACGCCTTCGCCCGATACGTCGCGGGTAATCGACGGATTGTCCGATTTGCGCGAAATCTTGTCGATTTCATCGATATAAACGATGCCCTGCTGCGCCTTTTCGATATCGTAATCGCATTTTTGCAGGAGCTTCTGGATGATATTCTCGACATCCTCGCCAACGTAGCCGGCTTCGGTCAAGGTCGTCGCGTCAGCCATCACGAAGGGTACATTGAGCATGCGCGCCAGTGTCTGGGCGAGCAGTGTCTTGCCCGAACCGGTTGGTCCGATGAGCAGGATGTTGCTCTTGGCCAGCTCGACTTCGTCACTCGCCTTGACCTGGTGGCGCAGGCGCTTGTAATGGTTGTACACAGCAACGGCCAGGATGCGCTTGGCCTGATCCTGCCCGATCACATACTGATCGAGCAAGGCAGCAATCTCGCGAGGCGTTGGCAAATCGCACTTGGCGGCAGTCCCGTTCTGCTCATCGGACAACTCGTCACGGACGATGTCGTTACACAGGTCGATACACTCATCGCAGATGAACACCGACGGCCCGGCAATCAGCTTCTTGACCTCGTGCTGGCTCTTACCGCAGAATGAACAGTACAGCAGCTTTTCGCCGCCCCCTTTTTTTTCCGCCATCGTAGACTTACCTCGCTCCCTGGATCAGACTGCGTCGCGGCGCTGGAGAACCTTGTCGATCAGCCCGTAACCCACCGCCTCCGCCGCTGACAGGAAATTGTCGCGATCGGTGTCACGTTCGATCTGCTCGACCGGCTGACCGGTATGATGCGCCATGATTGTGTTGAGCTTGGCGCGCAGGGCAAGAATCTCCTTGGCATGGATGGCAATGTCGGACGCCTGCCCCTGGAATCCACCCGCCGGCTGATGAATCATTACGCGCGAATTGGGCAAGGCGAAACGCTTGTCCTTGGCGCCGGCGCAGAGCAGGAAGGCGCCCATCGAACACGCCTGCCCCAGGCACAGGGTCGACACATCCGGTTTGATGAACTGCATGGTGTCGTAAATCGACAGCCCGGCCGACACCACGCCACCCGGCGAATTGATATAAAAATGAATGTCCTTGTCGGGATTTTCAGCTTCAAGGAAGAGAAGCTGCGCCACGACCAGATTGGCTGTCGCGTCATTGACCGGTCCGACGAGAAAAATCACGCGCTCCTTCAACAGACGTGAATAGATATCGTACGCGCGTTCGCCGCGGCCGCTCTGCTCGACGACCATCGGCACCATGCCCAGATTTTGCGGTTCCCAACGGTCTTCCATCGCCATGCGCTCAAAACTCATTCCCGCTCTCCTTCCCCGAAGGACTTCGATCAGCCACGCTGCTGGTCCATCAACTCATTGAAGGCAATCGCCTTGTCAACAACCCTGGCGTTTGACAATACCCAGTCGACGACATTGTCCTCGATAACCAGGCTTTCGATTTCGGCCAGACGCTGAGGCTGGGCGTAGTACCAGCGAACGACTTCTTCCGGATGTTCATAACTTTGCGCGGCATCGTCCACGATCGACTTGATCTGCTCGGGCTTGGCGTGCAGTTCATTGAGCTTGACGATCTCGGAGAACACCAGCACGAGGTTGACACGGCGCTTGGCCTGTTCGACGAACCACTCGCGCTGCATCGGAAAATCCTTCGCCTTCTTGCCAGTGCGCTGCTCCATGTCCTCACGGGCCTTTTGTATCAACTGATCGATCTCCGCCTCGACGAGCGCCTTGGGCGTCTCGATCGGGTTGGCTTTGAGCAGGGCGTCCATGACCTGATTCTTGACGCGGCTCTTCAGGCGGTTTTTCACTTCACGCCTGAGGTTGCTTTCGATTTCGGCGCGCATTTTCTCGACATCGCCATCGGCAATACCCAGCGACTTGGCGAATTCAGTATCGATCTCCGGCAAAATTGCCCCGCCCACTTCTTTGACCGTGACCTCGAAGCTAACCGTCTGTCCGGCCAGATCCTTGGCATGGTAGTCGGCCGGGAAGGTCATTTCGAAAGTCTTCGATTCACCCGTTTTAAGGCCCGTCACCGCACTCTCGAAGTCCGCCAGCATCCGACCCTCGCCGATCACGAACGGGAAATCCTTGGCCTCGCCGCCCTGGAACGGCACACCGTCCTTCTTGCCCAGGAAATCGATGGTCACACGGTCGTCCCTGGCCGCCGCGCGGTCGATCGGCTCATAACGGACACGCTGCTTGCGCAACACTTCCAGGGTATTCTCCAGTTCGGTCACACCAACTTCGAGGGTCGGACGCTCGATCTCGACATCCTTCAGGTCGGCCAGCCTGATCTCCGGATACACCTCGAACACGGCGGTAAACTCAAGATGTGTTGTGCTCTCGGTTTTTTTCGCATCGACCTTCGGACTTCCCACAACGTGCAGCTCTTGCGCTTTGACGGCTTCGCGGAAGGATTTTTCCAGCGCCTCGTTCAACGCGTCGATATAGGCTTCATGCCCATAATGCTGCTTGATAACAGCGAACGGCACCTTGCCCGGACGAAAACCCGGCATCTTGAGATTCTTGCCCTTCCGTCTCAGGTGCTGATCAATATCTTTTTCGAGGTCGGCAATGACTACCGACAGATCCAGGCTACGTTCGAGGACGCTGGGCTGTGGCGCGGTTTCGGCAGCGGGGGTCGTGGCATTGGTTTCCATTAAAATTCCTTGAAGTCTCCGAAAATCAGGCTGAAAAACAAAAAAAGTCTGCTTATTAGGGCATTGCTTGCTTCGTACTGCGAAAGTTCGTGGTGCGAAAGGCGGGACTCGAACCCGCACGCCGTAAGGCGCTGGAACCTAAATCCAGTGCGTCTACCAATTCCGCCACTCTCGCGTAAATCGGTTATTTTAACCGAGAATGTTCTGCACTGTCAGCCGCTGGGAATCCACCGCTGGAAATCCGCCCTTCTCTGAAGTCATCGCTACGCTGATCGGAAAGCTGTCGCTGGCTGCATGGTAGCGACGACAGCCTCTGCACTCAACGAAGCGATTGAAAGGCTTGATTCAACCACCGAGAGTATGGCGGTCACTATCCTGTCTGAGACTATCTATGCCGATACCGTCTTGAATCCTCCGGGCGATTTTTATCAGGCAAGCGCCGCTAAAAGTTTTTTTGCTTTTGCGATTGCGACTGATTTTGACTTTGAAGATGCGATATCAGAGAGTCCCGGCCAATTTGCGGCTTCCGGCGGGATAAATCCGTGTTTTGCGGCTTTTGCCAAATAGGGAACGTAGCGCAAGGCAATATCAAGTATGCGATTGATCCAAACGGGCGGGGCTTCACCGGAGGTAAGCAGCGCCCCGGCGGATTTCACGCATTCCGTAAGGACGGGCCAGAGCGCAGGCAGCAGTTTGATATCGTTTTCGAGTACGCGCGCAAGTTTGGCAGGGCTGACGGCGGGACTCCGGAGAAGAGTCTGTGTGGCGTTGCGGATAATTTCTTCGCCAATTTCTCCACGCTCAAAGAGTTGTTTCACGAAGCGTGGCGCAAAATATGAAGCGCTACCGTCCTGCGCGAGCAATCCTATAATCACGGTAAGCAGAGAAGAAGACAAAGGCGGCGCTTGAGTTCTCCCGGCAAGAGGGCCGTCAGTTCCTTCACGCCAATTCCGATGCTCACAAACAAGCATGGCTTTTTGCTCTACATCCCAATGCAGGTAAACCCGTTTTTTCCTATCGCGTTCAAAATCAGATGCACCCGGTGCGGCAACATAGGCGTCGCATTGTCCCTCGCTGTCCAGGTCATGGAACCACCCGCCTTTTACTACTTTGAAGACACGGTCTCTTATATTTGGCAAGGTCAATGTAAAAACAAAGAATCGTATGGAAGCGGATACATCCAGCCAATCGACTGTAATGGCAACGCCGTCCTCAATGGGCGCAGCTCCTTTCTTGCGCTCGGGCCATACTTCTTCAAACGGCGGGTCCATTATCGGCGAGCCCGTGTTATTCGCTTTTTCTTCTGCTTTGCCTGAAGCCGGCGGCAATACAGCCGCAATCTTCCGTGCTGTTTCCACAGCCCGCGATGAGCCGCCGCGCTGCGCAAGCGAGCGAATCCCCGGCAGATGGAGGGCGATATCGTCCACAAGTCCCTTTTTTACCGCGTATTGCGCTTCTGGCAAGAATATGGAGATTAGTTCAGCAATTTCCGCAGTGCCGGCAAGAAGTCTGGGCGCTTTGAGCGATGCCTCGATGAGCGTGTCCAGAACAGGCCAGACAAGCGACAGCATGCCGTCCCTGGCGATGCCTTCCAGCGCTGCCGCCAAAGCCGCCAGATTGGAAGGCGGCCGTGTGCTCCAGTCAAGCAGGGAAACATCGGCGATGCCGGGACGCAGCAGGCCTCGTTCCCACGCTTCCGTTACGGCCAGCATGGAATCTTCCGCCGCATCCGGCGTCATGGACCTCTGCGCTGCCAGAAAATTGATCGATGCGCCCGGGGGCAGAGGCGTGGCTCGCCGCGCTGCCTGTCGAAGAACAAGCCCCTGCTCGTGATAAACCTCGCTATCCCATCTGACCGCATACAATGCCGCATCGCCCCAAAGCGGAAAGACGGCAAAAAGTTCATATTGATAATTCTTAAGCCGCTTTGGGAAATCACCCAGCGCATCCGGGCCAATCTTTTTTATGTCCCAGCGTCCATATTTGTCTACCACCAGAAAGGACTCTTTTATTGGATCTGCCAGATATTTCAGAATCGCCTGTCCTGCGGTCAGCGGCATTTTCTCTCCTGATTGCAACACCACAGGAACATCTATCGCTTGCAGTAACCCGGAGGCTTGGGGAGTGTTTGTCTTTACATCAAGCCTTGTCAAAGCCAGAAACAAATCGGCTTCCAATGCGTTTATCTTGAGTTTTTTATAGGTCTCAAGTCTTGCAATCAGGTCGGGAATGCTTATGGAGAGATCTGCAAAGCTCGGTGTCGAGAGGAGGCAAGGCAACTTTCCCAGATGGAGCGCAACGATGTAATCTCTCGCCTCTAATGGAGCCTGGGCGCCATATTTTTCAGTATCAAATCCATAACGCGGCGCCTCTTTTTTGATCCAGTGGATCACGTGATCCAGGTAAGGATGCAAGCCTGGGCGCAGCCCGCGCAGACTTGTTCTTAGCGCATCGGGATCCTGATATGCCAAAACGCTTGTCACCGCCAAAAACCGCTCAAGAATCACATCGTGTGTGAACACCGATTTTTGGACGAGCTTCGCAGCGAGTTCCGTGAGCGCTTCAGGAGAAACCTCTCCCAAATCAAAGGACGGTATTTCCCAAACCGGCGGCGTCTCTTGCCAAAACCCCTGTATTTCGGGTTTTTCTTCCGGCATGGATTCCGTGTCCATTCCCCACTGCGTAATCAGACGCGCAGCGAGAGAGGCAATGCTCTTATCCGAATCGCCTGCCAGGACGCCGAGCCACGGGCTCAGCTCTTCCGCATTTTTCGGGCGCGTACGGCCAAGAGTGGCTTTCAGCACCACCTGCCTGGCTTTTTTTGTCGCGCCCGAAAGCGCGGACAAAATCACTTCCATCAGATAACGGTCGTCGGCCCCGGCGATAAGAACCGGCGCCAATCGCGTAATTACAAAAGCATCTCCCGAAGACAGCAGGGGAATCAATGCCTGTGTGCGGGCGCAGAGTTCCTTGTCGGCTATTCCCAGTTCATCCAGCACATTCAGCCAGACTTTCCGGTCTCCGGGACGAACCGATGCATCCAGCGCCGAGAAAACCAACTCGATTCCTCTCTCCCCGGATAGCCATCCGCGTTTCACGCCTTCGGGAAATACCGCCCCAAAAGGACCGGTTGCCGGCGCGCCTGCCGCCACGCCCACCGAAATGTGCTCGACAAATCTCTTTTCAATCAATTCCAGGTCTGGCAAATTCACTTCTTTATAAAATATCTCTGCCTTCAAGCCCATTGCGGCTGCCGCATGCACAGACCAGTCTTTCATATATTCCGCATTCTGCGGGATATCCAGATTCAATCTGTCTACGAGTCTTACAGCGATACTGCCAAACGCAGAAGCAGAATGTTCGAACCCTCTCCTGCGGGACACGCAGGCGTAGCCGATAAAATCAGCGGCATATTTTGCGCCCCGGGATGCAATGACTTCCGTAACCAGGTCGGGGTTCGCGTTATTCAAAATATTCGCCGCTCTTTGCGCGTTGACACCGATACGCACAGCAAACAGAGCCAGCGCTCCCGAATCCACATCAATATGACTTTGCCAGCCGTATGAATTTTCACTTTTTTGGGTAATTTCGCCCCATTCGCCGCTTTTCAGTCCGTCAAGCGCCACTTGCCTTTGCTCTTTTGAACCTGTTGGCAGCTCTAAAACATTTTCCGGAGTGACATGCTCCCAGCCCAACTCCCTGAAAATGGCGACGGCATCCTGTAATTTCGAATTCATTCCAGACCCTCCTTTAATTGCACAGCCAGGATATGCTTACATGGTCCGCGCTTGTTTTGATGATTCAGATACCAGGTGCAGGTACATCTTGCTTCCGCCGCGCCCAGCGCCGGGTCAAAATAAACCCGGTAATCCGTTTCGCTCGAATGAACAATCCACTGTTTATTACCGGTGCTTTCCATCCTTTCCACCTTATCCACGAGTTTACGCGCGGCCGTCAGGCGTGGATTATCTTTCAACACCCGGTCCGGGTCATCCGGCAGCTCTCGATGAAAATAGGCGCCGTCGCGCGCATCGAACCCAAGTTTGCCTGACACAGCCAAAAGCGCCAAAGCCGCCTGAACCTGGGTCTCGCTCCTGTGCAAACGGCGCGCCATATCAAGCGCGTCAATCGCGGCGTCAAATCCCAGGGTCTGGCCGATGAGTCCGGCATCCGCGAGAACGTCTTGCCGCGCAAGCGATGCGAGCAATGCGCCTTCTCCCGAATAGCCCTGCCATGATTCCGCCGTCAAGCTGAGGGTGAGGCGCGCGCAAGGCAGCGCCGCCTCCACCATGAACGGGCCAGGTTCCCCGCCAGCGCGCATGTAGAACGTCATGCCGGATAGGCTGGTCATGATGCGTTTCAGCGCGCTCAAGCGGTGAAGCCCTGACACATAAGCGGCGCCCGGGCCGCGGCGCGGCATGAGTTTTACTCCTGCGCGGGATGGGGTCAGCCAGCCGGCCTGGGTTTTTCCGGTGGCCGGCGGAAGCGAAGCGACAAACGCCTGCGCCTGCACTCCTTTTATGCTGAAAACAGGCCGCATGGCCTGGTGGATTTCCGCGGCATTTCCCAATGCGCGCACCCATCTGTCCGGCATTTGCACCGCTCTTTCATGCACTATCTTTTCTATACCCACGGTTTTTGTGTTTATATTGGCGATGCGGGTCGCCTTGAGGCCATCGTCGCCAATAAGTACATGAAGCTTGTCTTCCCGCCTGATGTTGGCCAATGCCGCGCGCAGTTCCATGCCGATATCCACATTGGATGTTCCAAAGCCGATTTGACCGTCGAAACCGGATTGCAGCAGATCCAGCCGGGCGTAAACCCCGTTGCAAGCCGAAAAGCACTCTGCCCGGAGCCTGTCGCCCTGTCCGGAGAGCACAGGGTCGCGCTGGGCGACCGGCGTGTAGTTGAAATAGCGTGTAGATGTAATATCGGCCAGCACCAGAAACCCACGCGCCAGCACCTGCGGATGGACTGCAAACCCTTGAAAAAACCGGGGGTCGCTGTCTATTCCCCCAGGCGTCAGCGCTGGCGCCAACGCCAGCGCCAGCGTTCCATCCGTCAGTATTGATTGATTTGAGAAGGCTCTCATTTGTTAGGTCGCTCCCGCCTTGGAAAATTGTGTACCGGTATACTTTCCATTTTAGATTGTGAGAATATACGCGACACCTGATCACAGGGTTATTTCCATATAGGGAGAATACGAATGTTTAGCAAAAAGTTATTGATTGGCGCCGTTTCGGTGGTTCTTCTGGCGGCAAGCGGCATTTCCCAGGCGGCAGATCCTATTGTTTTCAAGATGGGCTTCACCGACCCCGAGAACAGCAACTACGTCGCCGGCGGCAAGAAAATCGCCTCGGAAGTCGCCCGCCTCACCGATAACCGTATCAATATCGAGGTTTATGGCAGTTCCGCCCTCGGCGGCGAGCGCGATATGTATGAAGGCGCGCAGATCGGCACCATCGACATCGCCACCTGCGTCAACGTGGTGTTGAGCGGTTTTATTCCCGAACTGAAAATCCTGGATCAGCCTTTCCTGTTTGACAGCGTTGAGCAAGCCCACACCGTCATCGACGGCGAACTTGGCAAGCTGGTTGAGCGAAAGGGTCTGGAGCAGGGCGTGCATATCGTCGGCTGGCTGGAATCCGGCTTCCGTAACGTCTATTCCCGCAAGCCCATCACCAAGGTCGAGGATTTCAAGGGCGTGAAAATCCGCACCATGGAAAACCCGGTTCAGATCGCCGCCTTCAACTCGCTGGGCGCGATTGCCAGCCCGATGGCCTATGCCGAGCACTTCACCGCCCTGCAGCAGGGCACCATCGACGCCGCTGAAAACGCGGTGTCCAACGTGTTGGCCGGGCGTCTTTATGAACTCACCAAAAACGTCACTTACACCAACCACCTTTACACCTTCATCGCCGTCCTCTTCTCCGACAAGGCCTGGCAGAAGATTCCCGAAGACCTGCGTCCCAAGGTGCTCGAAGGGGTGCGACTGGGCGTCGCGTTCCAGCGCGACCTGCTGCTCAAAGCCAACTCGGATGCTGTCGTCGAGCTGAAAAAGCTGGGCGTCCAGTTCCACGAAATTGACCGCGAAGCCATCCTGAAGCAGGTCAAGCCCGCCGTCGCTCCCCTGTTCAAGGATCTGAATCCGGTCTGGGTCAAGGCCATCGAAGACGCCAAGAAAAAGTAAGCAGAACATCCGCTTCGTGGCGTTGATTTACAAAGGAAGCGCTGATTTTATTCGCATCTGTCATTCTGCAAGCACCTGGGAGCGCGGGCGGGACGCCCGCGCTCCCAGGAATCAAAACCGAACGGCGGGTTTTGGGGTTGATTCCTGATACCTGACATCTGATACCTGATCCACCTGACGGCTACGCGCTTCAATGACGAGAATTGGAGGCACTGTTTATGAAGAAAGCATTGAGAATCGTTCAATTGATCGACGATTACATCATTGCCTTCGCCTTCATCGTTATGGTGATTGCCGGTTTTGCCCAGGTCGTCAACCGTAATCTTGTCGGCGCCGGCATTTCCTGGTTTGAGGAACTGGCGCGCTATTGCATGATTTACATGGCGCTGCTGGCAACGGAAGTCGGTCTGCGCGACGGCACGCAAATTTCCGTCACCGCCGTCACGGACAAACTGGGGCCGCGTTCCCGTGAAATTATCGGAATTCTGGCCAAGCTCATCGTCGTCGTCTTCGCCGTGATCGTCTTTTATACCTCCTTCGAGTTTCTCGACAAGCAAATCCGCTTCAACGCGCGTTCTCCGGGCTTGGGCGTTCCCATGTATATCCCTTATTTCGCCCTGACTTTCAGTTTCGCCCTGATCACCCTCGTTCAGGGAACTACCCTCATCATGAAAATTGCTCGCTTCCTCTCGGGGAAAAGCGAGCCCGAAAAAGGAGGCACGGCATGATTGGCCTTCTGCTTTTCGGCTCCTTCGCCATTCTTCTGATCATCGGCGTTCCCGTCGCCGTTTCTCTGGGCGTCGCCACCATGCTGAGCGTTTTCGCCCTCGATATTCCCCTGGCGGTGGTCGCCCAGCGCATTTTCACCGGGCTGGATTCCTTCGCCATCATGGCGATTCCCTTCTTTGTCCTGGCCGGAAACTTCATGTCGAGCGGCGGCATTTCCCGGCGTCTCGTGGAATTCGTCAACAGCGTCGTCGGCAAACTGCGAGGCGGGATGGCCTATGCCATGGTTATCGCCTGCGCTTTCTTCGCGGCGCTTTCCGGCTCGGCCCCGGCAACGGTAGTCGCCATCGGCTCGATGATCTATCCGGATATCGTCCGCCTGGGCTACCCCAAAGAACGCATGGCGGGGCTGCTCACCGTATCGGGCGGTCTCGGCCCGATCATTCCGCCGAGCATCATCATGGTCGTTTATGGCACCATCACCAACTGTTCCGTCGCCGACATGTTTACCGCCGGTCTGATGGTGGGCCTCCTGATTACCATCGTGCTGGTCGCCTTGTGCAGCTTCCTGTCTTACTCGGAAAACTGGCCCAAGGATGAAGGCCGCGTGGAACTCAAGGTATTTCTCGTTTCCACCGTCAAAGCACTCCCGGCCCTCATCCTGCCGATATTCATCGTCGGCGGTATCTATATGGGCTATCAGACGCCGACGGAATCGGCGGCGACGGCGGTGATCATTTCCCTGTTTGTCGGCATGTTTATCTATAAGGAGATCAAACCCAGGGACATCACGCGCATCGTCATCAACTCCGCCAAAAGCAGCGCCATGATCCTGTTCATTCTGGCGACATCCTCGGCCTTTGCCTGGCTTTTCACTTTCTCCGGCATCGCCCGCGCGCTCACCAGAACCGTCATTGACATGAATATGCCGGCGGTGTTGTTCTGCTTTGTCATCGCCGTCATCCTGCTGATTTTCGGCACCTTCCTGGAGGGTATCGCCACCTGCGTGCTGCTGGTTCCGGTGCTGTGGCCGATCGCCAGCAGTCTGCAAATCAACGTTATCCACTTCGGGATGATCGTCTGTATCGCCAACGTCATCGGCACCATGACGCCGCCGGTAGCCGTGAATATCTTCGCCGCCGCCTCGGTGACCAAACTGAAAATGGGTCGGATCGCCGCCGGTGAAATTCCCTTCCTCATTGGATTCACCTCGGTGTTCTTCCTGGTCGTGTTTGTGCCGTGGTTTAGCACCTTCTTTCTGAAATAGCGTTTTATGAATCAAATCTGGAGATAAACATGCTTGAAGCAAAAGAAAAATCCCGTCTGGAAGGCTGGAGAGTTCAATCCCCGGATACGCCGGGTTTCCATGAAGTAATTGTCGCCGGGAAAGCGGATTGCAAAGCCATTTCCATGTTCCGCCTCAATCTGCCGAAAGGCCAAAGTCATGAAGTCGGCAACGTCCGGCTGGAACTCAACGCGGTGCTGATTTCCGGCGCAGCCAGACTAACTTCCGGCCCCCTCGCCGGCAAGGTCTTAAATCGGTTTGATTCCTTCTATCTCCCCGGCGCCGTTTCCTCGACGCTCGAAGCGACAGAGGATTGCATCTTCTACATTGCAGGCGCCCTTTATGAAAACATCGGCGCGCCGTTCTTCCGCGCCTATGACACCAGCCTGCCCATCGGCGACATCCACCAGATTCACGGCTCGGGCGCCGGGCGGCGGGAAGTAATGTTCACCCTGGACCCGAAAACTCCGGCCTCCAACCTGATCTGCGGACTCACCTGGGGCGGCACCGGCGCATGGACAAGTTGGCCGCCTCATCAGCACGAGAAGGATCTGGAAGAGGCTTATTGTTATTTCGATATGCCCTATCCAAAATTCGGTCTGCATCTGAGCTATCTGAAGAGCGGCGAGTTTGGCGACATCGTCACCCATCCGGTATGGAGCGGAACCATGGTGCTCGCGCCCCAGGGCTATCATCCGACCGTCGCCAGCCCGGCAACGCGGAACATCTATTTTTGGTGCCTGGCCTCTTTCAAGCCATCGGGCCGCCGCTATGACCTCGCTGTTCTGGACCCGCTGTTGGACGAGTCATGACATCCGATATTCCGTCATCCGGCGGGGCGCCATCCCATTGACGCCCTCCGGCGGCCTTTCTCTCCACGTCATTCCGGCGAAAGCCGGAATCCAGTACATTTTCTCCAGCCGAAATGGCTGCAAATCAAAGAATTGCGACGCGTTGCGCCGGGAGTGTATGTTTCTGGATTCCGGCGTGCGTCGGAATGACGAGGTAAAAATAGCTGGGCGAAAGAAAATTTTCACCCCTCCCGTCTGCACTGGTCCGGAAAATGTTCTCATTTCTGGAACCTCCCTTCCCCTTGGGGGAAAAGGTCGGGGATGAGGGTTAACGGAATGACGATGACAATTCACCCGCCGATGCAACTTGACCTGCTCCGCTTGCCTTCCGTTCCATGAATTCATCGTAACTAACTCCGGTTGAAACCCCGCCCGTAAGAAAGGTGGGAGCCATACCCCGGCCTGAAGGCCGGGGTTTCGGCGACCGTTTTGGGAGGGGATGCAAACCCCTTCCAAAACACGTTAGACCGACAGGCCTGAAGGCCTGTCGCTAATCTCTTGCTGGGTTTCTCATTGGCCTCTCATTTATCTCTCTGCGCGTAGTTCTTTTCCAGCCAGTCGCGGTAAGCGCCGGACTGGACGTTGCCCACCCATTCCGGGTGCTCGAGATACCAGAGCACGGTTTTGCGAATGCCGGTGACGAAAGTCTCGGCTGGGCGCCAGCCGAGTTCGCGCTCAATTTTGCTGGCGTCGATGGCGTAGCGCCGGTCATGACCGGGACGATCGGCGACGGTGGCGATCTGTTCGCCGTAGGATATTCCGTCGCTCCGGGGACGCAGTTCGTCGAGCAGGCCGATGATGGCATGAACGATTTCACGGTTGGGCTTTTCGTTCCAGCCGCCGATGTTGTAGGTCTCGCCAAGGCACCCCGCATCGAGAACACGGCGAATCGCCGCGCAGTGATCGCTCACATAAAGCCAGTCGCGGATCTGCATGCCGTCTCCGTAGATGGGCAGGCTCTTGCCGGCCAGGGCGTTGACGATCATCAGCGGAATGAGTTTTTCGGGAAACTGGTAAGGGCCGTAATTATTCGAGCAGTTCGTGGTCAGGACTGGCAAGCCATAGGTGTGATGATAGGCGCGCACGAGATGGTCGGAAGAGGCTTTGGACGCGGAATACGGGCTGTTGGGCTCATAAGGATGGGTTTCGGAGAAAGCCGGGGCGCCGACCTCAAGCGAGCCGTAAACTTCGTCGGTGGAAACATGCAGGAAACGGAAAGAGGATTTTCCGGCTTCATCCATCGCCGAAAAATAGGCACGGACCGCTTCGAGCAGGTTGAAGGTGCCGACGATGTTGGTCTGGATGAAATCATCGGGGCCGTGGATCGAGCGGTCGACATGGCTTTCCGCCGCGAAATGGATCAGCGCGCGCGGCTTATGCTTTTGCAGCAGGATCTCGATGAACGGCCTGTCGCCGATGTCGCCCCGCACGAAGGCGTAACGTGGATCGTCTTGCAATCCCGCGAGATTTTCCAGGTTCCCGGCATAGGTCAGCTTGTCCAGGTTGATGACCGGTTCATCCTTACTCTCCAGCCAGTCAATGACAAAATTGCTGCCGATGAAACCCGCGCCTCCTGTTACCAGAATGGTCATTACACTCCTTTGGAATCACATGCCCGGTTTGTGAATGTGAAATCATAACGATAAATAGATGGATCTGAAAATTTTCTGGAAAATCGGACAAGCAAGAAATTAGCGACAGGCCTTCAGGCCGGGGTATGGCTCCCACCTTTCTTACGGGCGGGGTTTCAAACCGGAGTTAGTTTTACGATGAATGTTGTTGAAATGATGGACAATATTTCCTGCGGAGCACTGCGGTCAATCCCTTCGCCCCGCTTGCGGGGAGAAGGTGGCCGAAGGCCGGATGAGGGGGGCGGCAATTCAGCACGAAACAACACTGGAACATGTCCAACCCTCCCTCACCCGCCCCTGCCGGGGCACCCTCTCCCGCAAGCGGGCGAGGGAAAGCAAACGCCGCTCATGTTTCTCCATGACAAACATATTCAGCAAGAAATTAGCGACAGGCCTTCAGACCTGTCGATCTAACGTGTTTTAGAAGGGTTTGCATCCCCTCCCAAAACGATCGCCGAAACCCCGGCCTTTAGGCCGGGGTATGGCTCCCACCTTTCTTACGGGCGGGGTTTCAACCAGAGTTGGTTTTACGATGAAACAGGTCAGCAGGGTTGTCAGGATACCGTGGAAGTGGCATGGATCGTCGGATGAGGGCAGGCTGGTCGAGGCACGGAGGATGGACGCATCCGGAAATCCGCAGAATCCTCGTCCACGTTATATACTTGTACATGCTTTTTTGACTCGTTCCTCATGACCACCTTCGATTCCACCTCCCATTCCGAAGGCACCGCCAGCGGTGGTCACCTCCGGGTGTCGCCGACCGGCCCGCGCGATAGCGTTGTCTCGGTGGCTCCGTCGATCAAAGCCCGTGGCATCGATGATGTACTTGAGCACTTGCGCATACTGAAAACCCTCAACATACAGCTCGAAAAAAAAACACCGATTCTTAACAATTTTTATAAACTGATCATTGGAACCGTCGATGCGCGATTACGTTCGCTCTCGACAATGCCCTTGCCCATTCCCAGCAAGCCCAGGCAGGTCATCCGGAACATGCAGGAGGCGCTGGAAATTCTGGCCGGGATACTGCTGATTCCCTTGGCAGAGAAAAGCAACGATGTGGCCCCAGGCGATACCCCACCAGTATCCGTGGATAGTCTGTCTCCCCTGGCGCTCTGGCGGGCTTTGCACCTTCTTTCCCGGCATCTGCTTATCAGCAGCCTGACAGCCGCTTCGCCCGGAGTGGGCATCTGGAAGCAACTGCACCATGCGTATTCTCTCGCCTTCCAACAAGGCGTTACACACGTCATTCCTGAAGGGGCAGCGTGCTCGCTGGAGGAAGAATACTTCGCGGCGATATTGCTGGGTTGCGCCCAACCAACGTCGTTTACGGGTCGTGAGGTTATATTTCTCGATACCTATCTCGGATATTTCTCCAAACAGGTCGATGTCAATCAGAGAGACCCGGAGGAAAATCCGGCCATGTTCTGGATCAATCCGGAAAGTGATGTTTCCGCCATGCCGTATAGCAGAAAACCACCCGCGCCCGATACGCCAGTTCACAACTTTTCCTGTTACCGCCTGGCCGCCCTTCTCGAAAGCCAACTGGCCGCGCTTAAAAGTGGTACTCCACCTGAGCAGATCAATCTTCCTTCCTTTGCCGCCAAGCCCGCCGGACTCGGCGTTCTGACCCGTTTACTCCATCTCTGGGGCAGTCCGGGCAAGCGCCGCTTCCCCCGGCGTATCCAGAACCATCGCTGCAAGCTGTGTTTCGGTTTCAGTAACCTCTGCCGCCTCTACAAGGTGGAACAGCAAGCCGTCGAAACATCCGTGTGGATGGTCACCAACGAGAGCCCGGACGGTTATACCGTGATGCACATCTCGGGAAAAACGCGGGCGATAACGGTTGGAGATATCGCCGCCTTGCGCACGGAAACCGGGGACAGATGGCAGCTATGTATCATTCGCTGGGCGTTGTCGGAAAATCGGGAACACATCGAACTCGGGTTGCAGACCCTGTCATCCCATGCCTACACGGCGGAGATTGCCTTGCCGGAGAAAACGGCGGATGACACCTGTTATCGGCCCGCGCTCGTCCTCCCGGCTACGAACTCCTCTCTTCGTCCAAACGAAGTGCTGGTCGTTCCATCCGGTGTACTGGGGGGGGGGGCCGAAGAACCTCGTGCTGGTCATTGAGCGGGACAATGTCAAGATACGCGAAATCAGCACCATTCAATGCGACGAGCGGAATGGCCTGGTCGAAATGTACGGGATAGTGCCCAAATAGTGTCGGGGCAATAGGATGCTGTTTGACTGAAGAAACATGGTGTCCCCTATTTTCTAATGCGAATTGGAATCAAGGCGTACTTACATTCCTGTGCCGAAACTCGGGCAAGGTAACGGCGACAAGTGCTCCGAGCAGAATCATGGCCCATGACAGGTACAGCCACAGCAGAAAAATCGGAACCGTGGCGAACGCGCCATAAACAAGGGTGACGCTGGGAAAATACGACAGATAAAGCTCAAACCCCTTTTGCATCAGCAAAAAGCCTAGCGCAGCAAAGAACCCACCAAACAATGCGTCGAGCAAGTTTACCCTGGCATTGGGAACAGCGAAGTAAAGACCGGCAAAAAACACGGCGGCAACAAGCACGCCGGTGGCTTTGGACAACAGTTTTTGCAGCCACCACAATTGCTCGATCACCAGCCCGGACGAAAGGGAAACCGTAAATGAAACAGCCGCCACGACGTAGGTGATAGCCAGTGGCCACAACAGGATCAGTGCCGCATACAGTCCGAGACGCCGCCACCACGACCGCCGCGTCGCGGCTTTCCAGACCTTGTTGAATGCTTGTTCGACGGTGCGCAACAAGGCAACAGCGGTCACCACCAGGGCAAGCAAGCCGACGATGGTGACGTTCAACGCCTTCTGCGAAAAATCGAATATGTATTTGACGATCATCCCGGCGCTTCGCTCTGGAAGCATGTTGCTGATCACCTGTTCCAGGTGATCGACCATCAGCAGAAACGATGGCATGGCCGACATGGCGCCCAACACCACGGCGACAAAGGGAACAATCGACAATAGGCTGGTAAACGCCAGGCTGGCGCTCGTCTGACCAAAATCCTCTTCAGCGAAGCGACGGACAACCCGGCTAAAAAAAAGGCCGACGAGACCCGGTCGATCATTCATCAAGTGCTATCCATCCGTGCAGTGTTGGCACGATACCGCTACAGGACACGCGTGCCAACGGAAATCGGCACATCCGCAAGCGCCGGGGACTTCAAGCCAACTCGGCAAGCACGCTGCTCGAAGCGAAGACCCGCTCTCCGATAACCACCTTCACCCTGGCATCGAGCGGCAGGTACAGGTCAACGCGCGAACCGAAACGGATGAACCCGTAACGCTGACCCGCCACCAGGGAAGTTCCCGTCTCGACGTAATTCAGTATCCGCCGCGCGATCAGTCCGGCGATCTGGACACAGGTGATATCCCGATCATCACGCGTGCGCAGGTGCAACGCGCAACGTTCGTTCTCCAGGGACGCCTTGTCCAGAGAGGCATTGAGAAAGCTACCCGGTGTGTACCATTTCTGCCGAACGGTACATTCGATCGGGGAACGGTTCGAATGTACGTTGAACACGTTCATGAACACGCTGACCTTCAATGCCCGCCGATTCAGATAGGGATCGTCCGCTTCCTCGACCACGACGATCCGGCCGTCGGCCGGCGCCAGCACGCTTTTCTGCCCGCCGGCCACGTCGCGGGGAGGATCGCGAAAAAACTGCAGGCAGAAAAAGAAAACCAGCCAGAAAGGCAGCGACCAAAGCCCGGCGACGGAAGAGAGCAAGGCCAGGAACAACGAGCCGGCAATGAACGGCCAGCCTTCTTTGGCAAACAGGGGATGGGGGTAGTCAGGCATCGGGAGTCAGTAGTCAGCGAAGTAATCGGGCCGGAGCCGAAAATCGTTCCGAAGAAATACGGTGTGAGCATGAACAAGCGTTTGCTTTCCCTCTCCCCTTGTGGGAGAGGGTGCCCCGGCAGGGGCAGGTGAGGGGGAGGATTGGGCCTGTTCCAGCCCTGTTTCGCGCTGAACCGCCGCCCCCCTCTCCTGCCCTTCGGGCATCCTCCCCCACGAGGGGGGAGGAAGATGGATCGCCATACTCCGCGGGAAGTGTCGTCCTTCATTTCACTGTTGCAGGCATCAGTTCTTCGACTGATCCACCAGCTTGTTTTTCTTGATCCACGGCATCATGTCGCGCAACTGGGCGCCGACTTTTTCCACCTGATGCTCGGCGATCAAACGGCGACGTGCCGTCATTGACGGATAGCGGATGCCGCCTTCCTGAATGAACATCTTGGCGTACTCGCCATTCTGAATCCGCTTCAGGGCGTTCTTCATCGCTTCGCGCGAAGGTGCGCCGATGACTTCCGGTCCGGTCACGTATTCGCCGAATTCGGCGTTGTTGGAAACGGAATAATTCATGTTGGCGATGCCGCCTTCGTAGATCAGGTCGACGATCAGTTTTACTTCGTGCAGGCATTCGAAGTAAGCCATTTCCGGGGCATAACCGGCTTCGACCAGGGTTTCGAATCCGGTCTTGATCAGTTCGACGAGACCACCGCAGAGCACGCATTGTTCGCCGAAAAGGTCGGTTTCGGTTTCTTCACGGAAGGTGGTTTCAATCACGCCGCCCTTGGTGCCGCCGTTGGCCGCCGCATAGGAGAGGGCGATATCGCGCGCTTTTTTGGAATTGTCCTGATAAACCGCGATCAACGACGGAACCCCGCCGCCTTTCAGGTATTCGGAGCGAACCGTGTGCCCCGGTCCCTTCGGCGCAATCATGATCACGTCCAGATCGGCGCGCGGAATAACCTGGTTGTAGTGGATGTTGAAGCCGTGCGCAAAAGCTAAGGTCGCGCCCTTTTTGATATTCGGCTCGACATCGTTGTAGTAGACCGCCGGAATGTTTTCATCCGGCAGCAGCATCATGATGACATCGGCGCCCTTGACCGCCTTGGCGACTTCCTCGACCTTGAGTCCGGCTTTCGCCACCTTGTCCCACGACGCCCCGCCCTTGCGCAGACCGACTACCACCTTGACGCCCGAATCACTGAGATTTTGCGCGTGGGCATGGCCCTGGGAACCATAACCGATGATTGCGACCTTCTTGCCCTTGATCAGGGAAAGGTCGGCGTCCTTGTCATAATAAACCTTCATGTCATTCCTTTCGCATGAGAAAAAACAAACATCAGACTTTCAAAACCCGATCGCCGCGACCGATGCCGCTGACGCCGGTACGCACGGTTTCGAGGATGAGATCGGCATCGATGGCCTGGATGAAGGAATCGAGCTTCGAGCCGCTGCCCGTCAATTCGATCACGTAAGTTGCCTCTGTCACGTCGATGATGCGTCCCCGATAGATATCCGCCATGCGTTTCATTTCTTCGCGATCCTTGCCGGAGGCGCGCACCTTGATCAGCATCAGCTCACGTTCGATATGCGCGGATTCGGAGAGGTCGACGACCTTGATGACGTCGATCAGCTTGTTCAGTTGCTTGGTGATCTGTTCAATGATTTCGCCGCTGCCGGAAGTCACGATGGTCAACCGGGACAAGGAACTGTCTTCAGTGGGGGCCACCGTCAGCGTTTCGATATTATACCCGCGCGCCGAAAAAAGCCCGGCCACCCGCGAGAGCGCGCCGGCCTCGTTTTCCAGCAGGATTGAAATGATGTGTCGCACGGTGTTGTCGCTCCCCATTACAAATTCTCGGCGGCCAGGAGCATTTGAGACAGCCCCTTGCCCGCCGCCACCATCGGAAAAACGTTGGCTTCCCGCGCGGTGCGGATATCGAGGAAAACCAGCTCGTTCTTGTGCTCGATAAAGGCCTTCTTCAAGGCCGGCTCGACATCCGCCGGTTTTTCCACGCGGATTCCGACGTGGCCGTAGGCTTCGGCCAGCTTGACGAAATCCGGAATCGAATCCATGTAGGTCTGCGAATAGCGGCGGCTGTAGAACATTTCCTGCCACTGGCGCACCATGCCCAGATAGCGATTGTTGAGATTGATGATCTTGATCGGCAGACCGAACTGCTTGGCCGTCGAGAGTTCCTGAATGCACATCTGGATCGAGCCGTCGCCGGTGATGCAGGCCACCTGCCTGTCCGGATGGGCGAAGGACGCGCCGATGGCATAGGGCAGGCCCACGCCCATGGTGCCCAGTCCCCCGGAATTGAGCCAGCGGCGCGGCTGGTCAAACTTGTAGTACTGCGCCGCCCACATCTGATGCTGGCCCACGTCGGAGGTAACAATCGCATCGCCTTGGGTGATCTCCCACAGCTTTTCGATCACGTACTGCGGCATGATGACATCGTCACTCATTGCGTATTTCATGCATTGCCGGGCACGCCAGCCTTCAATCTCCGCCCACCACTCGGAGATGTCCTTTTTTTCCTGATCGGCCTCCAGCAGACGGATCATTTCTTCCAGCACATCGGGAACGTTGCCGACGATCGGTATATCGACGCGCACGCGCTTGGAGATCGAGGAAGGATCGATATCGACATGAATGATCTTGCGGGCAATGGTGGAAAAATCCTCCGGATCTCCGATCACGCGGTCATCGAAACGGGCGCCGATGGCCAGCAGCACATCGCAATTCTGCATCGCCATGTTGGCCTCAACGGTGCCGTGCATGCCGGGCATGCCGAGAAATTGCCGATCGGTCCCAGGGTAGCCGCCCAGCCCCATCAAGGTATTGGTGATCGGGAAACCGAGCAATCGCGTCAGGCGGGTCAGGCGTTCCGCAGCATTCGACAGAATCACGCCGCCGCCGGCGTAAATCATCGGCCGCTTGGCGTTCACCAGCAGTTGAACGGCCTTTTTGATCTGGCCGGAATGACCTTTGATCACCGGATTGTATGAACGCAACTTGATTTCAGCCGGATAGTCGAACTTGTATTTGGCGGCCGTCACGTCCTTGGGAATATCGACCACGACCGGCCCCGGACGCCCCGTGTTGGCGATATAAAACGCTTTCTTGATGGTCACGGCGAGATCCCGCACGTCCTTGACCAGAAAATTATGCTTCACGCAGGGACGGGTGATGCCTACGGTATCGCACTCCTGGAAGGCATCTTCACCGATCGAGGTTGTCGGCACCTGCCCGGAGATGACGACCAGCGGAATCGAGTCCATATAGGCCGTGGCAATACCGGTCACGGCATTGGTCGCTCCCGGACCGGAGGTCACCATGGCCACGCCGACGCGCTGCGTGGAACGCGAAAACGCATCAGCCGCATGCACGGCGGCCTGCTCGTGACGCACCAGAATATGCTTGATTTTGTCCTGTTTGAACAACTCGTCATAAAGGTACAGAACCGATCCGCCGGGATAGCCGAAAACGTATTCAACCTTTTCTTCCTGCAGGCACCTGATTGCAATTTCCGCACCTGTCATCATGGTCATGGGTTTCGCTCTACAAAGAAAAATTGCTGGAAAAAACTCGTAACGTTAAAGCCTGGGCTCGATTTGGTCAAGACTGCCGTTGTTTGACATCCTTATAAGAGAGATTGAACGCCCTACAAATCTCTCGCCACGGCCGCGAACTTGTCGGCGACCTTGGAAAACACATCGACCAGTACGGGGTCGAAATGGGTGCCCTTGCCCTTCTCGATGATCTGCCGGGCTTCCTGGGTGCTGAACGCCTTCTTGTACGGACGCACCGAAATCAGGGCATCATATACGTCGGCTATCGCCATCAGCCGCCCTTCGAGCGGTATGTCCTTGCCGCTCAGGCCGGACGGATAGCCCGAGCCATCCCATTTTTCGTGGTGCGTGCCGGCAATCAGCCTGGCGTGACGTAAAAAGGCGTGTTCTTCTGCGTTCTGCTCAATCTTTTTGATGGCGGCGACACCGATGGTGACGTGGGTTTTCATGATGTTGAATTCTTCATCGGTGAGTTTGCCGGGTTTGTTCAGGATCAGGTCGCTGATCGCGATTTTGCCGACATCGTGGAGCTGGGCCGAGGGGAGCAGGTAATCCATGTCCCAGTTGGACATTTCGTCGGAGTAGATTTTTTCTTCGACCAGTTTGTCCAGCAGGAGCTTGAGAAATTTTTGGGTGCGGGAAATATGTCCTCCGGTCACGTCGTCTCGGAATTCGACCAGGTCGGCGACCGTACTGAGCACGGCGTTTTGCAGGTTGAACACCTGCGCGGTTTTCCGGCGCACCATTTCTTCCAGACTGGTGTTGAATTCCTTCAACTGCTGTTTCTGCCTCTCGGTAATCAGGTGGTTCTCGATGCGTTTGAGTAAGAGCGGCGCGGAAAACGGTTTGGCTACATAGTCAATCGCGCCAAGACTCAGTCCTTCCAGTTCGCTGCCTTCGTCTGTTTTGGAGGTGAGGAAGATGACCGGGATTTCCTCCCATTGCGGCTCGCTTTTCAGGCGTTTGATGGCTTCGTAGCCGTTCATGTCCGGCATGTCGATGTCCAGCAGGATCATGTTCGGGATGATATTTTCCAGCAGGTTGAACATGATGTCGGCCGAGGGCACCGGGTAGACCTTGTATTGTTCGTTGAGCATGGCCTTGCCGGTCGTCAGGTTGGTCATGTTGTCATCGACCAGAAAGATTTTTTTTCGCTCACGCTCTTCGATAACGAGGGTTTCGATGTTTTGCTGTTCCAGCAGCCGTAAAAGTTTTTCGGAAATCTCCGTGCCCTTCTCGGCCAATAGAACTCCATCGCTGTTCAGGATTTTTTGCGCCACGATCTGCCCTGGCTCGGCATGTTTTCTGGGGATGCTTTTCATAAAAAACTCCATAAAGAGGTTGGTGTTTTAACCCATCTATTTTTTTATTGCTGTGACAACTTTTCCGTAATCTGTTTGAATCCCATTACGTTGACCTGTGCCCTTAACCATTCGACCAGCTCGCCACGGGATTCGTATTCGTGGCTTTCCAGCTCCGCCATGGCCTTGTCCACCTCGTCGATGTCGAAGCTTTGGCAGGCTTCCAGCAAAGCGGCCAGTACATCCGCGTCGGGTTCCGCTTTTTGGGGCTTGCGGTCTTCTCCCGCGATTTCTTGCAGCGTGGCGGACAAGTTGGTCAGCAAGGTTTGCAACGTTTCGATGAAATCATCGTTTTTCGCTTTGATCAGCGCAAGATCGCCGGTTTTGGCCGCAAGCTCCAGCGCTTCGGCCCGCGCGCCGATCGGCTCCGCGCCGATGCTGCGACTGCTGCTTTTTATCCCGTGGACGACAATCGCGTAGTTCGGCAGGGTTTCCTCCGAGCATTCGCGCAACTGGTCAAGCAACGGCGGCGTATTCAGCACGTAGGATTTTAAAACATCCAGATAGATTTCTTCGTCACCGCCGAAGCGCATCAGCCCTTGTCCAACATCAAGTCCATTGACGCTTAATTTGCCGGAGCCCATGTAATCTCTCCGGTCAAAGCCACTTCTCCTGTCGGTGCTGCTTCTCCTCTCCTTGCCGCTGCGCATATCCTGCCAGTTCTGCTGGCCATTCTGAATATCCTCGGAGAGTTTTTTCTCCAGCTCTTTATCGCGCACCCAGTGATTGATGACAAAATCCATGCGCATGATGTCGATGGGCTTGGAGAGAAACGCCTGAAAGCCCTTTTGCAGGAACATGTCTTCATTGCCGATGATGGCGTTGGCGGTCAGGGCGATGATAGGCACGGTTTTCGCGTACTCCGTCCCGATTTCCTCGCGGATAATCCGCGTGGCTTCGATGCCGTCCATGCCCGGCATCATGTGATCCATGAAGATCGCGTTGTATTTAAGCTCGGCGGCGCGTATCAGTTCAATGGCGGCGGGGCCGCTGGAGGCGCAATCGATTTGCATCCTGTAAGGCTCCATCATGCCCCTGGCGACATCCAGATTCGTCGGCACATCATCCACGACCAGCACCCTGGCGTAAGGAATATGCGCGCGCACCAGCCTGGCGCTGCGATCGCGTTTATGATCCGTGAAATGAAAGTTTCTGAGATGCCTGGCAACTTCCGCGCCGATTGGAACACTGTTCGCCTTGCCCTGCCTGATGCGTACCGTAAAGGTGCTACCCTTTTCATACTCGCTCTCAACCGAGATCTGGCCGTTCATCAGCTCCACCATGCTTTTACAGATGGAAAGGCCAAGTCCCGTGCCTTCGATTTTACGATTGCTTTTGGTATCCACCTGGTTGTATTCGGAGAAAAGCTTTTCCAGATCCTCCGGGCGGATGCCGATGCCGCTGTCACTGATGCTGGAAACCAGCCACATGTCGTCGCCGTCCTGTTCGCAGGCGACGCTCCATTCAACGCTGCCTTCCTTGGTGTATTTGAAGGCGTTGCTCAATAGATTGTTGAAAATCTGCTTGATGCGCAGTTCGTCCCCGAAAAGCCTGTTCGGCATGTTTTCATCGACATTCAGGTGGAAAGTAATGGGTTTGGAACCGATGCGCACGATATTCAATGTAACCGTGTCGTTGATCAGGCTCGGCGTGTCGTATTCGACCGGAATGAGTTCAAACTTTCCGGATTCGATTTTCGATATGTCCAGAATGTCATTGATCAGACTGAGCAAGGTGACGCCCGCATTGTATACTTTCTCCAGATTTTCCTTTTCTTTCCCGTTCAGATCTCCGAAATCAAGCGTGAGCTGTGAGAGACCGATGATCGCATTAAGCGGCGTGCGCATTTCATGGCTCATATTGGCCAGGAAATTGGATTTCGCTTCCGCGCTGGCGATCGCTTCCTCCCGCGCCCGCACGAGATCATGCGTCATTTCGTTGCGCAATATGGCATTGGCAATCAGCAGGCCCGCGGAATGTAGTAGATTTTCATCGTCATTGGTAAATAGACGTTCCTTATGACAATCGTTAAACGAAACAAATCCCCAAAAGCGGTCCTGAAAAAAAACAGGGATAACCAGAATGGAAAGAATCCCCTGGGGTATCAACTGCGTCTGCTCCGCCTGCGAAAAAGTGCGGACAATGCCGTTGATGCACTGCCCGGCGGACAGCTTTTCTTCCCACCCTGGAATATTTTCGCTATATGAAACATCTTGCGTGATCTCCTTCTCGGTCTGCGGTTCCGCTCCCCCCGACCACTCATAGACCTGCGAGCAATAGAGTTCCCCGTCCTTTCTGGTGTTCCGCCAGACGCGCATTCTGTCCAAACCGGCGCGCCGCGCCATCATCTCCATGCAATTTGCAATATCGCGCTCAAAATTGCCCGTTTCTCCCATCAACAGCACCGAAGCGGAATCATTGATCGTATACAGGAGCTCTTCTCGCGTTTTAAGCGTTTCAACCAATCCGCTGATGGTTTTATACGGCCGTTCAAGGATGGCGGAAGCGAAATAGGCCGCTATGACGCTGAGCAGCAGACACACGAGCCCGACGATCAACAGTCCGCTGTGCACGCTTTCAATTGAGCTTTCCTCCAGCGGAGCGACGACGCCCAGGGACCAACCGACCTTTGAACCTGTAATCGGCGTGTAAACACATATCCGCTCTTTACCGTACATGCTGTACCTTCCGGCCCCAGGTTTCCCCTTGATCATGCGGCTGGCGGTATCGGCGACTCCCTGAAGCTGGTTGTCCGTTTTTGCCCTTGAGATGGAACTGTAGCGTTGTGTCACCAATTCGATGTTTTCATCGGCTATGACGATGCCTTCCGCATCCAGTATAAAGATGTTGCCTGTCTCCCATATCTTGAAATTGGAGAGTAATTTGCTGAAAAACATGCCTGAAACAGTGGCGACCAGAACATGTCCTTCCATCGGCACGCAGATATGGAACACAAGTTTCCCGCTCGGGTCGTTTCTGGTAGTGGAAATGACCGTTTCACCCGCGAAGGCTTTTTGCATGTACTCGCTGTTGATCAACTCGGCGGGCGTCGGCGCCGTGCCATAAGCCCGCACGATGCCATTGCGGTCAAAAACCGTCAGCGCCATAAAGTCGGCGTAGGCTTCAACCTGTTCCCGCAAAACTCTTTGCAAATCCTCGTCGGGCGAGTTGAGAAGCTGCTGCGCCGCAGCGTTAGCGTCGGCCTTGAGCAGGTTGATTTCGGTGGTGACGAGCCTGTCCGCAATGTTCGCCACGACAGACATATCGTTCTCGATGGTTTTTTCAAGATTGCCGCGGACAAAAAACAGACCCGATCCAATACCGAAAACGATGATCATTATGGCGGTTAGAATGATAGTGAGAATGACTTTTATCCGAATTGACATTATTCACTCCTTGCCGTTGCTTCAAGCTAAATTTCAAAAGAACGGCATCCCAATAAAATTATTTTAGATATCGTTTCATGAATTTATTTATTCGGGCGGTGACGAATTGTTCATCTGGCCAGCACGAATCATTCCTGTTTGTGTTGCTTGTAACTTTTGATTTTACATTTGTTTTTCAGGAATGTTCGGAATTCCGTTCGATAAAGCGTATAAAGTGCGGACCAAGGTTTGGGAAACCGTATGTCGGCTCCGGATTTGTGAAGAGTTCGCATGGGCACGCTTCGCTTTTCCCACACCACGCAAGCTACGCAACCCATCGACGCTCCCCTGCGGCATGTCCCTCCACGCCGTCATTCTGGCAACCATCCACTGTAGGAAAACCTTGTTGAAGAGAATTTGCATGAATAAGAAACCGCCAAAATCGCGCGCCACCAAGGCAGACAAGCCGCCGAAAGAGCAAAAACTGTCCAGAACTCATGCGCCTGAGGAGGTTTCCCCGATCGAATGGCAGCGTGTATTGCGTCGCCAGTTTGGCCGTGAACAAGCGTTCGGGCTGGACAATATCGGCGCGGAACCGTTCTTTTCCGAGTTCCGCGTCAGCAACCCACAGTCGAAAAGCGCCTATCGCGTGGCGATACGCGGCAAACTTCCGGGCGATAATTATTGCTCTTGCCCGGATTACGCCACCAACGAACTGGGCACCTGCAAGCACATCGAATTCGTTCTCGCCCGCCTGGAAAAAAAGCGTGGCGCTGGGGCGGCTTTCAGGCGTGGCTACCATCCGCCGTTCTCCGAACTGTACCTGCGCAACGACGGTGGTCGCGCGATCCATTTCCGCGCCGGGACGGATTGTCCTCCCGACGTATTGGACGCGGCCCGGTTGCTGTTCGACGCCGCGCGCGGCTGGATATTGCCGCCGGAAAAATTCGACGCGCTGGAGCGCTTCACTGTCGCCGTGGCCAGGAGCGGCCATGAATTGCGCGCCTACGACGACGCGCTCGATTTCGTCGCCGGCCGGCGCGACGCCGACCGGCGCGTGGCGGCGCTGGATGGCATTTTTTGCCACGGCATCGACGATCCGCTGCTGAAAACATTGCTCAAGGTGGCGCTCTATCCCTATCAGGCCGAGGGAGCTTTATTCGCTGTCCGGGCGGGCAGGGTGCTGATCGGCGACGAAATGGGTCTGGGCAAGACCATCCAGGCGATTGCCGCCGCCGAGATTCTGGCTCGACACTTCGGCGTTGCGAAAGTGCTGGTGATTTGTCCGACTTCACTCAAATACCAATGGCAAAGCGAAATCGCCCGCTTTTCCGGGCGTGATTCGTACGTCATTGCAGGCGGGCGCGCGCAGCGGCGGAAAGACTATGCGCGGGACGATTTCTGCAAGATCACCAACTACGAAAAACTCCAGCCCGATCTCGACCTGATCGCCGCCTGGGCGCCGGAACTGGTGATTGTCGATGAAGCGCAACGGGTGAAGAACTGGAACACGATAGCCGCCCGCGCCCTGAAGCGCATCGACAGCCCCTACGCCATCGTGCTGACCGGTACGCCCCTGGAAAACAAGCTGGAGGAACTGATCTCCATCGTCCAGTTTGTCGACCAGCATCGCCTAGGGCCGACCTGGAAGCTGTTGCACGAACATCAGGTGAAAGACGAGAGCGGGCGCGTTACCGGCTACACCGGGCTGGAAAAGATTGCCCAGACGCTGGCGCCGGTCATGATCCGCCGCCGCAAATCCGAAGTTCTGATGCAGTTGCCGGAACGCACCGACCAGAATCTGCTGGTGCCGATGACCGAGTTGCAAATGGTTTACCACCAGGAAAACGCGGAGATCGTGACCAAAATCGTCCAGCGCTGGCGGAAGATGAAATTTCTTTCGGACAAGGACCAGCGGCGGCTCACCTGTGCCCTGCAAAACATGCGCATGTCGTGCAACAGCACCTATCTGCTCGACCAGGATAGTGACCACGGCGTCAAGGCGGATGAACTGGCGGCGCTGTTCGACGATTTGTTCGGGCAGCCCGAGGCCAAGGCCGTGGTGTTCAGCCAATGGACGCGCACCCATGACATCGTGATTCGTCGGCTTGAAGCGCGCGGCATCGGCTACGTCAGTTTCCACGGCGGCATCCCTTCGGAAAAACGTCCGGCGCTGGTGGAACGTTTTCGCGTCGATCCCGATTGCCGGGTATTCCTGTCCACCGATGCCGGCGCTACCGGCCTCAACCTGCAACACGCCTCGACCCTGGTGAACATGGATCTGCCCTGGAACCCGGCGCTGCTTGAACAGCGCATTGCCCGGATTCACCGCATGGGCCAGAAAAGGCCGGTACAGATCGTCAATTTCATCGCCAAGGGCACTATCGAGGAAGGCATGCTCTCGGTACTGGCCTTCAAGCGTTCGCTGTCGGAGGGAATCCTCGACGGCGGCACGGGAGAAATATCGCTGGGCGGTTCGCGCCTCAGTCGCTTCATGAAAGACGTTGAAAACGTCACCGGCCATATGGGGGAAGAGGGCGCCATGACGCCCGCCGAAGAGGCCGTGGGTGCGCCGACCACGAAGGAAACCTCTCCCGTAACGGAGAGCGCGGATACGAGCGACGAACAGGCGGCGCTAAACGAACTGGACGAGCGGGAAGATCGGCCACACATCGACGCCGATCCCTGGCAGACATTGATGCAAGTTGGCGTTCAACTGGTTTCCGCATTGGCGACGGCCAACGATCCGGCCGCTCCGGCGCATCCCTGGATTGAACGGGATCCTACTTCCGGCGTGAGCAGTCTCAAGCTGCCGCTGCCGCCGCCAGAAACGGCAAGACGATTTGCCGATGCGCTCTCGGGGCTTGCGGAAGTCTTGAGGGGCAAGATATGAACCGGGACGATCGCAGGGTCGGATAGAGATTGGTGACCGAAGCGGGGCGGAGTCATTTTGTTTACCCGCCGCTACTACCCGGTTTATCGAGGGACTACCGGCAACCCGATATAGGCATTCAGTGATGCGGAGACATCTCTTCGCGGATGACCTTGCGCAATGTCGACTCAAGTTCAGCCTGATACAGCGACGATTTCAGCGCGTCATTGATCAAGGTCTGGCAGCCGCGTGCTCCGGACAGGCGCTTGAAGTGATCCACCCGTGCGACATCAGGATACAGGGTAACGCGCTGTTTCGATGGTGGAACCACCTTGCCATTCACACGTTCGCGCAAGATCAGCTTGCCTGAATCAATGTCCGATTGGGTAATCGGCATATCGTCAGCGAAGGTTGTTGTAGTAGATTTTTTGCTCATTCCGATCCGCCTTCCACATTGATATAGAGCGGATTTCGTCATCCGTCTCTTTGGTGATCACAACAACAACCTCCCCGCGCAACATGCCCACGGTGACGAATCGCTGTTCACCATAGTCGACTGTGTTTTCGCTCTCAATGACCAGCTTGGCATCTTCGAGATCGCAGCCGTGATCCTTGAGGGCAAGTAACCGTTTTTCAGGGTCGTATGTGTAGCGCATGTAGTAATTATATGTATATCAAGCCCCTTCAGAAGCGATAGACCCGTATTGGCGTCGATCAGTACCACTTCAAAGGCGTCGTCCAGGTAGAGATCGATGAGTTTGAAGCTGAGGTAACGGTCGTGTTCGCCTATTACAAACACTTGATTCAGGCGGGTTTGAGATGTGGCGGTTTCGTTCAGGGTGGCGGCGCCGTTGTTAAAGATGACTTCGCCTGTTTCGGACCAGCCCGTTTTGTCGCCGAAGTTGGTGTTGGTGAGTTCGGGATTGGCGACGGTTTCGTATTGCGTTATCGCTTGTGTGGTGGAATCGCGGCGTTGGCGGGAGGCAAGGAAGGCGGCAAGGCCGACGGTGACAGGCAACGGCGTGGGATGCCGGGTTCGTCGAAAATAGAGCAGAATAGTAGGGACACCCATTAGCCTGCGTGTGTCAAGTGAGTAAAACTTTCACACAGCGGCGTTAGCCGCTGATCCTAATCTTTTCCATTCCGCAGGTACCGATCACGCCCGTTTTTTCAATCGTGGCTGCGACGAATCGCGCCAGACACCCATCAGGATCAAGCGAATGACAAGGTATCCGTCTCTCGCCCTGGTAGCCAGGCCGCCCGGAAGAACGTTGGCGCCACAGCGTGTCCAAGGGGTTCATCACAGAACCGTGGTTGCCGGGTGTTCCGGCTCCAATCCCTAACGGGCTCACGTTGTGGGCGATCCGCTTTCCTGCCAATCGGTGACGGCATCCGGTGTCCAATTCAGACCCGTTGGCTTGCAATTCAGTCCCGAGTTCTGGCTCACCGGCGCCGTCGAAACTCATGCGAAGCAGCGTGTCACGTCAAATGGCTTTTGCTCCTTCAGGATGACCGATACCCGGTACGCTGGTGAGCAATTGATAGACCGCTTGTTTCCCGATTTTTTCTTGAAGACGCTTTTCAAGAAGGGCTATCTGTGCGTTCAGGGGGGTGATGACGGCCACATTGGTTTTGAGGGCAAAGGCGACGTCCTCGGCCAATCCCATCTGATCGACAAGTTCTACGCTCAGGCGTTTGACGGAGTTGCTGTCAAACCGCTGGTCTTGTTGGCGGGCCAGGATGTTTTCGACCGCCAGAATGTGCGTGGTGCGGCTGCGTACCCGTTGCAGGCGCTTCCTGGCCAGATCACGCACGGCCCGTTGCCCGGGCGGCAGGATCGTTCCCGTGGGCAGGATGCCCAGGCGTAGCAGGTGCGCAAGGTAGCGCGCGTCCGCTTCGTCTCCGCTGTGCTTGAGTCCTTCGTATTTCTTGATGGCGACGGTGTTGGCCAGGTGAACCTGGAAGCCCGCCACCTGCCGCCCGTCCACCAGCCAGTACCCGTTGTAGGTCGATTCGACGACGATGCCTGCCAGCTCGTCACGCCAAGGCAGGAACAACCCGAGAATCTTCTCCAACTCGTTGGGTACCCGCTTTTCTGCGACTACCCGGTCTTTTTCATCCGTGACCGTGACCAAACAGTTGTTCGAATGCAGGTCAATTCCGCTATATTTCATCTCTGCCTCCTGTCGGTTAAAGCTTGTTTGCATACTCACTTCAACCCTTCCGCCTCACGGCGGCGGGAGGCAGGCTAGATGATTTTCAGAACACGATTGTTTCATGACAATCGTCGAGGTTTGCCGTTGGCGACCATGATGACGATCACCGGTCTTTCCCGATCCGAAATCATGCAAATCAGCCCGAAGGCGGGATCAGGCAATGAGCGCGTGAAGCACGGGCGGGATTAAAGCTCCGGCGCGCTATCCGCCGTCAGCATCTGCTTATCCTTGTTCGGGCAGTCCGGACGGAGGCATTCGACGTAGAGATACATCGCGTGCGCCTGGATCGTGAAGCCGCGCTCCTTGGCGACGCGCTTCTGGCGTCGCTCGATTTCCTCGTCGTGAAACTCCTCCACGTGGCCGCAGCGGATACACACGAGATGGTCGTGATGCTGCATCGCCTTACGTTCAAACACGGCCTTGCCCGATTCGAAATGATGGCGTTCGAGCAAGCCGGCCTGCTCAAACTGGGTCAAGGCGCGATAGACCGTGGCCAGCCCGATGTCCATGTTGTCGTTGAGCAGCAGACGGTAAACGTCGTCAGCCGTGAGGTGTTTCCCATCCGCCTTGTCGAACAGTTCGAGGATTTTTACGCGCGGAAAAGTTGCCTTGAGGCCGATGCTTTTGAGTTCGCTGGATTCGTTCATATCGGTGAAGAAGTAAAAGGACGCGGTCTTTCGGTTATGATACGCCGTTGTTCGTTTCGTTCATAAATCGCTGTTGGCAGTCATGGACGGAATTACCAGGACTCTGATCGGGACTGTAGTTTAATGCCATTTTGCAAATATTTTTTACGAGGAGCGCTTACGGCATGAAATGTGGGCGATTTGCAAGCATCGTTTTTCTCGTCTCTGTGCTCGGCGCGTGCTCCTGGGTACCGCGTCCCATCAGCGAGTACAAGATCGACATTCAGCAAGGAAACGTCCTGATGCAGGACATGGTGACGCAGCTCAGGCCAGGGCTGACCAGGGATCAGGTACGGTTTATCCTCGGCACGCCGGTTTTGATGGATATGTTCCACGCCAAGCGCTGGGACTACCTTTACCGCCTGCAGAAGGGAAGCACGGGAGAAGTCGAGATGCGCCAATTCTCGACCTTCTTTGACGACGATGACAAGCTGATCCGTGTGAGCGGCGACGTGTCCGCCTTGCAAGCCTCGGATATATCGGCCGAGCCGACGACGAACAAGATGAGTGAAATCGATCTGGGGTCGATTCCAGAGGGAACGGAAGCTCCTCCGATTGAAGAAGAGCCGGGATTTTTCGGAAAAATGATGGAAAAAATAGGACTTTGATATGAGTGTACTGAAAATTGCCGTCGTGGGAGCGACCGGACGGATGGGGCGGATGCTTATCGAAGCCGTCCTGAAGGATGAAGCGACTGAACTGGCGGCGGCTATCGACCTGCCGGACAACCCCTTGATCGGCAAAAGCACCGGCGAACTGGTCAGCCTGCCAAGCGAGCTTCAGGTGACGTCGGATGTCGAGGTCGGGATTGCCAGCGCCGACTGCCTGATCGATTTTACGCGACCGAAAGGGACGCTCGCTCATCTGGCGATCTGCCGGCGGCGCAAAGTCGCGATGGTGATCGGCACGACGGGGTTTGACGACGAAGGCAAACAGGCCATCGCCGATGCGGCGCGGGAAATTCCGGTGGTTTTCGCACCGAACATGAGCGTCGGCTGCAACGTCACTTTCAAGCTGCTGGATCTTGCCTCCCGCGTCCTGTCGCAAGGCTACGACATCGAAATCGTCGAGGCGCACCACAAGCTCAAGGTCGACGCCCCCTCGGGCACGGCGCTGCGCATGGGCGAGGTCGTCGCCGAAGCCCTGGGCCGCGACCTCAAGAAATGCGCCATCTTTGGCCGCGAAGGCGTGACGGGCGAACGCGATCCCTCGACCATCGGCTTCTCGGCCATCCGCGGCGGCGACATCGTCGGCGATCACACCGTCATGTACTGCGGCATCGGAGAACGTGTCGAGATCAGCCACAAGGCGGGAAGCCGCATGCCCTACGCGCTGGGCGCTCTGCGTGCGGCCCGTTTTCTGGCTGGCAAGGCAAACGGTCTGTTCGACATGCAGGATGTGCTTGGGCTGCGCTGAACCCGGGAGTACGACTCTATTTGGGTCGATTTTGAGTCAAAACGGCTGGCTTACGTCCACAATGTCGATAACGGAACCGCCCATAGTTTGTCACCCATCGGCAGGGTTTGTTCGCCGTCGTACAAAACGACGCCCATTAAAAAGGAATCACCCGCTATTTCGGCAAAGCGTTTCAGCCCCGTCAGGTCGCGGCCCGTAATCGTCGCGGCCGCTTTGACTTCGACGCCGATGACTTGTCCGCCCTTGCCCTCGATCACGAAATCGACCTCGTGCTGGTTATGGTCACGGTAAAACATGATCCGATAGAAGTCTTCTGCCGTATGGGCGTGTTTCAGGAGTTCGCCATAGACAAAGGATTCCAGCAACATGCCGAAACGTTCGGGGCGCGTTGTGAGCGTGGTCGGAGTGACTTCAAGTTGCGCAGCGAGCAAACCCGAATCCATGAACTGGATTTTTGGGGTTTTTATCGCGCGACTGATGCGATTTTGCGCCCATACCTCTACGCGGGAGAGCAAAAATACTTGCTCGAAAAAAGCCGTATAACGGGCTGCGGTTTTGTAGTTCAAGCCTACAGCAGCTCCAAGTTGTGAGTAGTTGCAAAGTTGCCCGGCGCTTTCCGCCAGCAAGCGGAAAAATCTGGGCAGTTCGGCGATTTTGTCGATCCTTCCCAACTCTCGCGCATCGCGTTTGAGGATGGCATCCATGTACTGCCGCGCCCAGATTTGTCGACGGCGCACAGTAGCGCGTGCAACGGCTTCCGGGTAGCCGCCCGTCAAAACAGCGGCGCGCAGCGCATCGCCAACAAGGATGTCACGCACCCTTGGAATTTCCCTGGAGAACACCGAGTCCAGCCAGTTGATGCTACCGCCTCGCATTTCAGTCTGCGACAACGGCAACAGGGTGAGCGTTTCCATGCGTCCGGCGAGCGAGTCCGCCACCGTGGGCAACGTCATGATGTTGGCGGAACCGGTGAGCAAAAAGCGTCCAGGGCGGCGGTCTTCGTCAATGATTTTCTTGAGCGTCAGGAGCAAATTGGAGGCGCGTTGCACCTCGTCGAGGATGAGGCAATCCCGCCCCCGCAACAGCCCGACCGGATCGTTCAACGCTGCGGTACGCGTGAGTTCATCATCCAGCGTGAGATATTGCATTCCCTCACGCGCCAATCGCCGCGCCAGCGTCGTTTTGCCCGATTGACGCGGCCCGACGAGCAAGACGGCCGGCGTATCGGCCAGGGCTTCCTCAATGCGCGGCACAAGACTTCGAGGGAGAATGGAATCGGCTTCCGTCATGGCTCCAATGTTTTGATAAATAGGATTATGCTTCCTGATAATTAGTATTTTTACTTCGGATAATTAGTATTGTCAATGCGGAAAATCATGCGGGAACAGGGAAAATCAGCGGGCGCAAAGTGCTTCTGCTGGGTTTTTTTCGATCTTGGAGTATTACAATAACTATTGAGGTAATACAAAAGGAGTTATGCCATGTCGACGACGCTTACCAGTAAGGGGCAAGTCACCATCCCCAAGCAGATTCGGGATGTATTGAATTTGGCGCCAGGCAGTCTGGTGGATTTCGCGGTTAATCTTGAAGGCGATGTTGTGATTCACAAGGCGGGCGCATTACCCCATCGTAAGCCAGCCAAGCCAGATCGTTTTGAATCAGTCCGCGGCAAGGCAGATGTCAAATGGCGGACTGACGAGCTGATGGCGCTGCTGCGCGGTGAAAACTGATGCTGCTGGTGGATACCAACGTATTGGTCGATGTTCTGGAGAATGATCCAGAATGGGCGGATTGGTCGATTAAGCAACTGCGCGCGCAAGCGCAGGTCTACCGGCTGGCAATTAACCCGATCATCTACTCTGAATTGTCGCTGACCTTCTCGACCGTCGAGGCATTGGACAACACCATTGAGCAGTTAAGGCTGACGCTGATCGAATTACCGCGTCCGGCATTGTTTCTGGCGGGCAAGGCTTTTGTTCGTTATCGTCGGCAAGGCGGCACGAAAAGCAATGTGTTCGACGATTTTTTCATTGGCGCACACGCGGCAGTATCAGCTTATCCAGTATTGACTCGCGATACACGGCGCTACTCAGCATACTTTCCGAGCGTGAGACTCATCGCGCCGAGTTTTTCCGCATGATTAGACGTTCGGGAATTTCGTCGTCATTCCCGCGAAGGCGCACTGCTGTCCGGAATAAAAAGGAAGTCGATGGAGGGATGGTTTGCAGGGCAAAGCGGAACGGGTGTCGCCGTTTTTTGAGACTTCCATTCGGCGGATAAGGCGCATATCTCGCCCTAGGCGCTATTTTTAACCCCGTCATTCCCGCGAAGGCGGGAATCTAGTTCCATGCCGCGCGGCAGCCACACGCCTCTGATCGACTATCCATCGATCAAGATGGTTCGGATGACAGACGAAGTTTATATCCTTTCATTCCCCGAACCACTTCTGTCTACTGGGCTTGTTAGGCAGAAACTACGTTTCGGGTGGTTATAGAAAAAGCATGATACGAATAAAGGGAGGCGCAAAAGCGGAGCGCCTTGTACCGAAATGACACTTGACCCCAAGCACCCCGGCAACAAAATCCCGCCGCTTTCCCCACCCGCACCACAAGCGTGCAAAAAAACAAGAACTTGCACCGATATGGTTCATTGAAAACCTTTCATAAAAATATTTTTTCCTTTATTTTCAATGAACTAACAAAACATCGAAAGACCTGCTCGATGTAGAATTTTTTTCTTTACTAAAACGTTTTGTGTAACTATTATTTCATCGCGTATTTCATCACTTTCTCACACAAAACATTTTCCATGCCGCGTAAATCCCTTCAACATCGAGCAGCCAACACGACCATGGATCGTATTGCCAAGGCGATACCGAAGTTGACGCCGTCGCATCGGCAGATGGCGGATTATGTGTTGGCGCATTCGTTTCGCGCGGCGACGATGACCATCGACGAGTTGGCCGAGGCGACGAGCGTGTCGGTGGCGACCGCCAACCGCTTTGCGCATACTTTGGGGTTTTCCGGTTTTCCCGCTTTCCGCGCTGAGCTCGTGCGCGGCTTCGAGAGCGCGCTGGCGCCGGTGGAACAGATGCGCGACGAGTTGACGCGCAAGGCGACGTGCGCCGAAGTGATGGCCGTATCGCTCTCCGACAATCTCGCCAATCTGGAAGCGATCCGGCAGAGCCTGCCGGCCGAGGTCTGCGAGCAAATCGTCGTCGCCATTCTCGACGCGCGGCGGGTGCTGGTCGTGGGCTTCGGCGCGAGCAGTTATCTCGCCGACATGATGGCGCACGGGCTTGAGCTGCATTGTCCGCAGGTGCAATCACTGGCCGGCATCGGCGGTCCGGCGTACGGGGCGCGCACGCTGTTCAGGCTGCAGCCGCAGGACGTGGTCATCGCGATTGCCTTCCCGCGCTACCTGAAAGACACCGTCATCATCGCGCGTAATGCCAGGGAACGCGGCGCGAAAATCATCGCGCTGACCGATTCGCCGACCTCGCCGATTGCCCCGTTCAGCGATCTGACCTTGTACGTGCAGTCGGCAAGCCGCTTCAACGCGACCTCCGACTCGACCACCCTCGCGGTGATCGAAGCTTTGTGCGCCACCGTCGCGCGTCATGCGAAAAGCTCGATCAAATCCGCCGCGGCCATGACGGAATCCGTCCTGCCCTGGCTCATGCAGGAAGGTAGAAACGAATGAATCCCGTCATTGCCATCCACGGCGGCGCTGGAACGATTACTCGCGCGGCTTTGAGCGCCGAACAGGAACGCGCTTTTCACGAAGCTCTCGACCATGTGTTGCAAGGTGGCCAGCGCATTCTGGAGCAAGGCGGCAGCGCGCTCGACGCGGTCACCGAAGCCGTTTTGCGTCTGGAGGAATGTCCGCTGTTCAACGCCGGCAAGGGCGCGGTGTTCACCCACGCCGGCACGCACGAGCTCGACGCTTCGATCATGGACGGGCGCACGCTGGCGGCCGGCGCCGTGGCCTGCGTAAAGTCGCTGCGCAACCCGATCCTGGCCGCGCGCCGGGTGATGGAGGAAGGCCGGCACGTATTGCTGGTCGGCGAAGGCGCCGAGGCCTTCGCCCGCGACAACGGGCTGGAAAGCGTTGCGCCCGACTACTATTTCACCGAGGCGCGTCATGCCCAGTGGCAGCGCGCGCTGGCGGAAGGTCGAACCGACCTGCTCGACCACGATGCGCAAGCCTTGACCTCACAACCCGAGCCGATTGACCCCGACACCAAGATGGGCACGGTGGGCGCGGTGGCGCTCGACGCGCAGGGCAATCTCGCGGCGGCCACCTCGACGGGCGGCGTGACGGACAAGCGCGTCGGCCGGGTCGGCGACACTCCCTTGTTCGACGCTGGTTGCTATGCCAACAACCGCACCGTGGCCATTTCCTGCACCGGCGCGGGAGAAAAATTCATCCGCCTGCTTGCCGCCTACGATGTCAGCGCGCTGATGGAATATCGCGGCCTGTCGCTGGCCGAGGCGTGCGATATCGTGGTGATGCGCAAGCTGCCGACGATCAACGGACTCGGCGGCCTGATCGCCGTCGATCATCGAGGCGAGGTCTGCATGCCCTTCAACAGCGAGGGCATGTACCGGGGCAAGGCGCTTGCCGGTGGTCCGCGCTCGACGGCCATCTATCGCTCCGCTGACGAATGAACACCTCCGCCGCGCCAGAATCTGGCCTGCCCGCAAACCGCGTCGTCGCCGTCAACGATCTCACGGTATCGTTCGCCACCAGCGAGCGCACCGTGGTGGCGGTCAACAATCTCTCCTTCCACGTCGATCGCGGCGAGACGCTGGCCATCGTCGGCGAGTCGGGTTCCGGCAAATCGGTCACTTTGCTGTCGCTGATGCGTCTGGTGGAACACGGCGGCGGCAAAATCACGCAGGGCCGTTTGCTGCTGCGCCGCAACAGCGGGCAGATTCTCGATCTGGCCCGGGCCGACAACAGTACGCTGCGCGGCATACGCGGCGGCGACATCGCGATGATCTTCCAGGAGCCGATGACTTCGCTCAATCCGATGTTCCCGGTCGGCGAACAGATCGCCGAGTCGATTCGTCTGCATCAGAACAAAGACCATGCCGCGGCGCGGACGGAAGCCTTACGCATGCTCGAACTGGTGCGTATTCCGGAGTCCCGCCAGATTTTGCGGCGCTACCCGCACCAGCTTTCCGGCGGCATGCGTCAACGCGTGATGATCGCCATGGCGCTCTCCTGCCGCCCGGCTCTGCTGATCGCCGACGAGCCGACGACCGCGCTTGACGTGACCATCCAGGCGCAAATCCTGCAACTGATCCGCACCTTGCAGGAGGAGATGAGCATGGGCGTGATGTTCATCACTCATGATATGGGCGTCGTCGCCGAAGTCGCCGACCGCGTGCTGGTGATGTACGGCGGGGAAAAAGTCGAGGAAGGCGAAACCTGCGCCCTTTTCAGCGCGCCGCGACATCCCTACACGCAGGCGCTGCTCTCCGCCGTGCCCCGGCTCGGCGCCATGCAGGGACTGGAGTTTCCCGCCAAGTTTCAACTGCTGCGGACGGATGCGGATACGGCGGATAGCGCAAACACGGCGGACGCTTCCCTCCCCGATAGCGGCCAGGCTCCGCAGGAAGCTCGGTCCACAGTGACTACCGGGAGTGGGCCGGTGCTGCGCGTGCACGAGCTGGTCACCCGCTTTCCAGTGCGCAGCGGCATTTTCGGGCGCGTCACCAAGGAGGTGCACGCGGTCGAGAAGGTCAGTTTCGATCTTTATCCCGGCGAAACGCTGGCGCTGGTCGGCGAATCCGGCTGTGGCAAATCGACGACCGGCCGCTCGCTGCTGCGCCTGGTCGAAAGCCAGAGCGGGACCATCGAATTCGCCGGGCAGCGCATCGACACGCTCGCAGGCCCTGCCTTGCAACGCCTGCGCCGCGACATTCAGTTCATCTTCCAGGACCCCTTCGCCTCGCTCGATCCGCGCGTCACCGTCGGTTTCTCGATCATGGAGCCGCTGCTGGTGCATAAGATGGCCTCCGGCGCGGAAGCCGAGGCGCGCGTCAACTGGCTGCTGGAAAAGGTCGGCCTGCCGGCGGAATACGCCCGGCGTTACCCGCACGAATTCTCCGGAGGGCAGCGTCAGCGCATCGCCATCGCCCGCGCGCTGGCTTCCAAACCGAAGGTGGTCATCGCCGACGAATCGGTTTCGGCGCTCGACGTGTCGATCCGGGCGCAAATCATCAACCTGCTGCTCGATCTGCAAAAAGAGTTCGGCCTCGCTTTCCTGTTCATTTCGCATGACATGGCGGTCGTCGAGCGCGTCAGCCATCGCGTGGCGGTGATGTATCTCGGCCAGATCGTCGAGATCGGACCGCGCCGCGCGATCTTCGAAAACCCGCAGCATGCCTACACGAAAAAGCTGATGGATGCCGTGCCGGTGGCCGACCCGACCCGGCGCAAACGCCATTGGACCTTGCTTTCCGACGAAATTCCCAGCCCCGTCCGGGCGCTGGGCGACGAACCCTTGCTCGCTCCCTTGCAGGAAGTCGGGCCTGGGCATTTTGTGGCGCGCCATGCTCTTTCCGGCGCTTTTTGAGTATCCCCGCCCACGCGGGTTTTTAATAAAGGACGAATCGATGAAGTCTTCCAAGCGTCTGCCGAGTTTCCGGCGCCTGCTGATCGCAGGCTCGCTGGCGGCAATTACACTGAGCGCTCCGGCTTTCGCCGCCAAGGACGTGGTGCTCGCCGTCGCATCCACTTTCACCACGCTCGACCCCTACGACGCCAACGACACCTTGTCGATGGCCGTCGCCAAGTCGTTCTATCAGGGTCTGTTCAGCTTCGACAAGGACATGAGGATGATCAATGTGCTTGCCGAAGGCTACGAGCCGGGCACGGATGGTCTGACCTATACGGTCAAGCTGCGCTCGGGCGTCAAGTTCCATGACGGCACGACTTTCGACGCCGCCGCCGTCAAGGCCAACTTCGACCGGGTTACCAATCCGGACAACAAACTCAAGCGCTATGCGCTGTTCAACCGCATCGACAAGACCGAGGTGATCGATCCGCAGACCGTGAAGTTCACCCTCAAGGAACCGTTCTCGCCGTTCATCAACGTGCTGGCGCATCCCTCGGGCGTGATCATTTCACCGGCGGCGCTGCAAAAATACGGCAAGGAGATCGCTTTCAATCCGGTCGGCACCGGCCCCTTCGTGTTCCAGGAGTGGAAGCAGACTGACTACCTGAAGGTAAAAAAATTCGACGGTTTCTGGCAGCAAGGCTTGCCGAAGGTCGACACCCTGACCTGGAAACCCGTCACCGACAACAACACCCGCGCCACGGTGATGCAAACCGGCGAAGCCCAGTTCGCCTACCCGCTGCCCTTTGAACAGGCAGAGAAGTTGAAGCAGAGCGACAAGGTGGAAGTCATCGCCGGTTCGTCGATCGTGCAGCGCTGGCTGTCGATGAATACCCTGCAAAAGCCCTTCGATGACGTCAAGGTTCGTCAGGCCGTCAACTACGCCATCAACAAGGAAGCCGTCGCCAAGGTCGCTTTCGCCGGCTACGCCGTGCCCGCCGAAGGCCCCGTCCCGCCGGGCGTGGAATATGCCCAGAGTTTCGGCGTCTGGCCCTACGATCCGGCGAAGGCCAAACAACTGCTGGCCGAGGCCGGTTATCCCAATGGTTTTGAAACGACATTGTGGTCGGCCTACAACCACTCGACGGCGCAGAAGGTGATCGAAGTCGCGCAGCAACAACTGGCGCAGGTCGGTATCAAGGCGCAAATCCAGGCGCTCGAAGCCGGACAACGCGTCGAGCGCGTGGAAAGCCAGCCCGATCCGCAAAAAGCGCCGGTGCGCATGTATTACATCGGTTGGTCGTCATCGACCGGCGAAGCCGACTGGGCGCTGCGTCCACTGCTCGCTTCCGAAGCCTGGCCGCCCGGACTGCTGAACACGGCCTACTACAAAAACGAGCTGGTCGACACCAACATCGCCAAGGCCCTGAACACCACCGACAAGGCGGAAAAGGAAAAGCTCTACAAGGCGGCCCAGGAACAAATCTGGAAAGATGCTCCCTGGGTTTTCCTGGTGACGGAAAAAATGCTCTACGCCCGCGCCAAAAACCTGAGCGGCATCTACGTCATGCCTGACGCTTCGTATGAGTATTCGGAAATAGATGTGAAGTAAAGCGCTTGCTCCCCTCCCCCCTCGCGGGGGAGGGGTTGGGGGAGAGGGGAATTGTTTTTGCATATTCTAATGTTGTCTCGGGCTGAACCGTTGCCCCTCTCCTGCCCTTCGGGCATCCTCCCCCACGAGGGGGGAGGAAGGAAGAATAACTGCCGTGTTTCGCAAAAAAGCATCGTCCGGCATTTCAATGACATTCATGCGACTACCCTTATTCGTCATATTCGTTGTGATTAAAAAAACTTCTCCAGGCACAAAATGCTGAGTTACACCCTTAAACGCCTGCTGGGACTGATTCCGACGCTGCTTATCGTGGCGGTGCTGGTTTTCATGTTCGTGCACATGCTGCCGGGCGATCCGGCGCGGCTGGCTGCCGGACCGGAGGCTGACGCGGCCACGGTCGAACTGGTGCGTCAGGACCTCGGACTGGATAAACCGCTGCATGTGCAGTTCGTCACTTTTTTCGCCAACGCGCTGCGCGGCGAGTTCGGCCGATCGATTCGCACCAAGCGCCCGGTCAGCCAGGAAATCGCCGAACGTTTCATGCCGACCTTGTGGCTGACGCTGGCCAGCATGGGCTGGTCGGTAGTCTTCGGCATGGGCATCGGCATCGTTTCCGCTGTCTGGCGTAACCGCTGGCCTGACCGGCTGGGCATGACGCTCGCCGTCTCCGGCATATCCTTTCCGGCGTTTGCATTGGGCATGTTGCTGATGCAGATTTTCTCGGTCCAGCTCGGCTGGCTACCGTCGATGGGCGCCGATTCGTGGAAGCACTACATCCTGCCGTCGATAACGCTCGGCGCGGCGGTGGCCGCCGTGATGGCGCGCTTCACGCGTTCGTCCTTCGTCGAAATCATGCAGGAAGACTTTGTGCGCACGGCGCGCGCCAAGGGTGTCGGCGAGCCGACGGTCGTGCTCAAGCACTGTCTGCGCAACGCGATGATTCCGGTGGTCACGATGATGGGGCTGCAATTCGGTTTCCTGCTCGGCGGCTCGATCGTCGTCGAAGTCGTCTTCAACTGGCCCGGCATGGGCCGCCTGCTGATCGACGCCGTCGACATGCGCGACTACCCGATCATCCAGACCGAGGTGCTGCTCTTCTCGCTGGAATTCATCCTGATCAATCTGGTCGTTGACGTCCTGTATGCCGTGATCAACCCGACTATTCGCTTCAAATGACCTCAAGATGACGACCGACATTTCCGTTGCCGCAGCCTCTTCCGCCGCCAATTCCTCCGAGGTGCGCACGCCCTGGACCGAATTCTGGCGCAAATTCCGCAAGCAGCGCCTGGCCGTGGCCGCCGCCGTTTTCGTCGGTTTTCTGGTCGGCGTCGCCGTCCTGGCGCCGTGGCTCGCGCCTTTCGACGCGGAAAACTTTTTTGATTACGACGCGCTCAACTCGCCCCCGTCGTCCGCGCACTGGTTCGGCGTCGATTCGCTCGGCCGCGACATCTTCAGCCGCGTGCTGATGGGCGCGCGCATTTCGCTGGCCGCTGGCGTGCTCTCGGTCGCCATCGGCGCGCTGATCGGCACCAGCCTCGGCCTGATGGCCGGCTACTACGAAGGCTGGTGGGACCGCATCACCATGCGCATTTCCGACGTACTCTTCGCCTTCCCCGGCATCCTGCTGGCCATCGGCGTCGTGGCCATCCTCGGCAACGGCATGATCAACGTCATCGCCGCCGTTTCGGTTTTCAGCATTCCGGCCTTCGCCCGGCTGGTGCGCGGCAATACTCTGTCGCTCAAGCACCTGACCTATATCGAAGCGGTGCGCAGCATCGGCGCGTCCGACTGGACGATTCTCGTGCGTCATATCCTGCCGGGGACGATTTCGTCGATCGTGGTGTATTTTTCCATGCGCATCGGCACCTCGATCATCACCGCTGCCAGCCTGTCCTTCCTCGGCCTCGGCGCGCAACCGCCAACGCCGGAATGGGGCGCCATGCTCAACGCCGCCCGCACCGACATGGTGAACGCGCCGCATATCGCCCTCTTCCCGAGTCTGGCCATCTTCTTCACCGTGCTGGCCTTCAACCTGTTGGGCGACGGATTGCGCGACGCCCTCGATCCGAAGATCGACCAAAAATGACGAATTTGCCATGAATCTGCCATGACTCCGCCCCGCATTGGCGTCTTGCCTTCCGGACCGCGCGACGCAATCAGCGATGTCGGCCAAATCCGTGTCGGCCACCTCACGCTCGACCGGGGTGACATCCAGACCGGCGTAACGGTTCTCGTGCCGCACGGCGGCGATCCTTTCGTCGACAAGATTCCGGCCGCCGCCGCGGTAATCAACGGCTTCGGCAAGAGCGCCGGACTCATTCAGGTCACGGAACTCGGCGCCTTCGAAACGCCGATCGCGCTCTCCAACACCTTTGCCGTCGGCACGCTGATGCAGGCCCAGATCCGCGAGGCGATGGCCGCGCACCCGCAGATCGGACGCGAATGGCCGACGGTGAATCCTCTGGTCTTCGAATGCAACGACGGCTATCTCAACGACATCCGCGCGCTGGCCGTCACCGAAGCGCACTACCGGAGCGCGCTCGCAGCCGCCTCCGCCGACTTCGCCCAAGGCAGCGTCGGCGCGGGACGCGGAATGAGCGCCTTCGAACTCAAGGGCGGCATCGGTAGCGCTTCGCGCCGGGCCAGCGACTACACGCTTGGCGCGCTGGCGCTGGCCAATTTCGGCAAGCTGGAAATGTTGACGCTGGCCGGACAGCCGCTTGGCCGCCAATTGGGCAAACCAAGCGCGCAACAAAAACGCGGCGATACGCCCGAGCAGGGATCAATCATCATGCTGCTGGCGACCGACGCGCCGCTCGATGCGCGCCAGTTACGGCGTCTGGCCTTACGCGCGGGCGCTGGTCTCGCGCGCACGGGTTCGTTCTTCGGTCACGGCAGCGGCGACATCGCGCTGGCCTTCTCCACCGCCTACACCCTGCCCCATATCCCAAGCCGACCGATGCAGGCGCTGGCGATGCTGCACGAAACGCGCCTCGACCCGCTGTTCAACGCAGCGGCGGAGGCCACCGAACAAGCCATCATTCACGCCCTGTGGCACGCCGGGCCGGTTTCCGGCCGCGACGGTCACGTACGCCGCACCCTACGCGACATCCTGCGGCAACTCTCCGATGAGGAAAACCCATGCGCATCCTGATTGTTACCGACATCGAAGGTGTCGCCAGCGTGGTGCATCCCGAGCAGACGCGGGAAGGCAACGCCGAGTACGAGATCGCCCGACGCTGGATGACCCGCGAGGCCAGCGCGGCAGTCTGCGGCGCTTTTGACGGCGGCGCGAGCGAAGTGCGGGTCAACGATTCGCATGGTTCCTACCGCAATTTGCTGGCCGACGAACTCGACCCGCGCGCGCGCCTGGTGCACGGCAAGCCGCGCACGCTGGGCATGATGGGCGGCCTGGAAGCGGGATTCGCCGGCGTGATGCTGGTGGGATTCCACTCGCGCGCGCAAACGCAAGGCGTGCTGGCGCACACCATCAACAGCGCCGCCTTCGCCCGCGTCTGGCTGAACGGGAAAGAACTCGGAGAGGCCGGACTTTACGGCGCGCTGGCCGGCGAACTGGGCGTGCCGGTCATCTTCGCCAGCGGCGACGATATTTTTGCCGGGGAAACCCGTCCGCTTTTCCCGCATTGCGTCTTCACCGTGACCAAGCAGGCCACCGGACGACACAGCGCCATCTCGCTCTCTCCCCAGGCCTCGTGCGAAGCCATCCGCGCCGGCGCCCGACAAGCGATGGCCGCCATCGGCCCGGCCAGCCCGCTGCTTCTGGACACCCCGGTACAGGCCCGCTTGCAGACGCAGACTCCGGCGCATGCCGACCTGTTCTGCCAGTGGCCGGCCCTGGAGCGCATCGACGGCGTCACCCTGCAATTTTCCGCCGCCTCCGTGGAACATGCGCTGCGCATGTTAAACTGCCTGTCGGCGATGGCATCCGCCTTGCGCTGAAATCGCAAGGCGCACGCGATACAAGCATACAAGTTTACAATCAGGCCATGGACATCTTCACGCTGAAACTCATCCTGACGCCGACGCTCATCGTTCTGGTCAGTCTGGCGGGTCGCCGCTGGGGCGCTTACATCAGCGGCTGGCTGGTCGGCCTGCCGCTCACCTCGGGTCCCATCGTCTTTTTCCTCGCGATCGACCATAACCCCGCGTTCGCCGCCGCCGCTTCGCTCGGAATTATGTCCGGCTCGTTGTCGCAGTCCATGTTCTGCCTCGCTTACGCCTGGTCGTGCCGACGCTTGCGCTGGCCGGCGGCGCTGGCGGTGAGCCTCGGCGTTTTCGCCGTGGTGACCATTTTTTTCAATGTTTACCGACCGAGCGTCGAATGGCTTTTTTTGTTGACGATTCTCGGTCTGCTGATCATCTACAACGCCATGCCCATCGCCCAGGAAATTGTCGTCAAGACGAAACCCTTGCCGGTTTGGGACATCCCGGCGCGCATGATCATCGCCACACTGTTCGTGGTCGGGCTGACCGAAGCGTCGGAGCACCTCGGGCCGCACCTGACCGGCCTGCTCTCCCCCTTCCCGCTCTACGCCTTGATCCTCGCCGTATTCTCACAGCATTTCGAGGGACCGCCCGCCGCCATCCGCGTCGTCAAGGGAATGGTGCAGGGCTTGTTCTCGTTCGCGACCTTTTTCCTGATTATCGCCAAGCTCATCGAGATAATCGGCACCGGCCCCAGCCTGCTGCTAGCCATCGTCGTCGCGCTGGGCTTGCAGGCAGGCATCGCATGGGTACGCCGCGCGAAACAAGGGTAAGCGCGGCACAACATGTTGGGCAGGGGCGAAAAAATCTTTCGCCCCTACTCTAAAAATCCGCCGTATCCGGATGCGGCCCGATGCGATTGTTCGGGGCATCCAGGGCGCTGATTTTGGCAAGGTCTTCGGCATCAAGCGCAAAATCGAAGACGGCGAAGTTTTCGGTGATGCGCGGTGCATGGATGGATTTGGGGATCACCAGCAGTTTCTGTTCCAGATGCCAGCGGATGACAACCTGCGCCGGAGTCTTTTTGTGCTTTCGGGCGATGGCGAGGATAACCTCGTTTTTCAGCAAAGCGCCTTGTCCCAAAGGACTCCATGATTGCGTCAGGATGCCGTGGCTGGCGTGGAAGGCAGTGAGTTCCCGCTGCTGGAAGTCGGGGTGCAGTTCGATCTGGTTGACAGCAGGCGTGACGCCGGTTTCCTTGATGACGCGTTCCAGATGCGCAGGTTCAAAATTGGAAACACCAATGGCGCGCACGCGTTTTTCTTCCAGCAAACGCACCAGCGCTTTCCAACTGTCGGCATAGCGGTCTTTCTTCGGCGCGGGCCAGTGGATCAAATAAAGGTCGACGTAATCGAGTTGCAGCCGTTTCAGGCTGGCGTCGAAGGCGCACAAGGCGCTGTCATAGCCCTGTTCGCTGTTCCAGAGCTTGGTGGTGACGAACAACTGCTCGCGCGGCAGGGCGGCGGCTTGCAAGCCCTGCTTCAGCCCATCTCCCACGCCGGTTTCGTTCTCATAAATGGCGGCGGTGTCGATCAGACGATAGCCGTCTTTCAGAGCGCTACGGACGGCTTCGGCAGCAACATCCACCGACGTCCGCCAGGTACCCAATCCCAGTTGCGGAATCTGGACGCCATTATTCAGGGTGAGGAAAGTTTGAGCCATGATTATTCTCCGTGCGGTGAAAAAACAATGTAATGCGAAACAGGATCGGCAATGTCGAAATCTAAAGGAATTCGATCGCCAGGCAAACGATGAAAATATGTGGCGCGTTGCGCCAGAAGGTACGTTTCTGGATTCCCGCCTTCGCGGGAATGACGGTGAGGGGAATAGCGCCGCCAGCAAGCGTAGTACATATAGATGGGGTGAGTGGAACGAACCCCGACATTGGGAAGTGTCATTGGCTGCTGCGTTGGGCATCGCTTCACTCAGGCTGGCGCGAGGCGCACAGCCCTTCCCTCACCCGCCCCTGCCGGGGCACCCTCTCCCTTGGGAGAGGGAAAGCAAGCGTCATTTCTCCATGACAAACATCACCCCGCCGACTGCACCATGGTGACGCAGGAGGTGGTGACGATGTCATCGACCGAGCAGCCGCGCGACAGGTCGCTGATGGGCTTGGCGAAGCCTTGCAGGAACGGGCCGAACGCATCGGCGCCGGCCAGCCGTTGCACGAGCTTGTAGCCGATGTTGCCCGCGCCCAGATCAGGAAATATGAGGGTATTGACCTTGCCGGTGATGGGGCTGCCGGGCGCTTTCTTCTCGGTAATGGCGGGAATCAGCGCGGCGTCGGCCTGGAATTCACCGTCGAGCAGAAGCTCAGGCGCTTTTTGTCTGGCGAGCTTGACGCCTTCCTGAACGCGCAGCACGTCTTCGTTGTCGCCGCCCGAGCCTTTGGTCGAGAACGAGAGCATCGCGACCACGGGTTCGGCGCCTACCAGGGACTTGAAGGTCGCGGCGCTGGCGACGGCGATGTCGCTCAGTTGTTCGGAAGTCGGCAGGGGAATTACCGCGCAGTCGGCGAAGGCCAAGAGTCCGCCCGCGCCCCATTTTTCATCATGCGTGTCCATGATGAAGCAGGAAGACGCCGTTTTAATGCCGCTCACGGTACCGATGATCGTGAGCCCCGCCCGCAACACGTCAGCCGTTGCCGAGAGAGCGCCTGAAACCAGCGCGTCTGTTTTTCCGAGCCGCACCATCATCGCGCCGAAGCGCAGAAAATGCTTGATGTCCTCGGCGGCCTGCTCCGGGGTCATGCCCTTGCGCTTGCGCAGCTCATGGTATTCTTCGGTAAATTCCGGCAGCCACTCCGATGTCGTGGGGTCGATGATGGTGATGCCGGAGAGGTCCGCGCCCTTCGCGTTCTTTACAACGTCCTCCCTCGCCGCCAGCAGCGTCACTTCTTTTGCGTACTCATGCCTGACCAGCTCGACTGCGGCCGCTATCGTGCGCTCCTCACTGCCTTCCGGCAGCACGATCCGCTTTTGCAGTTTTTTTGCTTTTTCCTTCATTGTGCGGGCAAAATCCATGATTTACGTCCTCCTTAAATTGTTTTCTGAAGTAAAAGAATAGTATACGCGCTAAAGAAATGGCAGGAGAAACAAAAAAACAGTTAGGCACGTCCCCCTCATCCGGCCTTCGGCCACCTTCTCTCACGCGCGGGGTGACTGCATTCCCCTCGCCCGCTTGCGGGAGAGGGTGCCCCGGCAGGGGCGGGTGAGGGTAAAGTTTTTTGTTACGACATTTTTCAAGAAAGGACAGGTGTGTCATGACGTTTCAAATCCAGGGGGTCGTTCCCCCGGTAATGACGATCTTCGATGCAAGCGAACAATTCGATCCGCAGGGCATGGGACGATTGATCGACAAGCTGCTCGCGTCAGAGGTCAACGGATTGCTGTTTCTTGGCAGCGCCGGCGAGTTCGCCTTTTTGTCGCATGAGCAGCGCAAGGTCATCGCCGAATTCTGCGTCAAGCGGGTCGCCGGGAAAAAGCCGGTGGTCATTGGCGCCGGCGCCTGCGCCACCCGTGAAGCGATCGATCTGGCCCAACACGCGGGAAGTATTGGCGCGGATGCGGTCATTGTGGTCAACCCTTATTACACCCGAATGAGCGAGGAACGCCTTTACCACCACTATCGGCAGATCGCCGAAAACTCGCCGCTTCCCATATTGCTCTACAACTTCCCGGCCCTGACCGGACATGATCTGTCGATTGAACTCGTTGGCCGCCTGGCCGCCGATTTTCCGAACATCGTCGGCATCAAGGACACCGTCGACTGCATGAGCCATATCCGTAACTTCGTCACCGAAGTCAAAGGGGCGCGTCCCGATTTCATGGTCTTTTCCGGCTACGACGAATACCTGCTCGATACGCTGTTGATCGGAGGCGACGGCGCCATTCCTGCCTCCGCGAACTACGCTCCCGAAATTACCTGCGGCCTTTACCGCGCTTTCCGCGAAAAGGATCTGGCCACCGCGCAAAACCTGCTGAAGCGCCTGGGCGCCCTCTCCCGCATCTATTCGCTCGATGTGCCCTTCACCGGCGCGCTCAAGGAAGCAATCAGACTTCGCGGGCTGGATATTTCGGGCGCCGCGCTCTCGCCCGCCAGCGCGCCGGACGAGGCAACACACAAAAAGCTCGTCGAAATCCTTGTCCAGGCGGGCGTGCTGGAGGGATGAAACTATTAACCGACCTCAATGATATGCAGCGCTCGGCGGGATGGACGATGGCAATACCTTGGTAGTAACTGCCCAGGCTGTGCAAATGTCTGTCGCCGGAGACGATCAGATCGGCTCTGGCGGCCAGGGCGCAAGCCGCCGCGTTGGTATCAAGAACCAGACGCATCAATTTGCCGCCGAACGATGCTCTGCACGATAAGCTTCCACTTCGGCCTGTATTTCATTCAGACTCAGAGGCGGAATGCCGGCTGCCGCAACCCGTCTGCGCGCTTCCGCCAATTGCGTGACGCGGCGGTTGCGCACAGCCTCGCGCAACAGTGATTGCAGAGACTCCGGCTCCAAAAGCCCCATCTGTACGGCGTCCTGCGCCAGACGATCCAGCAGATTCAGTTTGAGTTCCAAGGTCGTCACGGTCATCTCCTTTGCGGCTGGCGCTTAGATTGAAACACCTAATTTGATGCTTTAGGACTGATACGATTCTGTGTCGTTCACTCCATCCTGAAATTTTACTCTTAGCTGACCGAACAGGATGTTATCGACGGCAAGACGCGCCGCACGCTGTCTGGCGTGGCAGGCAGCATCGGGTCTTGGGGCGTGTGGTGAGCCGAACACCCGCCCTCACCCGCCCCTGCCGGGGCACCCTCTCCCGCAAGCGGGCGAGGGGAATGCAGTCACCCTGCGCGCGGGAAAAGGGGAATGTTTCCCTTCTCCCCACCTGTGGGGAGAAGGTGGCCGAAGGCCGGATGAGGGGAGCCTCAGTGCCTGATTTCTTTTCAGTCACGCCTTCGGCTTGTAGGCGATCACATCTATCTCCAGCTTGACGTCGGTGACCAGGCGCGATTCCACGGTCGAGCGCGCCGGGCGATGGCTGCCGAAACACTCCATATAAACGCGGTTGAAACTTCCGAAATCACGCGCGTCGTCCAGCCAGACGTTGGCCTTGCATACGTCTTCCAGCGTACACCCGGCCAGCGCCAGCACTTTCTCGATATTCCTGAATACCTGCCGGGTCTGGGCCTCGATACCGCCGACGACGATCTCGCCGTTGTCACCGGTCGCCACCTGACCCGAAACGAAGACGAAATCACCGGCGCGGGTTGCGGGAGAAAACGGGCGAACCTGACGATCCGAGGCAACGGGAGATTGACCGAGCATTTCGACAGCCATGATGCACTCCTTTGTAAAAAAATTTCATCATTAAGGGCAAAAAAATCTGTTGACTCGCAAATGTGACGTGTCTAGGATTCTAAATGTAATTTTATTACAAGGAGGGTACACATGTCATCGCTGTTTTTCTGTAAATCCGTCAAGCGCGCCTTATCGCTGACCGCCGTAGCCATGTCTTTGGGGCTGCTTACTTCAACCACTGTCATCGCGGCTCCTTCGGCCGCCAACCTGGCGATGATCGCCGAGCCGCAAACCCTGGATCCGATGGGTACGACGGCCGATCTGGTCGCCACCATCATGCAGCACGTGTATGAGCCGCTGTACACCTACGACGCCAGGTGGAACGTGGCGCCGATGCTGGCCGACGGACTGCCTAGGGTCTCCGACAACGGGCTGACGCACACCATCACCCTGCGCCAGGGCGTCAAGTTCCATAACGGCCGCGAAATGAACGCCGATGACGTGGTCGCTTCGTTGCGGCGCTGGACCGAAGTCTCGCCGCGCGGCAAGGCCGTGGGTAAGGAAATTGCTTCCATCGAGGCCAAGGGGCCTTACACGGTGGAATTGAAGCTGAAGACTCTTTACGCGCCGCTGCTCTCGCAACTGGCGCTGCCCACCAGCATGGCGGCCATTCTGGCCAAGGAAACCATCGCGACGCAGATCAAGGATTTCATCGGCACCGGCCCTTACCGGTTCAAGGAACGCAGGCCCGATCAATACACGCTGCTGACCCGTTTTGACGCCTACTCCGCCCGCAAGGAGGCCGCCTCCGGCTACGCCGGCAAACGCGAGGCGCTGATCGAGGAGTTGCGTTTCGTGCCCGTGCCCAGCGCCAGCACGCGTGTTGAAGGCTCGCTCTCAGGCCAGTTCGACTTTGCCGACCTGCTGCCGGTCGAATCGATCGCTCGTCTGGAAAGGGCGGGCGCTTCGGTCGTGCCGATCATGACCGAATCTTTTGGCTTCCCTTATCTGGTGTTTAACACCACGGAAGGCGTGCTGGCTTCGCAAGCCATGCGCCTCTCTGTGCAAACCGCGTTCGGCGAAGGCGAGATGATGGCCGCCGCTTTTGGCGACACCCGTTTCTTCACTGTCGAACCGAACCACTTCCCGAAAGGCACACCGTTCTTCTCGACGGCCGGCGCTGACAAGTACAACCAGCGTGACGCCACGGCTGCAAAAGAAATCGCCGCCAAGGCGGGTTACAACGGTCAACCCGTGCGCATCATGGCCAGCCGGCAGTACGAATTTCATTACAACATGGCCCTGGTCATGGCCGAGCAGTTGAAGCGCGCCGGCATCAAGTCCGAGCTGCAAATCGTCGACTGGGCGACGCTGGTGCAACGCCGTAACGACCCGAAACTGTGGGACATCTACGTCACGCATTCGCCCGTGTTCCCCGAGCCAATGCTCTCGCCGCCGCAACTGAACGAAGGCGCGCCCGGCTGGTGGAGCAGTCCGGCCAAGCAGTCGACGCTTTCCGCGTTCAACCAGGAAATGGACCCGGCCAGGCGCGGCGCGTTGTGGGGCAAGGTGCAACAGGTCATTTATGACGAAGCGCCCTACATCAACGTCGGCAAGTTCAACAGCCTGTCGGCGCGCTCTCAACGCCTGCAAGGCTACCTGCCTTCCGCCTGGCCGTTCTTCTGGAACACTTCGGTCACGGGAAAGTAAGCGATTATCCGATAGAGCCATTCCGGTGAAAGCCGGGATGGCCGGATGGCGGCTCTGTTGCGGCGATTGGTGTAACGAGGACGATCCGATGTTTCGATTCATTATGGCCCGCCTGGGCGGGACGGTGGCTGTCCTGATTCTGGTGGCGGTCATGGTCTTCGCGCTGACCCGGCTGGCTTCCGGCGATCCGATCGCCGTGTTGCTCGGCGATCAGGCCAGCGCCGAGGATATTGCCCAGGTGCGCGTACAGTACGGCCTGGACAAGCCGCTGCTGACCCAGTTCGGCTATTGGGTCAAGGAAGTCCTGCAAGGTAATCTGGGGCAGTCCATCTTTCTCCAGCGGCCGGTGACCCAGGCGCTGGCCGAACGTACCGAACCGACTTTCTTCCTGGCCCTCTTCGCCGTCACCATCGCCGCGTTGATCGGCATCCCCTGCGGTCTGATCGCGGCGGTGTGGCGCGGGCGCTTCGTCGATCAGGTCTTCAGCGCCGTGGCCATGCTCGGCGCCAGCATTCCCAGTTTCTGGATGGGACTCATCCTGATTCAGGTTTTCGCCGTCGGGCTCGGCTGGTTTCCGGCTTCGGGCTATGGCAACCCCGGCGTATCCCTGGCCGAGCGCCTGCATCATCTGGTGCTGCCGGCCACCGTGCTCGGCGTGCTCAACTCGGCCTTGATCATCCGCTTCACGCGCGCCTCGGTCCTCGACATCCTCAACGAGGATTACGTGCGCACCGCCCGCTCCAAAGGGCTCAGCGAACGCGTCGTCATCCTCAAGCATGTGCTGAAAAACGCGCTGGTGCCGATCGTCACGGTCGTCGGCCTCACCTTGGCGCTGATGATCGGCGGCGCGGTGGTCACCGAGACGGTGTTCAATCTGCCCGGCGTCGGCAATCTGGTGGTGCGCGCCGTACTGCGCCGCGACTATCCGGTCATTCAGGGCGCATTGCTGGTCATTGCCGGCATCTATGTACTGATCAATCTGGTGATCGATCTGATTTATATGCTCGTCGATCCGCGCATCCGGGTATGAGGCGGTCATGGAACGGTTGATCTATGTGATGAAACGCCTGTTCGCGCGGCGCATCGTGCTGATCGCCGCCCTGACGCTGCTGCTGATCGTGGCGCTGGCCATCTTCTTTCCGTTCATTTCCGGCGTCGACCCGAACGAAATCTCCGTGCTGCAACGGCTGAAAGCGCCTTCCGCGGAACACTGGGCCGGCACCGACGAACTCGGGCGCGACCTGACCATGCGCATCGTCTGGGGCGGCCGCTATTCCATCATGATCGGCATCGTCACCGCCTTGTTCAGCGTCATTGCAGGGACCGCGCTGGGGCTGCTGGCCGGCTTTTTCCGCCGCCTCGACGGACCGATCATGCGCGTTATCGACGCCATGATGTCCTTCCCCGACATTCTGCTCGGCATCTCGCTGGTCTCGATCCTCGGCGCTTCGCTGTGGAACGTCGTGCTCGCGCTGACCATCGTTTACACCCCGCGCGTCGCCCGCGTGGTGCGCGCTTCGACGCTGGTCATCCGCGAACTGCTGTTTGTCGACGCGGCCCGCGCGCTCGGCGTATCCACGCCGCGCATCCTGTATGCGCATATCCTGCCAAACCTGCTCTCGCCGGTATTGGTGCAATTCACCTTCATTTTCGCTTACGCGATCCTCGCCGAAGCCGGACTCTCTTTCCTCGGTGTCGGCGTGCCGCCGGAAGTGCCGACCTGGGGCACGATGATCGCTTCCAGCCTGCAATACGCCGACATGGCTTTCTGGACCATCGTCTTTCCCGGCATCGCCATCATCCTGACCGCGCTATCGCTACAGATCGTCGGTGACGGCGTGCGCGACATGCTCGACCCGAAACTGAGGAAATCGGCATGAACCCGGAAATCGCGGTTGACGATATCCGCCTCTCGGTGCGCAAGCTGTCGACCTCCTTCATGACCGACCTCGGGCGCGTCACCAGCGTTTCCGATGTTTCCTTCGACATTCCCTCCGGACACACGCTGGCGCTGGTCGGTGAATCCGGCTCCGGCAAATCGGTCACCAGTCTCGGGCTGATGGGACTGCACGGCAAGGGCTCGCAGGCCATTGTCGGCGGCGAGGCGTGGTTTGTCCGGCGTGACGGTCAGCGCGTCGATCTGCTGGCGCTGCCGGAAAACGAGAAGCGCCGGCTGCGCGGCAACGAACTGGCGATGATCTTCCAGGAACCGATGACCAGCCTCAACCCCGTGCTCACCGTCGGCGAGCAGATCGCCGAATCGGCCCGCCTGCATTTGCGCATGGATCGCGGCGAGGCCCTGCGGCACGCGAAAAAAATGCTCGATCTCGTTGAAATCCCGGCCGCCGAACGCCGTATAAATGAATACCCGCACCAGCTTTCCGGCGGCATGCGCCAGCGCGTGATGATCGCCCTGGCCATGGCCTGCAACCCGACGCTGCTGATCGCCGACGAGCCGACCACCGCGCTCGATGTGACCATTCAGGCGCAGATTCTGGCGCTGATCCAGCGCCTGCGGAAAGAAACCGGCATGAGCGTACTGTTCATCACGCACAACCTCGGCGTCGTCGCGCAATATGCCGATCACGTTGCCGTGATGTATGCGGGCCGCATCGTCGAAACGGCGGCGGTCGGCCCCCTGTTCGCCGCGCCGCGCCACCCCTACACACGCGGACTACTCGCCTGTCTGCCCGGCATGGCCGCGCGCGGCAGGGAGACTAAAGGCGCGCGGCCGCGCCTGACGGCAATCAGCGGCCAGGTGTGCAGTCCCTTCGACCCGCCGGCAGGATGCGCCTTCGCGCCCCGCTGCCCGCAACGTCTTGAGCGATGCGACGCGGTCATGCCGCCGCTGGCCGCGGTAGGCGATGACCGGCAAGCGCGCTGCGTCAACCTGTCCACACCTTTCCAGCCGGAGCCGGTTCTCGATGAACGATGACATGACTCCTCTGATCGAAGTACGCGGCCTCTCCAAGTATTTCGGCTCAGGAGATTCCCCCGTCCGCGCGGTCGATGACGTCAGCTTCACCATCCGCGAAGGCGAAACCCTGGGTCTCGTCGGTGAATCCGGATCGGGCAAAAGCACCATCGGACGCCTGCTGATTCGCCTGCTCGACCCGAGCGCCGGCGAAATCCGTTTGCAAGGCCGGGACATCGCGCACATCTCGCAGCGAGAGATGCGTCCCTTGCGCTCGCGTATGCAAATCATCTTCCAGGACCCCTATGCCAGCCTCAACCCGCGCATGCGCATCCGCCAGATACTCGGT
>BNUC01000009.1 GCA_025997075.1 Betaproteobacteria bacterium | reverse complement strand
GAATAATAATCAGGCATCTACTTCATTATACATTCTGTCAATTGTGATAATGTTAGCCAATTCACCAGTTTGAAGCATATATTGTATAGTTCAGCTATCAACAGGGTTTCTACTAAGTCTGTCAAGTTTCCAAGCAATAATATGGTTTGCTTCTCATTTTCTTATCTTTTTTACCATTTCATTAAAAATAGGTCGTCAAGGAGCTTTGGCACTCATTTTCTCTTGAAATATTGAAACAATGTGTATTCATAAACTTTTTGCTTTTTTCGTCATTTCTTCTATTTGGTCTGGTATTGACTGCACTTGCCTATCTTCTCATTCAGAAGATTTACGGACATATAAAAAATATTTTTCCATAGGTTGTATAATTAAATAATAAAATTTATGGAGATTGCTTTTGTATTATATATATTATTGGGTATACTTCAAGTGTACTTTAATCTTTTTTTGTTTTAGTCTTTTGATAATCTAATTATCAGTCTAACAAAATTAAGTAAAATCGTTGAATATTCTAATGCTTCTTTGTCTGTAAGCTCAATTCAAAATTTCTTTTTATAAATCTCCTTGAATTCTTGTACTCTTTCGTTGTGTTGGAGAATATCAAAACATTCAGTTCTATTTTTTTCTATTTCTTCCTGAATATCATCAGAATAGAAATTATTGTTGTATAGTTCATCATTTGTATCTATTTTGTTTTTCATATTATTATTTTTCATATTTTTTATTATCAAATAATTATTTTTTCTACCAAACTCTTAACTTTGTTTCTAACTTTGGAAATATCCCTATTTCTTCAAAGCTCATCAAGAATATTTTGCAACTCATATTTATGATAGTTATTCGCCTGTATATGTGCATTTCCAAATTTATGTTTGTTCTTGAATTTTGAGTTTTGATAATATGGCAGGACATCAAGCAAAATTGGTTTTTTATTCCCTGTCAAGAAAAATGCTTGATTGTCAGGTAATGTTCTGATTTCATCGGCATTGAGTAGGTTGTATTCATTCCTGTTGGTTCTTTGCTCGTTTTTTTCCGTGTGATAGGTTTCTTGACGAATTACCTTGCCTAGCATTGTTTCTATTTCTTGGGCGGTTTTTTGACTGGTTCCAGAAAAGAATAATTTTGAATTGACACCGCCCTCTATAATCGTATTTGCTTTTTCTTTTTCGTATTGTGTTTCCAGTTGAGAAAAACTTTGTAGAACTAATGACAAGCTAACTTTATACTTTCTCATATTGGTGATAACTATATCAAAGTCGGGAATGTTAGCGTGTCCGAATTCATCATAGAGGATGAATAGGGGTAAATCTTCTTTTTTGGGTATGGCTTCCATATAGTAATGAAAAAGCAGGGTGTAGAAGAGATTTAGAACAAAGGTGTAAAAACTGGCTTCATTGACTGGAAATGTTAAGTAAAGGGCGGTTTTTTCTTTTTTGAGGTCTGAAAATCGTATTGTGTTTTTGGACAGGATTTTAGCGAGTTTCTCATTTGCAAGGGGCTTTAAGGCTGTTTGTGTCGTTGCTATGTGGCTTTGTGTGGTTGGGTTAGGGTTGGCAATGAGAGAAAACCATTTGTCTATTAAGTTTTGTTCTTTAACATAGCTGGTCATAAAGTTTTCCAGCAAGCTCCCTTCTGGGGTCATTGCTTCTGCTAGTTTGTAGATGTTGTAAAGGTTATGGTAGTCCTTGGGGGTATTTTTGAGGCAGTAAGTAAAGAACTCTATGAGGCTTTCCGCTCCTGCTTTCCAAAAGCTATCTTGCTCACTTTTTAGGCTACTGGCTACAAGGCTTGTAGCCAGTAAGCTGACCTTTACGGGGTCTATTGTGGTTGTTCCGTTGGAGTAGGTGAAGATGTAACGGAGAGGGTTGAAGTAGATACTATGTTCGGGGTCGGTGGGGTCAAACTTCAAGACCTTGAAGCCTTTACTTTGCATATAGCCCGATGTCTGGCTAAAAATCTCGCCGCTTGGGTCGGTGACGATGATAGAGTTCTCGTTCTCTGCCAGGGCTAGAACATTGGGGATTACAAATTTACTTGTTTTTCCTGTTCCTGTGGGGGCAACAATAAGCAGGTGTTTAAAGCTTTCTTCTAGGCTTAGTCGCTTACCCTTTCCATCTACGAGTAAGCCTTTATTGCTTGGAGAAAGGATTTTTAGCTGCTCTGTTTCACTTAGGAAGCTTGCCCCTGCATTCTTCCCTATATTCCCAGTTAAAAGAGAGTGCAGGAAACCTGTACCTTTACGAATGTCAAGCCGTTGGGCATAGGTATAGAGTAATGCTTTTTGGGCTAGTTTGCCCATAAATTTGAGAGTGTCTATTAGTAAGTCGCTCATTTTTTTCCTTTTTTCAGTTCATCTTTCTGTTTTTGTATTTGTTTTTGTTTCCATAGTTTTTATTTTAGTAAATAAATCTATATAATTCCTTTTCTTTTGCTTTTCTATCTTGTTTTTACATTCGTATTTTCTTTTCTCTGCTTTTCTCTTAAATCTTTGATGATAGTTTTGTAAACTTCTTGCCTAGTCAAATCTTTTACTTGCTTTACATCATTTTGAGATGTTAAACCTTTATCAATTTTATTTTGCCTTGTTTTCAAGGTTTGATTTACCATTTCAATTTGTTTGTCTATTTGTGCCTCTGAAACAATATTATTAGCTTTTGTTTCCACTTTTTTTACTTGGGTTGGAACATCATTTTCGTTCAAAATATTACCTACTTTTGAGCGAAAAATATTTTTCACAAATTCCAAAGATTTTTGAATGAATAAAGAAAACATTGTAAAACCTCCATTTAGGATTTTGTAAAGTAATTTTTGTTCATTTTTCTATCTTTCTGTGCCTCTCTTATTTCGCTCATTTGTTCTCTGAACTTTCTTTGTTCTTCGGTTTCTGCTTTGTCAAAGCCTTGTTTGTTATCATTCCCTTGTTTGGAGTTTGAATTGTTCAGCTTCATAAATCCATTATCCATTGTTTCAAACTCTCTTTCAAGCTCCAATGTTTTTAGGCGGTATTTCTTGTTTGTGGCTTCGTCCAGAAATCCAAAAGTTTTGCCTCTTTGATATACTCGTATCTTTGCAGCTTCTAAGGTAGAGATAAAACTTTGAGGGGAGTTTGACTTTGTAAATATGGCTTGTAGTCTTTCTTTCATTATCTCCTTATCTGATTTTTTTCCTGTTCGTTTTTTTAGCTGTACTTCGTTGTCAATTTTTCTTGTCTTAGCTCTTGCTTTTCTGTTTGTCTTTTCTTTTTCCAGTGTTGGGTATTTTGTGTAAGCATAGTTTTTTAGATTTGCTTTGACTTCTTCAAATTCTTTTTTGCTCAATCTTTTGTTTTTTTCGCTTGTAAGTTCGTTTGAGCTAATCATCAAATGGCAATGTACCTGATTTTTCTGTTCGTGAATGACTCCATAGACTAGATTATTTTTTGCTCTTGTATTTGTGTATTGTTCAGCTAAATCTTTGAGCATTTCTCTTTGTTCCTTAATGCTTAGGTTGTTTTGATGTTTTAGGCTGATTACTTCGTGTAGTATTGCATTTCCATTTTTCCGTTTTTTTAAATTTTTGTAGTTTTCTAAATATTCTTTTGTGATGAAATCAGGTTTATGGCTATATACATTGTATCTGAAAGAATAATCATCTTTCTCTACTCTTCCATTATTCAAGTAGTTTATTAACTGTGAAAAACTCGCTGTTTTTCTGCTCATTGATTTTATAATCATAATTATTTATTAAATACTAAAATATTAAAATTGATATGTTTTCTTTTTTCCTGTTTTGTCTTGTATAATGACTTTCAGGTTTGTTATATCTCGCTCAATCTGTTTTAGAAAATTAAAAACTGTTTCCAAGGTGTCTGGTGATGAGTAGCCTTGTTCATTACAATACTTTGCAATTTGGTTGATGTTGTTTCCTATACCTCTCATATTACGAACTGCTCCCTTTATTTGTTCTTCTAACTCCTTGGGAAACAAGTAGAGATTTCGGGCTTGTTCGTGGGTTGCTTTTCGTATGAAAGTGGCTACTTTCATCCCTTGCTTTTGTGCAATATTTTTAATTACCACAAAATCTTTGTTATTAAATGTAATTTTGACTTCGTGATGATTTTCACGATATTTAGCAAGATAATCTTGCATATATTGTTTTCTTTTTTCATTCATAATTATTATTTTTAGAAATTAAAAAAAGTATATCTCTCAAAAATATACTTCTTTTAAATGGTATCATATCAGTTTGTTTTTTGTCAAAAACGGAAAAGATGAATAAAAAGACAAAATAAATGTCTTTTGTTTTTGGCTTTCTATTCACTCTTCTGACCTTGTATTTTGAATATATGAGGCAATATTCTTTTAGAAGCCGCAAGTTAGTTTAGGCAATGTTTCGTACTAACTTGCAAGCTTCTTTTGTTTCCTTGGTGTAATTAAGGAGAGAGAAGAAATATTGTGGAACTGAAAAAATTAAATTATTCAGGTTTTTCAATATTTGCTTCTTTTGAATGATTATTTGAAAGAATTTTTATAAATTCTTCCTCATTTCTTTTTCTTATCATCTCCCTTTTTGTTGGTCTGCCTCGTTTCTTTGGGGTTGCTTGAAATTCTTTCATTTGTTTTTCTACTTCTGCTTTTGCACAAATTACTTTTGCATTTATCCATTCTTCTGTTGTTTCAACAAGCCAAACAAGACGACGACCTAGTTTCATTGGTGGTGGTACAGCATCATATTGTTTTCTGGCTAAGTGTCCGTATATGGCTAATACACTTTTCCCCAGTAGGGACGACATATCTTCTATGTAGTAAAATCTCTGTCTTTGAGTTTCCATTTTTGTCTCCGTGGTTATGGCTATTTAATGAGCAATCTAAAAAATCAGGAATGTTCAAATTGCCTAGCCATCTTATCAAGCAATCTCAAAGCTCTCGACCCCGAAAAAATACCACTTGAACAATGAACGGGCTTACTTCCTAACCTTGCTTGTTGCTCGCAATGTCAGAAAATACTTTGCAGAAAAATTTGACAATAATTAAAAAATAGAGATACTTGTATAGGTGGATTTTCTTTATTTTTTATTCTGTTCAAGTTTTTTTACTTGACAGACACCATAAAAACAATATATTGGTAATGGATAATTATCAGCCAGTAATTTTATATCGTTTCTTATATGAATTATGAAAAAGACAGCCTTCACACTCGTTGAACTTATTGTAGTTATAGTAATTTTAGCTATACTCTGAACTATATCTTTTATTTCACTTCAAGGCTATTCAAAAGATGCCAAAGACACAAAGGCACTAACTGAAACTTCTCAGTTAGCTAGTAAAGTGCAAATAGAACTAGCTAAATGAGCAAAAGATATATTTGCTAATATTCCTGAAAACTCTACTGGTGCATTAACCAGTACAGCATTAAACGAAAGTTTTGCAGAAGATTATTTTGCTAAATGGAGTATTGGTGAAATAGATACAATTAAAATAAATGGAACTCTTTGAAAAGAGGCAGTAGTATATTTTGCAATATATACTGGCTCACAAGTAAATACAGAAAAACTAATTTGAAGTGGATATTTACCAAATGGTTGTGGTTTAGAAGACTATGTTAAATGAGAATGCTGACAAACAGAAGATAGTTGATGAAATTGAAATGGTTGAGAAGAAAACTGATGATGAGACACCATACCACCAGAAGCAGACTGAGCAACAGTAGTACCATATGAAGATGAAGATTGAACCCATTATTGGGCAAAACCGACAGAAGCACAGATAACAGCAATGAATACTGAATATTCTACAAATATTAAATCTTGATATTCACCTTGTAATTACAATTCTTGAAATCCACGGTGTTATTGGTCACCAACTACTGCTAATTGATGAACTTATGGAAGTTGGGCAACAACTACTACAAGTGCAAGTAGTCTATGAACTACAAAATATGGTACTTCAATAAGTTGAGTAAATATACCATTTAGTGGTAATAGTTATCAAGTGGTTTGAGATATAACACAATATCCAGCAATGAAGATATGTCAAAATATGTGAGCAGGGTGGAGATTACCAACAATATTTGAGTTATGAAAGATATGTTGGGATGGCACCAGTTGTAGTAATGCTAGAACTGCTCTCAGTTTAGCATCCGACTACTATTGGTCTTCTACTGAGGGTAGTACTAACACTGCACGGCTACTGAGTATGTATAGTGGTAGTAGCATCATCACCACTAAGAGCAGTACCGGCTATGTGGTCTGTGTGTTTGGTGGTTAGTTTTATGGCTAGAGATTTTTCTTCTATAACTTTCAATGCCTCTAACTCCTAACTTGTCTAACCTATTCTTAGGCAAAAATACCCTTGAAACTGCAAGAATTCTTGCGGATGTTTTTGTTAGACGATTTGGGGAGGATTGGGGTACTAGGGAAGATATTTTGAAATCCCTACTCCCCAAAGGCAGGGCAAGCACTTGGGGAGATTTAGACAAACGGATAAATGTGTTTGCTAAACATTTCTATCAAACACAAAAGGAGCAAGGCAAAGAACAAAACACAGAGCATTCCGAGAAAATCAAGTTTTTAGATGAGGTTCGTTTTGTTCTTCAAGACCTGCCACAAAGACAGGATTACAAACTGCCAGAGGGCAAGGAGGAGTACCAGGCAGCCGAGGAGGCAGCCTTTCATTTTGTTTGTTGTTCCCTCTGCTGGCGGTCAGTTATGAGGCTTCCTCTTGAGAAGAAAACCCCACTTTGCCATTTACACGATTTGCCAAGTTCTAGCCCTGCATACAGAAGAAGGGCAAGGATGAGGAAGGAAGTAGAGGTTACAAAGCTCCGTATTGTTAAAGCTTTGCCTAACTTGTTTGAGTTGAGGTGGGGGCAGGGGGTGGAGTTAAAGAGCTACTTGTTTGAACTTTGCCTTAGCTCTGCTAGTCCCTTGCCGTATCTTGTCCAGTACCTACATTCTCTAAGCTGTCCACCTCTTTGTATGCCTTTACAGACAGAAAGGGACATTTTAGAAGCTCTTGAACATCCCATATACTTTGACAAAATCACTGCTCGCACCAAAGAGGCTTGGGCTTGTTACTTCTCTGACAGAAGCCAGCATTTCAGGCTCAATTATGTAAAAATACTCACTGCCGAGGCTTGGTTAGAGGTAGAAGCCAAGCACCAACACGGAGGCAAGAGGCGGTAATACTTGAGGGCTGGAAGCTGGCAGGCATAGAAGAATCACAGCTATTCTAGGTTTCTTGTTTCCCTGAATTATTAGGCATTGGGGGTAGTTTTCTTGCTCCATTTCTGCTCCACTCGCTCCAAGAAAAACCGACTAAACATCACTAACCTTGTCTATTTATCTCCTTGATTTTCAAAGAATTTCTCTCAAACCCCTTGTGTTTTCAAGGGGTTATTTTAAAGTTTGAATCGCACCCGTTCAGCGCCTTTCGATGCCGGACATGAAAATTTCCACTGCCGTTTCGACATGCGTCCCGATTTCCCCCTCATCGGGCGGTGGGCGTAGTTGCAACATGCGTTCCAGATAGAGATTGCTGCGTACCATGCCGATGAAGCAGCGCGCAGCGATGCGGCAATCAGGGATGGCGATTTCGCCGCGCGCGCGCGCGGCTTCGAGGAGTGTGGTCAGGCGTTTCTCGCCTTCGCCGGGGCCGTTGGCGAAGAAGACAGCAGCGCGTTCCGGCGAGATGAGGCTGTCCTGGATGATGATGCGGCTCGAATCAGCGCCATGCGCGGAGGTCAGGGTAGTGAGGAGCGCGTGCGCGAAACGTTTCAGGGTAGCGCGCAGGTCGTGGGGTTCGTTTTCGTTCTTCACGTGGGCGGGATTGGGCAGGGCGACGAGAATGTCGGCGGAGATTTCGCCAATCAGCGCGGCGCGCAAGCCCGCCTTGCCGCCGAATTCCGTGTAGATGCTGCGTCGGGAACCGCCCGCACGGGCAATGACGGCATCAAGGCTTGGCATGGCGACACCCTGTTCCAGGGCGAGTTCCCGCGCCGCCCGCAAGAGCGCGGCGCGGCGTTCGTCCTGATTCAGCCTCCTCATCCGGCGTGACGGTTTGCCCGTTTCTGTCCGTCCGTCGGGATGATTTTCGTGGCGTGCGGGAGATGTCCTTTTCGCTGATTTTGTCATTGATTCCACTCCGCTTGATTTGCACGGTACTGTACAGTACCATATGCGAACTTTTGGTATTTTACAGTACCAAATACTGCCATGATGCTGCGGCTACGATAAAAAAATTCGTTGTGACGGCATCCATCGCTTATTTTCTCCACGGAAAAAACCGGAATCACCACGATGAACGCACCTGCTCCTGTTTCCTCCGATATTCCTTCCAATGCCCCGCGACCCAATGGTAAACGCGGGAAGTCGCTCGCCTTGCTGGCGTGCGTGTTTCTCTTGCTGGCGCTCGCTTGGGGCGCGTACTGGTTTTACCTTGGGCGCTGGCAGGAAAGTACGGATGACGCTTATGTGACCGGCCATATCGTGCAAATCACGCCGCAAGTCGGCGGCACGGTGCGCGCCGTGCGGGTGAACGACACCGATGAGGTCGTGGCGGGGGAGGTGCTGGCAGAACTGGACGACGCCGATAGCCGGGTGGCGCTGGAACAGGCGGAGGCCGCGCTGGCGCAGGTGGTGCTGCAAACGCGCGTGCTGCATGTCAATACCGTCGCCCTGCGCGCGCAGGTCGTGGCGCGGCGGGCGGAAGTCGAACGGCTGGAAGCGGATTGGAAACGCCGCGCCGCCCTCGCCGCGATGGGCGGCGTGTCGCGGGAAGACCTCGACCGCGCCAGAGAGGCGCTGGCTGCCGGACGCGCGGCGCAGGTGGCGGCGCAGGAACAGTTGCGGGCGAATCAGGCCTTGGCGACGGAAGAAGCCATCGAACGCCATCCCAATGTTCGTCAGGCGGCTACGCGGGTGGAAGAAGCCTGGCTCGCCTGGTCGCGGGCGCGCATCGTCGCGCCCGTGAGGGGACAGGTGGCGAAGCGCAACACGCAGGTGGGGCAAAAAGTGGCGGCGGGCGCCCCTCTGATGGCGGTGATTCCGCTCGATGCCTTGTGGGTGGAAGCCAATTTCAAGGAAAGCCAGCTCGGGCGGATGCGCGTTGCTCAGCCGGTCACCCTGACCGCCGATTATTATGGCTCCGACATTCGTTATCGCGGGCGCATAGCGGGCTTCGCGGCGGGAACGGGGAGCGCCTTCGCCCTGCTGCCCGCGCAAAACGCCACGGGCAACTGGATCAAGGTGGTGCAACGGGTGCCGGTGCGTATCGAGCTGGAAGCGGGAGATTTGCAGGCGCACCCCTTACGCATCGGTTTGTCGATGCAGGTGACGGTCGATTTGCTTGAAACTGAAACGAGCGATGCGCCACCCAAAACCGTCTTGCCTGCCGATGGTCGGGACGATTCCAGCGCCGCGCTCGACGCCGCCCGTGTGCGTATCGCGGCCATCATCCGCCAACATCAAACGAGTGGTGCTGACAAAACCGCCGGACGTTGAGCCATGAGCGCGCCTCCCGCCATTCCTCCCCTCGAAGGCAGCGCGCGCCTGCTGGCGACTCTGGCGCTGGCGCTGGCGACCTTCATGAATGTGCTCGACACCACCATCGCCAACGTCTCCATTCCCACCATCGCCGGCGATTTGGGCGTTTCCGCCAGTCAGGGCACCTGGATTATTACCTCGTTCGCGGTCTCCAACGCCATTTCCCTGCCGCTTACCGGCTGGCTGGCGCGACGCTTTGGCGCGGTGCGGGTGTTCGTCTGGGCAACATTGCTCTTTGTCGTTGCCTCCATCTTATGCGGGCTGGCAACGAGTCTCGCCATGCTGGTCATTTTCCGCGTCATGCAGGGGCTGGTCGCCGGACCGATGATTCCGCTCTCGCAAAGCCTGCTGCTGCAATGCTACCCCGCTGAAAAATCCGGCTCGGCGCTGGCGGTATGGTCATCGACCACTACTGTTGCACCCGTGGTCGGTCCCATCCTCGGCGGCTGGATTTCAGACAACGTGACCTGGGGCTGGATTTTCTACATCAACATCCCGGTGGGTCTGGTGGCGGCAGGTATGGGCTGGATGCTGCTCAAGCACAGGGAGTCGCCCACGGCGCGCCTGCCCATCGACCGCCTGGGGCTGGCGCTGCTGGTGGTCTGGGTGGGCGCGCTGCAACTGACGCTCGACCGCGGCAAGGAACTGGACTGGTTCAGTTCGCCGCAAATCGTCGTCCTGAGTCTTGTCGCTCTTGTAGCGTTCTGCTTTTTCCTGGTCTGGGAACGGGGCGAGGCGCACCCCATCGTCGACCTCGCCCTGTTCAAACGCCGCTCGTTCGCTCTCGGCACGCTGGCGCTTGCGCTGGGTTACGGCGTGTTCTTTGCCAACATCGTCATACAACCTTTGTGGATGCAGCAATACATGGGCTACACCGCCACCTGGGCGGGATTGGCGACCGCGCCCGGCGCCATTCTCGCCATAATCATCATGCCGCTGGTGGGGAAAACGCTGCACAAAATCGACCCCCGGATTTTCGCAGTGACCGCCTTTGTCGTGCTGGCGTTTTCCTCATTTCTGCGCGCCCGCTTCAACACCGACATGACCTTCGTCGACATGATTGTGCCGCAACTCGTCCAGGGCATCGCGCTCGCCTGTTTCTTCGTGCCCCTTTCCTCCATCCTCCTCTCCGGCCTTGGCCCTGCGCAGACAGCGGCAGCGGCGGGGCTCTCGAATTTCGCCCGCATCACGGCGGGCGCGTTCGGCGCGTCGCTTTCCATCACCCTCTGGGAAAACCGCGCCGCCCTGCATCACGCGCAATTGAGCGAATCCATCACGCCCTACCATCCCGCCGCGCAAATAAGCCTCGCCGCGCTGGAAAACCAGGGCATGACGCGGGAACAGGTACTGGCCTCCATCGACCGTCTCATCAATGTCCAGGCCGCCACTTTGTCAGCGGTGGAGTTTTTCTGGGCTTCCGGCGTGGTGTTCCTGTTGCTGATCGGGGTGACGGTGTTCGCGAAGGCGGAGACGGCAAAAGCACGTTGAAGGGGAGAGGGCAGGGGAACTGCGCTGCCTGCCTGTTCAGGCTGCCGGTTTCCCCGGTGTTGCCGTCACTCATTGTTCTTGCTCCACTCCCGCTGCGTAAATCGTCAGTTTCAACTCACTGCCATCACTGAGTCGGTATTCAGGGCGTTTACCCGAAAGTCGCTCACTCATCTCAAGAATGATGGATACGCCTTCTCCACGCTTGTCCATGATGTGCTGGCGATGAGCGGCCAAGGCATCATCATCAACAACAGGACATCGGGCCAGCAGGCTGGTCAGCGCCTCATTGCGCGCCGCCTGACGGAAAGGCAGGCTCTCCGTCGTCATGGTGTTGGATAACATGCCGGGTGAAAACAACTCCAGCCTGTCGTCAAACAGACGTAGCCGCACCTTGGCCCCGGCCATCGAATAATCACGATGAGCGACCGCATTGGTCACTGCCTCGAACACCGCCAGCATGTCGAATTGCGGAAGATCCTCGCGCCCACCTTGCGCGCGTTTGTAGGCTGCCACCTTCATGTTCTTGCGCACAAAGGCGCAGGCATCGAGAATTTGCCGATCCAGCGGTCCTGCGATGTCCTGAGCATCACGCTGATACAGCGACTCGCCAGTGGGCAGAACATCCCTCCCCTGATACGCCACGGCCTGAATAAATGCGCCCGGCAGGAACTGCTGCACAGCGCGGCTACCCATGAGCAAGCCTGCCACAGTGGGCCGCCAGTCGCCTTGTTCGTCACGAGCAGCCATCGCGAGCTTGCCGAGCAGGGTTTCCGCTGCATCAGTGCTTCGCACCGGGGCGAAACGCCGCCATAAGCTCTCTTCCAGATCGTCCAATGTCGCACGGGGGACGGGTGTTTCATCGAAACGAATCAAGCGTGACTGGCTGCGCTGCTGAAACAGACGCGCCAGTTGATCGGGGGGAATGGGACGCTTCGATGAGCCGATACGATGCAAATAACCACCGGGACTCTGATGCACGAACAGGCTACGCCTCACCTCAACGCGGATAACAGGCTGTTCAACACCGCCGACATCGGGCAAGGTCAGGCGCTCGATGGTTGGCGCCAAAGGCGGTTTGATGGCGTCCTCGCACGCCTGACGCAGTAATGTCTCCACCGCATCAAGCTTGTCGAGTTTGATACCCACCACCTCCCGGCGGCTGTCCTCCACCCCAAGCAACAACACTCCGCCCGCACTATTGGCAAAAGCTGCCAGTTCGTCGGCCAAACCATCTTGTGTCGGCCCGCGCACCTTCCCGCCAGCGAATTTCACTTCTTTCAGTTCCAGAAAACTGTCTTCGCCAAGCCGGATTTTTTCCAGCAGTTCACTGCGTGTCGCTAGCATCTCTCATCCTCTCGTCAAATATCCAGTTCCGGCTGCGAGCCGACGATACCGGGAAATCTACCATAGACGCAGGCACTCGAAGCAGGCGGCCTGCAAATGACACTGCAAACACGGAAAACCGTTAAACACGATTGCATGGTATTTTGAATTTCAATTACAGGCAATTAGAGCGTTTTCTTGTTGAATATTGACTCTCCGCTTCCTCCGGGAAGGATTGGCAAAGGAGCGGATATTATGGTTTCGTTTGACAAATCAAAGTTAATCACTATGATTGCAATCAAATCAATCATCTGATGGTCAGGAAAGTTATGCAAAAAATTGAAACCCGTGTTCTCACCACACATGTGCCGCTTCCACTGGCGGAGAGAGTCGACCAGTGGGCTGAACGTCACGATCGTTCGCGCGGGTGGGTTATGAAGCAGGCGCTCTCGTCCTGGATTGCTCAGGAGGAAGAGCGTGACCGCCTGACCCATGAAGCCTTGGCTGATGTTGACGCTGGCCGCGTGATTGATCATCAGGCCATTCAAGCCTGGGCAGATAGCCTGAGTACGGATAAGCCGTTGCCGGCGCCTCGTTAATGGAACTGAGTTGGACTGGCAAAGCGCTCTCTGACTTGGAGCGCTTGTATGATTTCCTGCTTCCTGTGGACAAGCTGGCTGCCGCGAGAGTGGTGCAGGCGTTGACGAATGCTCCGACCATTCTGCTGTCTAATCCGCGAATCGGCGAGCAACTATTCCAGTTCGAGCCGCGCGAGGTGCGGCGGATTCTTGTTAAACAGTACGAGATGCGCTACGAGATTCTGGACGATACGATTTATATTCTAAGGCTATGGCATACCCGGGAGGATCGTTAAGGGGTTGAGCCGAGATGCCTGACATTGAGGTTTAGAGTGTCTCGCGGCGGTTTAAGGCGCTTTACGTTTATGTGGAAACAGCCGCCTCTGATTTGCAGTCATGCTGGCTGGAGAAAACGCACTGGATTTCCGCCTTCGCGGGAATGACGGGGTTAAAAATAGCGCATAGGGCGAGATATGCGCCTTATCCGCCGAATGTAAGTCTCAAAAAACGGCGACACCCGTTCCGCCTTGCCCTGCAAACCATCCCTCCATCTACTTCCTTTTATCCCGGACAGCAGTGCGCCTTCGCGGGAATGACGACTATCTCTCCAACCCCCGCCTGATCCGCCACTGTTTGACAAGCGCATAAATAGCGGGGATGACGGCCAGGGTCAGCACGGTTGACGAGATCATGCCGCCGACCATCGGCGCGGCGATCCGGCTCATGACTTCCGATCCCGTGCCTGTTCCCCACATGATTGGCAGCAGGCCGGCCATGATGGCGACCACGGTCATCATTTTGGGGCGCACGCGTTCGACGGCGCCTTCCATGATGGCGGCGTAGAGGTCGGTGAGCCTGGGTTCCTGCCCGGAGGCCTGGCATTTCTCCTTGACGCTCTCCCAGGCGTGGTCAAGGTAGATCAGCATGATGACCCCGGTTTCGGCGGCGACGCCGGCCAGGGCGATGAAGCCGACGGCGACGGCGACCGAGAGGTTGTAACCCAGCCACCACATCAGCCAGACGCCGCCGACCAGGGCGAAGGGCACTGAAAGCATGACGATCAGCGTCTCGGTCATGCGCCGGAAGTTGAGGTAGAGCAGCAGGAAAATCAGCAGCAACGTCAGCGGGACGACGACTTTCATTTTTTCGATGGCGTGTTCCATGTTTTCGAACTGACCGCTCCAGGTCACATAATAGCCGGCGGGAAATTTGATTTTTTCGGCCACCGCCTTCTTCGCTTCGGCGACGTAACCGCCGATGTCACTGTCGCGGATGTCGACATAGATGTACGCCGATAGCAGTCCGTTTTCGGTGCGAATTCCCGGCGTACCTTTTTCAACCACCACTTTGGCGAGCTGGCCCAGCGGAATCATCCCGCCCTCCATTGTCGGAACCAGAACTTCGCGGGCGATTTGCCGTGGATCGGAGCGCATCTCGCTCGGATAGCGCACGGTGACGCCATAACGCTCGCGGCCTTCGACGGTGGTGGTGACCATTTCACCGCCGAGCGCCGAAGCGATCACGTCCTGCAGTTCATTGACCGACAGGCCGTAGCGCGCCAGTTGCTCGCGGTCCGGCTCGATGTTGAGGTAGAAACCGCCGGTGATACGCTCGGCGAAAGCGCTGCTGGTTCTGGGAAGCGCTTTGACGACGCCCTCGATTTCATTCGCCAGCTTTTCCATCTCATCCAGGTTTTTTCCGAAGACCTTGATGCCGATTGGCGTGCGGATGCCGGTCGAGAGCATGTCGATACGCGCCTTGATCGGCATCGTCCAGGCATTGGAGACGCCGGGAATTTGCAGCGCCTTGTCGAGTTCGGCGATCAGCTTGTCCGTCGTGAGACCCGCGCGCCATGCGGATTGCGGTTTCAGATTGATGACCGTCTCGAACATCTCGGTCGGCGCCGGGTCGGTCGCCGTATTGGCGCGGCCGGCTTTGCCGTAGACCGATTCGACTTCCGGGAAGCTCTTGATGATCTTGTTCTGCGTTTGCAGGAGTTCCGCCGCCTTGGTGATGGACATGCCCGGCAGGGAGACCGGCATGTAGAGCAGGGCGCCTTCATTCAGCGTCGGCATGAACTCGGAACCCAATCGGGAGGCGGGATAATACGAAGCGCCCAGAACGATCAGGGCAAGCAGAATGGTCGTTTTCTTCCAGCGCATCACCCCGGAAATGATCGGACGATAAACCCAGATCAGAAAGCGATTCACCGGATTTTTTTCTTCCGGCATGATTTTGCCGCGAATGAACAGCAGCATCAGCACCGGCACCAGCGTGATCGACAAAAACGCGGCGCTGGCCATCGCGAAGGTCTTGGTGTAGGCCAGCGGCGAGAACATCCGGCCTTCCTGACCTTCAAGGCTGAAGACGGGCAGGAAAGAGACGGTGATGATCAGCAGCGAGAAAAACAGGGCCGGGCCAACTTCCTGACAGGCTTCGATCATCGCCCTGGCGCGGGCGGCCGGCGTGTGTTCCGCCGGCAGCCGCTCAAGATGCTTGTGCGCGTTCTCGATCATCACGATGGCCGCGTCGATCATCGCGCCGATGGCGATGGCGATGCCGCCCAGGCTCATCAGGTTGGAGTTCATCCCTAAGAGGCGCATGGCGATGAAGGCCATCAGCACGCCGACCGGCAGCATCAGAATGGCCACCAGGGCGCTGCGCACGTGCAGCAGGAAGAGCACACAGACCAGCGCGACAATCAGCGATTCTTCGAGCAGCGTCCCTTTGAGCGTTTCGATAGCGCGATGAATGAGTTCGGAACGGTCATAAACCGCCTGAATGCTCACGCCTTCCGGCAGACCGGGGCCGATTTCGGCAATTTTCTCTTTCAGGTTATGGATGACTTCCAGAGCGTTTTCACCGTAGCGTGACATGGCGATTCCGGAGACGACTTCTCCCTCGCCATTCAATTCGGTCAAACCGCGCCGCTCGTCGGGAACCAGTTCGACGCGGGCGATATCGCGAATCAGTACCGGCGTGCCTTTGCCGCTTTTGACGACCAGGGTTTCTATATCGCCCTTGCCGCGCAGATAGCCCTTGCCGCGCACCATGTACTCGGTTTCGGCCATTTCCACGGCGCGGCCGCCGACATCGCGGTTCGAGTCGCGAATGACCTGCGCCACCTTCATCAGCGGGATGGCATACGAGCGCAGTTTCACGGGATCGACGGTGACCTGATAGGTTTGCACGAAGCCACCAATCGAGGCCACCTCGGCGACGCCGCGCGCCGTGCTCAACTGGTAACGGACGAACCAGTCCTGAATGGAACGCAGTTCGGCCAGCGTCTTGTCCTTGGCCAGCAGGGCGTATTGATAGACCCAGCCGACGCCGGTCGCATCGGGACCGAGCTGCGGAACGACACCCTTGGGCATGCGTCCGGCGGCGGAATTCAGGTATTCGAGAACGCGGGAACGCGCCCAGTAGATATCCGTGTCATCCTCGAAAATGACATAGACGAAGGAAGCGCCGAAAAAGGAAAAACCGCGCACGACCTTCGATTTCGGCACCGAAAGCATGGAAGTGGTCAGCGGATAGGTAATCTGGTCTTCAACCACCTGCGGCGCCTGGCCGGGATATTCCGTATAGACAATGACCTGGACATCGGACAAATCGGGGAGGGCGTCAATGGGGGTTCTGAGAATGGCGAAGACGCCCCAGATGACGATGAACAGGGTTCCGAGCAGGACAAAAAAACGGTTCTTGCCCGACCATTCGATGATTTTGGACAACATGCCTGGATTTTCCTTGGTTTCTAATTGCACCCCTCCCCACACGTGGGGGAGGGGTTGGGGGAGAGGGGGACAGTTGGACATGTTCCAGCATTGTTTCGTACTGAATAGTTTTCCCCTCTCCTGCCCTTCGGGCATCCTCCCCCACAAGGGGGGAGGAAGAAGATTGACCGCCGTGCTCCGCAGGAAGCGTCGTCCATTATTTCAATGGGATTCATTTGTCAGCCACCGGAGCAGAGGCCGGTGACACCGCGCTCATCGGCTCGACATGGGTAATAACCCATTCGCCCGGCGCGCGCTCGACGAATTCGACCGTAACTTTGGCTCCAGGCTTCAATGCCTGTTGCAGCGATTCATTAGCCATCTTGAACTCCATGGTCATCGCCGGCCAGTTGAGGCTGGCGACCGGGCCATGACTGAGAGTGACTGTCCCCGTACTGGCGTCAGATTCTTCGACCAATCCTTCGGCGCGATGGCTTCCGCCCTTGGCAGTCGGCGCTGGCTGCTGCGCATGACCGAAGCCGCTCATCGCCGCCTTGAGATTGCTTTCGGCATCGATCAGGAAGTTGGCTGCGACGACCACCTGCTCGCCGTCTTTCACGCCATCGACGATTTCGATGTAGGCGTCGCTGCGCGCGCCGAGCCGGACTTCACGCGGTTCGAAGCGACCTTCGCCCTTTTGCACCAGAGCAATCTGGCGGGTTCCGCTGTCGATTACCGCCGATACCGGAACCGTGACCACGCTGCCCCTGGCCGATACGGACAGTTCCACCTGAGCGAACATCGCGGGTTTCAACAACAGCTCGGGGTTGGCGAGCTCAACCCGCACCGGAACGGTCCGGGTGTCCGCGTTGAGCGTCGGATAGACATAGCTGACCTTGCCTGCGAAGCTCTTGTCCGGGTAGGCGTTGATGCGCACCGTGGCCGTCGCGCCGGATTGGATGAGGCCAATGTCCTGTTCGAATACATCGGCGACGACCCACACCGAGGATAAATCGGAGACCTGGTAAAGTTCTTCCCCCGGCATGAAGCGCATGCCTTGCAGGGCTTTCTTTTCGGTCACGACTCCGGAGACGGGCGAGAGGAAGGTCAGCGTGCGTTTCGTCTTGCCGGATTTTGCCAACGCCTTGATTTGCGACTCCGGGATGTCCCAGTTTTTCAGGCGTAGCAAGCTCGAATCGGCGAGCTGCTTCATCCCGGCCTGGACATTCCCTTCGGCGTCCTTGAGCGAATCGACGCCTTGCGCGGCGATGGCGTATTCCCGCTGCGCCGAGACGAGTTCCGGACTATAGACTTCGAACAGCGCCTGTCCTTTGGCGACCGGCTGCCCGGTGACATTCACATGGAGTTTTTCGACGTAGCCTTCGAATTTCGGAGAAATCGCAAAAATCCGCCTCTCGTCGGGTTCCACCCGTCCTGCCGCGCGGACAAGCCGGTCCAGGCTGCGCATTTGCGCGGCTTCGGTGCGGACGCCCAGCTTCTGGACTTTTTCCGTGCTGATTCGGACTTGATTGGATGTGGCGGGTTCGCCTGAATCGTCCTCGTCTTCTCCTTCAAAAACCGCGATGTAATCCATGCCCATCGGGTCTTTTTTGGGTGTCGGCGAGGTATCGGGCAGACCCATCGGATTGCGGTAGTAGAGAAGCTTGCGCTCTTTTTTGACTGCCTTCTCCGCCGGGGCCGCGCTTGCCGTCGCGGCCGGAGCGTGGGAAGGGGCTATACCGGATATGCCAGGTAAACTAATCCCCTGATTCCCCATCCAGTAACCGCCGCCGCCCGCCATCACGGCCACCACGACCAGACCGAGCGTCAATCCGGCGCCATGTTTCATAAATCTTCTCCCAGGAGTTTTTCGATCTCGGCCAGACGTATCCGCGCTTCGGCCTGCGCCTTGATCTGGTTTTGCCGGGCTTTGCGAATCTGCTGCTGCGCTTCGAGCAAGGTGGCAAAATCAATTTTCCCGTTCTCGTAAGCCACCAGCGCGGAGTCGAATGTCAGCTCGGCTTGCGGCAGCAGGCTGGTGTTCACCAGCATTTCGGTCCGGCGCGCCGCTTCGATTCCGGAAAGGTTCTCGGCCAGTTCGGAAAGAAGCTGATTGGCGGTGGCTTCCTTGCGCGAGCGCGCCGCCGAGAGCATCGCTTCCGATTCACGCTCCATCGCGCGGCGCGAAGTTTGCTGCAAGGGAATATTGAATTCGACCATCAATTCCCATTCCTTGATCGAATTCCGGTACTGAACCGGCGTCACACCGAGCATGAAGTCCGGATAGCGTTCCTTGTAGGCGAGTTCCCGGCTCTTTTCCGCCGACCTGATTTTGGCTTCCTCGGCGAAGAGTTGCGGGTTACGTCCGCGCACGCGATCTTCCAGAATCGCGTAATCCAGTTGTGCCGGCGGCGGGATTGGAGGCAGCGTCTCGGGACTGGCTATCGGAGCGTTGGCGGGACGCGCCAGCAGCATGTTGATGCGCGCCCGCAGCATGTTTCCTTCATTCTCCAGCATGATCAAATCATTGCGCATGCCGGTCTGTTCGACCTGGGAGCGGATAACGTCCTGCTGCATCGCCAGACCGCCGGCGTAACGCACCTGGGCAATTTTCTCCAGCCTGACCATGAGGTCGAGAATCTCGCGCGTCAGTTGTTCGTTGTGATTCAGGAAATAGAGTTGGGCGTAGGCGGTTTTCAGCCGGGTCGCGATCTCGGTCCACGAACCCCGCGCCCGACCCTGCGCGCCTTCGGCTTCCAGCTCGGCAATCTCCCGTTTCAGATCACGTTTGCCGTACCAGGGCAGTTCCTGCGAGATCGTGTATTTCGTGCTGCCGACGCGGCCGGGACTGAGGGAGGCGTTTTGTTCCCCCATTCTGGTGATGTCCATGAGCTCGATTTTGAGCCTCGGATCGGGCAGGGCGCCGGCCGGAGTAACCCGCTCGCCCGCCGCGTCCGCTTCGTGACGCATGACGGCATATTCCGGATTGTTGTCCCTGGCGTAGTCGAGCAGGCTGTCGACAGTCTGACCGATGGGTTCCTGTGACAATGCGGGGTTGGCAAGCCCCAACGCGAGGATCATCGTCCAGGCAGGAATCGTTCGTTTCATAGGTTCTCCAGGATTAACGCGGATGTTTGTAGGGGCGAACTGCGTTCGCCCGTCGTTCAGAATCCGGGCAGGCACGGGGGCCTGCCCCTACAGATACGCCGCCGCAGCAAGGATTCGGCATTTCCCTATTTGGCTGGCTCAAACTTGATAACCGTCAATGCCCCGTTGACGCTGTCGGCCACAAAACGAATCTTGTCCCCGTCCTTCATCTGGTCGAGCCAGGCGGCGTCCTTGACGCGGAAAGCCATCGTCATCGGCATGTTCATCCCCAGATTGGCCAGCGGACCATGCGCCAGCGTGACCCGGCCCGCCGCCTTGTCCACCTTCCTGACGACGCCTTCGGTCATTTGCGACTCGGGCGCGTAGGACTGCATTTTTGTATCGGAAGGCGCGGCCCCGTGATTATGATTATGTTCGCCCGCGGCCATGCCGGACACGGGCAGGGTGGAAGCCAGGACGAGTAGGGCGCTTGCAATGACGGTTTTCATCGGATTCTCCGGTAAGAAAGCCCGGAGTTTACCGAGGCCATCCCAACAACAAGCTGACCGCAAAATTACATTTATGTAATCTTCGGGGCGATATTGGCGGGAATCGTCAACTCAAACACCGTGCTCATCGGATCGGAACGGACGGAAGCGTCGCCGCCGTGCGCCCGCATGATGGCGCGGGTGATCGCCAATCCGAGCCCCACGCCTTCGGTGAAACGTTGCCGGGAAGCGTCGGCGCGGTAGAAACGGTCGAACAGGCGGGGCAGGTGTTCGGCGGGAATGGCTTTACCGGGGTTGCTCACCGAGAGCTTGACCAGCGATTCCGTGGAGTCATCGACATGCACGCTGACGCACGCGCCGGCCGGCGTGTAACACAGCGCATTGGAAATCAGGTTGCTGATCGCGCGACGCAGCATCAGGCGGTCGCCGGAAACGACGCCCGTTCCGGAACAGCGCAAGGCAATCGATTTTTCCTCGGCCAGCGCCCCGTAAAACTCCAGAACGCCTTTCACTTCATCGATCAGGTTCAGTTGTTCCGGATGCGGAACAAGGAGCTGATTATCCGATTTCGCCAGGAAAAGCATGTCCGAGATCATGCGGGAGAGGTGTTCGAATTCTTCGATATTGGACGCCAGAACGTCGCGGTATTCTTCTGGACTCCGGACCCTGGAGAGCGTCACCTGGGTCTGGATCAGCAGATTGCTGACCGGGGTGCGCAATTCATGGGCGATGTCGGACGAGAAATCCGACAATTGGCTGAATGAGGTTTCGAGCCGGGTGAGCATTTTATTCAGGGTTTCGACCAGATCGATCAACTCGACCGGGACCGAATCGACCGGAATGCGGGTGTGCAGACGATGCGCGGTAATGTCCGCCGCCTTTCGCTTGATTTCCTGCAGCGGGGCGAGTCCCCGTCGCGCGGCCACGGCGCCCAGAATGCCGGTCGCCAGGGTCGCCAGAACAACAAAGGACCACAGCGTTTCCCGGAACGCCCTATTGAAGTGCCCGTGCATGGAAATATCGGTGGCGACCGCGACGATGGCCGGCGGCGCGCCGGCCATGCCCGTCGTAACCAGGGCGGAAATACCGCGAAGCGGTTGCTGTTCCATGCTCTCCCAAACGATGGAGTGTTCGGCTCCTCCGGCTCCCTTTTGCTTTTGGCGGTCGAGTAAAACCTGCGGAAACCCGGCCCCTTGCGTTGCATACAGAATCTTTCCGTCGGGCGCGACGACGGCGACGGCCAGGCCGACTTGCCCGATCAGCGTTTCATCCAGTTGTCGGGGAAGCGCATCCAGGTCGGCCGGGGAGGCCACCTTTTCCACCGTGCGCTGGATCAGCGACAACTTGTCCGCGAGCACTTCCATATCCAGAATTTCGAAATGGCGATCGACCGACCCGCCGATCAGGTAGCCCAACAGAAGAAGAATCGCCGTCGAAGCCGAGGCGAAAAGCAGGGTCAGCCGGAAGGTGATGGATTTGCGGCCCCGCAATTTCATTCGGGAACCTCCAGAACATAACCCATGCCGCGCACCGTGCGGATCAGCTTCAGCTCGAAGTCATCATCCACCTTGGCGCGCAATCGTTTCACCGCCACCTCGATCACATTGGTGTCGCTATCGAAATTCATGTCCCAGACCTGCGAGGCGATCAGCGATCGCGGCAGGACCTCACCCTGGCGACGCAATAAAAGCTCAAGGAGCGCAAATTCCTTGGCGGTCAGATCGATGCGCTTGCCGGCGCGCGTCGCGCGTCGCCGCAGCAGGTCCAGATCGAGATCCGCCACCCGCAGATATTCCGACTCCTTAGCCTTGCTGCCGCGGCGCAGCAGGGTACGCACTCGCGCGAGAAGCTCGGCAAAGGCAAAAGGCTTGACGAGGTAATCATCCGCGCCGAGTTCAAGACCGCGCACCCGGTCATCCACCTGATCGCGCGCCGTCAAAAAGAGCACCGACAGGTCTTTCCCGGCCTTGCGGATTTCCCGGAGCATCGTCCAGCCATCCATGCCCGGAAGCATCACATCAAGAATCGCCAGATCATAGGTTTCGGTCAGCGCGCTGTGCAAACCATCCTCGCCATTACGGACGAGATCGACGACAAAACCAGCTTCCGTCAGGCCCTGTTTCAGATAGCTTCCTGTTTTCGGTTCGTCTTCTACGACAAGAATTTTCATCGTAAAACTAACTCCGGTTTGAAACTCCTCTTATAAGCGGCGTTTGCTTTCCCTCGCCCGCTTGCGGGAGAGGGTGCCCCGGCAGGGGCGGGTGAGGGGGGATTGGACATGTTCCAGTGTTGTTTCATGCTGAATTGCCGCCCCCCTCATCCGGCCTTCGGCCACCTTGGCCTCGCACGCTTCGCAAGCGGGGCGAAGGGATTGACCGCAGTGCTTCGCAGGAAATATTGTCCATCATTTCAACAACATTCATCGTAAAACTAACTCCGGTTGAAACCCGTTTTGGGAGGGGATGCAAACCCCTTTCAAAACACGTTAGATCGACAGGCCTGAAAGCCTGTTGCTAATTTCTTGCTGCCCCAGATGCTGAAATTGTTTAAGCGGCATTTTGCCCTAATTCCTGTTCGTATTAGAACCGATACTTTGTAGTTTCGGTCGCTCTGCTTAACGCAGGACATATCGGCATTAACACATATAGGTTGAGGTGTGGAACGAATCCCAACATTGGGATGACTCGTTGCCTGGCGTGTTGGGGTTTCGTACCCCCCCATGAGGCCTTTTTTAATCAACCCAGTCAGTGGAGCAATCCACGCGCACAGGGTGCACTTCAAATTTGAACTCAAGACGCCTTGTTGAAAGAATTGCACGATGAGGCTGGTTTACACACCTGCTTGGGCCCCGTGGTCCGTGTTTGAACGTCTGCTGCCTCATCTCGATCTCGTCCTGCTGGACATCAAGCACATGGACAGCGACATTCACAAAAAATGGACCGGCGTCGGCAACAAGGACATCCTCCTCAACGCGCGGAATCTGGCCACCGGCCCGGTTGATGTTATGGTTCGCCTTCCGCTGATTCCGGGCTTCAACGATGACGACGATAATTTACACGCCTGCGGAAATTTTTCTCCGTGATCTCGACTTGAATGGTTACAAGCGACAAAACTGCTATTATCCGGATACATTTTTCATTCAACAATTTGAGGGGAAAACCATGAAAGGAATTATAAAAGCAGGATTGGTCACAGTTCTCGCCGTCGGTCTTGTCGGAGGGGGGGCGTATGCGCAGACAGCGTCGAAGAAGCTGGTCATTTATTGTCCGCATCCGCTCGTGTTCATCGAGCCGCTCACCAAGAAATTCGAAGCGGTCACGGGCATCCAGGCGGAAGTTCTCGCCGCCGGGACCGGTGAGTTGTTAAAGCGCGTCGAGTCGGAAGCGAACAATCCGCTGGCTGACATCATGTGGGGAGGGACGGTCTCCATGCTCACTCCGTTGAAAAAGTTTTTCGAGGAGCACCATTCACCTGAGGAAGCCGCCTTTTTCGACGCATTGAAGAGTCCGGACGGCAAGATTACCAGCTTCTCACAGGTTCCCAGCGTGCTCATGGTCAACACCAAACTCATCGGCAACATCAAGGTTGAAGGCTATCAGGATCTGCTCAATCCGGCGCTCAAGGGCAAGATCGCCTTTGGCGATCCGTCCAAGTCGTCCTCATCGTTCGAGCATCTCGTTAACATGCTCTACGCGATGGGCAAAGGCGATCCGGACAAGGGCTGGGGCTATGTGCAGGAACTGGCGAAAAATCTCGACGGCAAGCTGCTGGGAGGGTCGTCGGCGGTGTACAAGGGGGTGGCCGATGGTGAATACACGGTCGGGCTGACTTTCGAGGAAGGGGCGGTGAACTACGTCAAGTCCAAGGCGCCGGTGAAAGTCGTTTATATGAGCGAAGGCGTCATTTCCAAGCCGGACGCCACGGCGATTATCAAAGGCGCCAAGAACATGGAGAATGCGAAGAAATTCATCGACTTCATCTCCGGCAAGGAAGCGCAAACGATCGTCACCCAGCTCAATCGCCGCTCGGTGCGCAATGATGTGCAGCCCAGCGAGGGATTGTTGCCGTTATCCGAGATCAAGCTGATCCAGGACAACGCCGAAGTCGTCGACAAGAATAAACGTCAGTGGCTTGACAAGTTCAGGGACATCTACACCAGTCTGTGAGACCAGGAACGGCGGAGAGCGACAGTTCCGCCGCTCTTTGCACATCAGTATGCCGCAAGGGACGGACGCTTCGCTTGTCCGTCGCCTTGCCTTAAACAGATAACAGGGGGCCATCCGTGAGTGTGTCCATTCATGTTCAGAATGTGGTCAAGCAATACGGCCAAATGACGATTATTCCCGGCCTTTCGGTCGATATTGAGAACGGGGAGTTTTTTACCTTGCTCGGTCCGTCCGGCTGCGGCAAAACGACGCTGCTGCGGATGATCGCCGGGTTCAACAGTATCGAGGCCGGCACGATCAGTTTTGGCGAGCAGATCATCAACGCGATTCCGGCGCACAAACGCAATATCGGGATGGTCTTCCAGAGCTACGCGATCTTCCCGCACCTGACGGTGCGCAAGAATGTCGAATACGGCTTGCAGTTCCGTGATGTGCCCAAGGCCGAGCGCGCGCAGCGTGTCGACGAGATACTGAAGACCGTGCGCATCGAGGAGTATCAGGACCGGCTGCCGGAACGCTTGTCCGGGGGCCAGCAGCAACGGGTCGCGCTGGCGCGGGCCATCGTCGTGCATCCGAGCGTGCTGCTCATGGATGAACCGCTGTCGAACCTCGACGCCAAGCTGCGCGTGGAAATGCGCGGGGCCATCCGCGACATCCAGAAGAAGGTCGGCATCACCACGGTGTACGTGACGCACGATCAGGAAGAAGCCTTGTGCATTTCGGATCGCATCGCCGTCATGCGCGAGGGCGTCATCCAGCAGATGAATGTGCCGCAAGCCATCTATGCGCGGCCGGCGAATATTTTCGTCGCCACCTTCATCGGCCATTCCAACCTGTTCCAGGCCACGCTATCCGGGCAGGAATTGCGTTTTTCGCCGGGATACGCCATCGATATGGGCGGGCAGGTACGCGCCGGTTCAGATAACACGCCGGTCATTGCCGGTGTGCGGCCGGAGGAGTTTCTGCTCGCGCCGCCCGGGCGCGGGCTGGCCGCGCGCGTCGTCAAGACCACCTTCCTCGGGCGCTACGTGAATTACGAACTCGAGTTCAGCGACGTTTCCCTGCTGCCCGATCAGGCGTCGATCGAGTTTTCGCAGGACATCGGCGTCGCCCGGACGGTGCTCCGCCCCGGCGACACCTTGAGCCTTGAAGTGAATCCGGAAAAAATCAACATCTTCGCCGAGGACAGCCAAAGCCTGATGTGCGAGGTGGCGTCATGAAACAGGCGAGCGCTCCGCGCGACTTCTGGTTCTGGACCACGCTGTGCATCGCCGGACTGTTCGCTCTCTTCCTCGTTTATCCGCTGTTCTCGCTCTTCGCCAGCAGTTTCATCGACCCGGAAAGCGGCGGATTCACGCTCTCGCACTATGCCCGATTCTTCGGCAAAAAATATTACTCCCGCGCCCTGTTCAACAGCATGAGCGTGACGGCCTGCGTCACCGTGCTTGCCGTGCTGATCGGCGGGCCGATGGCCTATCTCACCTCGGCGTTCCACATCCGCGGCAAGCGCGTCATCGATACCTTGATCATCGTCTCGATGCTCTCGCCGCCGTTCATCGGCGCCTATTCGTGGATTCTCCTTGGCGGGCGCAGCGGCGTGATCACCACCTTCATGAGCGAGTATCTGGGTATCCGCATGCCGACCATTTACGGCTTCAGCGGCATATTGCTGGTGCTCACGCTCAAGCTCTATCCGTTCATCTATCTGTACGTTTCGGGCGCGCTGAAAAGCATCGACATCGCTTTGAGCGAGGCCGCCGAAAGCCTGGGTTGCGATCCGCTGCGCAAGGTGGCGACCATCGTCCTGCCGCTGGTGACGCCGACCGTGCTGGCCGGCGGGCTGCTGGTATTCATGAACGCGCTGGCCGACTTCGGCACGCCGATGCTGATCGGCGAAGGCTTCGTCGTCATGCCGGTGCTTATCTACTCGGAATTCGTCAATGAAATGGGCGGGGAGGCCAACTTTGCCGCGGCGCTCGCCGCCATCATGGTCGTCATCACCTGCCTGATCTTTCTCGGCCAGAAGTACGTGGTCAATCGCAAGTCATTTACCATGAGCGCCATGCGGCCGATGAAACCGACGACCCTTCCGCCCCTGCCCAGCGCGTTGGCGCACGGCTTCATCTATGTTCTGGTGTTCCTGTCGATCATTCCGCAGATTACCGTGGTCTATACCTCGTTCATGAAGGTCAACGGCGTGGTATTCACCCCAGGCTACTCGCTCGACAGTTATCGCACCATCTTCGACAAGCTCGGTGCCGCGATCACCAATACCTACCTGTATGGACTGTCGGCCATCGCCATCATCGTCCTGCTCGGCATGTTCATCGCCTACCTGTCGACCCGCCGGAAGAATCTGATCACCTCGATGATCGACACGTTCACCATGTTCCCGTACATCATTCCCGGTTCCGTGCTCGGCATCACGCTGCTTCTGGCTTTCAACAAGCCGCCGCTGGTCCTGAGCGGAACGGCGATGATCCTCGTCCTGGCTTTCGTCGTGCGGCGCCTGCCCTATACCTTGCGTTCGAGCGCGGCGATCCTGTACCAGATCAGCCCGAGTGTCGAAGAAGCTTCGATCAGCCTGGGCTGCTCGCCGATGAAGACTTTTTTCAAGGTGACGGCGATCATGATGCTACCGGGGGTCATGGCCGGGGCAATCCTGAGCTGGATTACGGTGATCAACGAACTGAGCGCCTCGATGATCCTCTATACCGGCGGCACGCGCACCATGTCAGTGGCGATCTATACCGAAGTCATCCGGGCAAGCTACGGTACCGCGGCGGCGCTGTCATCGATCCTGACGCTGACCACCATCGTTTCGCTGATGGTCTTTTTCAAGCTGACTGGCGGCAAGGAACTGGCGCTATGACGCCAACGGACAAAAAGTTTGTCGGCGCTTTCGAGAATGGCTTCGACGGTTGCGTGCTCGTCTCGGATCTCGACGGTACGCTGATTGGAAACGGAGAAAGCATCTCGGACGACAACATTGCCGCCATCCGGGCGTTCGTCGCCGAAGGCGGCCGTTTTCTCGGCGCGACCGGACGTACCGAACTTTCCGCCATTCCTTTTACCGGAGGACTTCCGCTTTCATTGCCGTGGATACTGTACAACGGTGCGGCGATCTACGATTGGGCAAGCCGACGTTTCCTGTACAAGGCGCCGCTCGACCGCGGACTGGCCGAAGCATTCACGCGCCGGGTGATGGAGCGCCTGCCGAAAGTCAACATCCAGGTGTACTGCGGCGGGCCGTTCTGCCAGGTCAGCGCCGGCGCGCCGTCGGACATCATAGCCACGCGGGAAGGACAAGCCTTGGTGGATAAGCCGCTGGAAGCCATCGCCGACGACTGGCTCAAGGTGCTGTTCTGTTCCGATTTCCCCGAGGAACTCGACGCCATCGAAGCCTTGTTCGAGTCCGACGCCCTGCGCGGGAAGGCGCACAAGATGCGTTCCGCCGCGCGCTATTTCGAGTTTACCGCACTGGGCGTCACCAAGGGTTCCGCGCTCGCCAGGCTGCGCACGCTGCTTGACCCGGCGCCGAAGTGCGTGGTGGCGATCGGAGATTACATCAACGACATCGAGATGCTCGATGAAGCGGATATCGCCGCCGCGCCGGAGAGTGCCCATGACGCGGTGAAACGGCGCGCTGATATCGTTACCGCTGATCACACGCAAAACGCCGTCGCCGATCTGCTGCGTCGACTCGGGGAAACTCGCTTTCCTTAATCCCGCAAGGGTTCCCCCGCAAAATAAGACTGCAACAGATAATCCGGGTTTTCGTAGTACATGCTGCTGTTGTAATCGTCGATTTTGGGGGAAATCCACGCGTTGTAGATTTCAATCAGAGTCTCGACGCGAGCGATGTTCCGCTCTGCCGCGACAGCGATAATCAGGCGTTTATAAACTTTTGCGATGTCGAAATGCGTGGGAACCGCGTACTGGCAGAGCGCCACGTTATCGAAATTTCCGGGCACAATCCGGTATTTTTCGACGAGATCAACGCAGAGTTTTTCCAGTGGTTCGCAGTGATACACATCCGCCAGTTCCAGATAATGCGCGATGGCGTCACGACCCAGCGCATTCACGATGTCCTTGCGTAAATTACGGGTCTGGCGGGCGACGTATTCGATTAACGCGCAGACAAAGAAAAGGTCGTTGTCTTCCTGAGATTCGCGTCCGGTCATTTTTTCACCTCGCGGCTTTCTTTGTAGTTCAGGCAGTGCAGGGAGCGCGGCGTGCAGAAGGCGATTTGATGTGTCGGGTGTTTGAATTTCGCCAGCACCCAGAATTGTTCACGGGTCAGCACGCCCGCAACGAAATCCGCCACGTAATTCCAGATCTGATCATTCGCCATCGCGCCCGCCACGATGTCGTGAGCGTGCGCTGTGCCGTTGCGACAGGCGACGATAAAATCCAGCCATTCTTCTGTCATGGTGTCGAATTGCAAAATGTCGAACGAAGCATCCGGCACATAGTCATAAACACTGACGATGGACGTGTCGAAGCGTTTTGACCAGCGTTCCGCCTGCGCCAGCAAGCCGGTGCAGTAAAATCCCTGCCCGAAATCTTTATGGTTTCGAGTGGGCTTTAACTTCGGTTTTTGAACTTCGCAATAGCCGCCGTGATAGACAATCATGTGTGCTTTCCCTGCAATCCGGCTTTAGAGCATTTTCAAATCAAATAGATACGATTTCATCGACATTCCCGCGAAGGCGGGAATCCAGTGCGTTCTTTCCAGCCAGAATGGCTGCAAATTTCCCGCTTTCGCGGGAATGACGAGGTAGAACTAATGTTATTTCTTGACGCTCGCCTGAATGACATGCTCGATCGAATCGATCCGCGTCACAAGCGAGGTGGAAGGCGCTTTGTCGAGGATGAGAGAGCAACTGGCGGCTTCTTCGCCATCGAAAATACTGTTTTCCATTTCCTCGATGTTGATGCCTTCGTCGCGCAACTCCCGCAGGACATTCGCCAGCACGCCGACGCGGTTGTAATGGCGGACGACCAGCGGGAAACCGATGTGCAGTTTGCGCGGATTGACGGCATTTATCGGTTTGCCGGTCTCGGCAAAAATTTTCGCCACGCGCACGGCTTCTTCGGCGATGGCTTCTTCCGCCTGCTCGGTGGAAGCGCCGATATGCGGCGTTGCGGCCGATAGCAGGTTTGCCAAATCCGTATCGCCGAACCCGGCTTCCCCGCCCGCCGGCTCGTTCTCGAAAACGTCAAGGCCGGCGCGAATCCTGCCGCTACGCAAGGCTTCTTTCAGCGCCGCACCGTCGACCACTTCGCTACGTGCCGTATTGACGAAGATCGCGCCTTGCTTCATGGCGGCGAAGAACTCGCTGCCGATCAGGCCGCGCGTGTCTTGCGACAGCGCCAGGTGCACGCTGACGGCGTCGGCTTTTGCCGCCAACCCGGACGGGGAGGCGCAATAGCCGATTCCCTGCGCTTTGGCGCTCTCCGGCGTCAGGCTGCGCGACCAGCCGATGACTTCCATGCCCAGACCCTTGGCGCATCTGGCGACTGCGCCGCCGATGCTGCCCAAGCCGACGACGCCGAGCGTCCGGCCTTTGAGGCCGCGCGCTTTGCCGTATTCCTTCTTCCGCCATTTCCCGTTGCGCAGATCGAGCAAGGCGTTGGGGATACGCCGGTCGGCGGCGATCAACAGGCCGATCGCCAACTCGGCCACCGCGTCGGTGTTCTTGCCCGGGCAGTTGGCGACATAGATGCCTTTTTCGCTGGCGCGCTTGACGTCGATGGTGTTGACGCCGGCGCCGGCGCGGATAATCAGCGACAGCGCCGCCGCCGTGTCGATCGTGGCGGCCGTGACCTGCTTCGACCGGACAATCAGGATTTCGGCATTGTCGATCACGCCAGCCAGATCGGCGGGTGAAACGTCAGGGTTCGTCGTGACCTCGAAGCCGAGGCTCTTGAGGTCTTCCACCATCTTTGTCGAGACTTTGTCTGCAATCAGAATTTTCATAACGGCCCCTTCGGTTGTGGATCGTCATTCCCGCCTTCGCGGGATGACGTGGTTAAAAATAGCGACTGTCATCCATAAACGCAAATTGCTTCCTTGTTCAGTCCAAATCTTTTCGTCGCAGCATGAAGACGGACCGGTCTCCGGCGCTGGTGTCGAGCCAGACGAAGGAGAGGCGGGGGAAGGCGCGTTCGAGCGCGTCCTTGTTGTTTCCGATCTCGACGATCAAGCGGCCTTCCGGCGTCAGGTGTCGGGCTGCTTCTTCGAGCAGGATGCGCGCGAAATCGAGGCCGTCTTCACCGCCGGCCAGGGCGAGTCGAGGTTCGCGCCGGTATTCTTCGGGCAGTCCGGCCATCGATTCGGCGTTTACGTAAGGCGGATTCGAGATGATGATGTCGTAGCGCTCGCTGGGAATGGCGGCGAAGGCGTCCGATTCGATCAGGCGGACGCGTTCTTCGCAGCCGTAATCCTTGAGGTTGATGCGCGCCACGGCGAGCGCGTCCGGCGAGAGGTCGAGCGCATCGATGACGGCTTCGGGGAAGGCTTCCGCGGCGAGGATCGCCAGACATCCTGAGCCCGTGCACATATCGAGCACCCGCCCGACGGCCCACGGGTCGTTGATCCACGGGCTCAGTTGTTCGCGCAGCAGTTCGGCGATGTGCGAACGCGGCACGATTACGCGCTCGTCGATGTAGAAACGGTAATCGCCGAGCCAGGCTTCGCGGGTCAGATAGGCGGCCGGCAAGCGTTCGGTGATGCGACGCCGGATCAACTCCAGCGCGGCGGCGCGTTCATCGGCGGTCAGGCGCGCATCCATGTAGGGGTCAAGCGTGTCCAGCGGCAGGTGCAGACTATGCAGGAGCAGGTAGGCGGCTTCGTCCCAGGCGTTGTCTGTCCCGTGGCCGAAAAATACGCGGGATTCGTTGAAACGACTGACGGCAAAGCGCATCAGGTCGCGCAGCGTCGACAGTTCGTCATGGGCTTGATCATAGAGGTTTTGGGTCATGTTCATGAATCCAAAAAAAACTTTAACCACAGAGACACAGAGATACAGAGATACAGAGGCACCGGGAAAAACAAATATCATTTTCAAAATCTCAGTGTCTCTGTGCTTAGGGCATTTTTTGGTCAAGCATTGACACAAAAACGCTGGACATCATCCATCCGCCGTTATTCCGTCATTCCTTTGATTGCTGGAATGACGAGGTAGAAAGCGACTGTTTGCACCTGAACGTAAAATGCTCTAAAGATTCTATTCCAACAATTCAAGATGAAAGTAACTGTTCGAGGATGTGCCGGTAGATGGCCGAGAGTCTCGCGAGCGCGGCGATCTCGACGCATTCGTCGATTTTGTGGATGCTGGCGTTGACCGGCCCGAGCTCGATTACCTGCGGACAGATATCGGCGATGAAACGACCGTCGGAAGTGCCGCCGCTGGTGGAGAGTTCCGTTTCGGCGCCCAGTTCGTCGCGGATAGCCTGGCGGGCGGCTTCCAGCAGTTCGCCGTCGCCGGTCAGGAAGGGCTTCGCGCCAAGGGTCCAGGTCAGTTCGTAGTCCAGTCCGTGGCGGTCGAGGAGGGCATGGACCCTGGAACGCAACTGTTCGGGGGTGCTTGCGGTCGAGAAACGGAAATTGAACAGAATGTCGACGTGGCCGGGAATCACGTTGACCGCGCCGGTGCCGCCGTGGATGTTGGAAATCTGCCAGGTCGTCGGCGGAAAATGCGCGTTGCCCTGGTCCCACTCGATGCCCGCCAGCTCGGCGATGGCCGGCGCGACCAGGAGAATCGGGTTCCTGGCCAGTTGCGGATAAGCGATGTGTCCCTGAATGCCCTTGACGGTCAGTTTGCCGGAAAGCGAGCCGCGCCGTCCATTCTTGAGCGTGTCGCCCAGATGCGCAACGGAGGTTGGTTCGCCAATCAGGCAGAAGTCCATGGCTTCGCCGCGCGCTTGCAATGCTTCGACCACAGCCACCGTGCCGTCGACAGCGTCGCCTTCCTCGTCGGAGGTGAGCAGCAGCGCGATCGAGCCAGTGTGGTTCGGGTGCTCGGAGACAAAGCTTTCGACCGCCGTGATGAACGCGGCGATCGAGCTTTTCATGTCCGCCGCGCCACGTCCGAAAAGGCAGCCATCCCGGCGAGTCGGCTCGAAGGGAGGGCTGGTCCACTGCTCGTCCGGTCCGGGCGGAACGACGTCCACATGACCGGCAAAGCAAAACAGCGGTCCGCTTGAACCCCGGCGCGCCCACAGATTGCTGACGCTTCCCCGCTTGATGTATTCCACGCTGAAACCGATGCGCCGCAGGCGATCTTCGACGAGGGCCATGCAGCCGCCGTCGTCGGGCGTCACGGAGGGGAGGGCGATCAGGCGTTCGGCGAGATCAAGCGCCGGATTCTCTGCTATCCGGGTCGGCGCATCAGGGGGCATGGACTTTCTTGCTCTCAGGAGAGTCGTCGAAGTTCAGCGTGAATTCCTTGAAAGAAGTGCCAGTGTCGTCGGTTTCGGTGAAATCCGCAGAGGGGGGGGCGACTACTTCTTCCTCTCTCTTTTCCGGTGCGCCACCGGAATTGTTGATCAGCCAGGACAGGTTGGTCGGCGAATCGGCGTTGGCCAATGCCTCGTCCAGCGTAATGACCTTTTCGCGGTAAAGACGGAAAAGATCCTGCTCGAAAGTCTGCGATCCCGGCGCCAGACTTTGTTCCATGGCTTCCTTGATGGCCAGTATCTCGCCGCGTTCGATCAGTTCCTGGATGTGACGGGTGTTGAGCAATACTTCGACACTCGGTAAGCGCCGTCCGTCGGCCCGGGCGACGACAAGGCGCTGCGAAATGATGGACTTCAGGCTGGCCGACAGGTCGAGATACAGCGCTGTCCGGTTCTCCAGCGGGAAGAAGTTGATGATGCGGTTGAGTGCATGGTAGCTGTTGTTGGCATGCAAGGTGGCGAGGCACAGGTGCCCGGTCTGCGCGTAGGCAATGGCCGCCTGCATGGTGTCCCTGTCGCGGATTTCGCCAATCAGGATGCAGTCAGGCGCCTGGCGCATGGCATTTTTGAGCGCGTGTTCCCAACCCAGGGTGTCCATGCCGAGTTCGCGCTGGTTGACGATCGATTTCTTGTGTTTGAACAGGAATTCGATCGGGTCCTCGATAGTCAGGATGTGTCCGGTACGGTTGATGTTGCGATAGTCGAGCATCGAGGCGATGGTCGTCGATTTGCCCGAACCCGTGGCGCCGACGATCAGGATGAGCCCCCGTTTCTCCATGACCAGATCGGCCAGAATCGGTGGCAGACTCAGAGTATCGAGCGCCGGGATGTTGCCCAGGATAAAACGCACGACAATCGAGATCGACCCGCGCTGGCGGAACAGATTGATGCGGAAATTGCCGATCCTCGGCACGCCGATGGAAAGGTTCATTTCCATCGTCGCCTCGAAGGTCTTGGTCTGGTCGGCCGTCATCAGTTCATAGGCGATCTTTTCGATCATCGCCGAGGTCATCACCTGCTGATTGACCGGAGCGGTATGGCCCTGAATCTTCATGTGGATGGGGATGCCGGCGGATACGAAAAGGTCGGATGCCTGTTTTTCCGACATCAACTGGAAGAGTCTGTCCAGAATCATATTATCTCAATCGCATATGTGTTCGAAAGAATGCTCGAAAAAAGCGCGTTGGCCTTTCAGACACCGCGCAGAAGATCGTTGATGCTTGTCTTGGCGCGTGTCTTCGCATCGACTTTCTTGACGATAATCGCGCAGTAAAGGCTGTGGCTGCCATCCCTGGAAGGTAGATTGCCCGAGACGACGACCGAGCCGGGAGGGATGCGGCCGTAGCTGACCTCGCCGGTTTCGCGGTCGAAGATCTTGGTGGATTGGCCGATATAGACGCCCATCGAGATGACCGAACCTTCGCCGACGATGACGCCTTCGACAATTTCCGAACGCGCGCCGATGAAGCAAGCGTCTTCGATGATTGTCGGGTTGGCCTGCAAGGGTTCGAGCACGCCGCCGATACCGACGCCGCCCGACAGGTGGACGTTCTTGCCGATTTGCGCGCAGGATCCGACCGTAACCCAGGTGTCGACCATCGTGCCTTCATCGACATACGCGCCGATATTGACGTAGGAGGGCATCAGGATGACGTTCTTGCCGATGAAACTGCCGCGCCGGGCGACCGCCGGTGGCACAACGCGAAAACCGCCGCGCCGGAATTTTTCGGTGTCATATTTGGCGAACTTGGTCGGCACCTTGTCGAAAAAGCGCATCGGGCCGGTTTCGAGCAACACGTTGTCTTCAAGACAGAACGACAGCAGGACCGCTTTCTTGAGCCATTGATGGGTGACCCATTCGCCGTCAATTTTCTCGGAAACACGCAAGCTGCCGGCGTCGAGTCTGGCAATGACCGCGTCGACGGCTTCGCCCACCTTGGCGGGAGCACTGCCGGGTTGCAGCGAGGCCCGGTTTTCCCAAGCATCTTCGATAATCTGTTGATATTCCTGCATTTTACTTTCCTAGAGTCGGGTAAGGAACTGTTGAATTCGGCTGGCGGCTTCGAGGCACTCGGCCAGCGTCGCGACAAGCGCGATACGCACGTAACCGGCGCCGGGGTTGATATCATGCGCCTGGCGTGCCAGGAAACTGCCCGGCAGCACATGGACATTGTGCTCGGCCGCCAGGCGACGGGCGAAATCGGTATCCGATATCGGCGTTTTCGCCCACAGATAGAAACCGGCTTCCGGCAGCGGGGCGTCGAGCACACTCTGCACAAGAGGCGCAGCCTCGGCAAACTTCCGGCGATATTGCTCGCGATTGGCGACGACATGCGCCTCATCCTTCCACGCGGCGATGCTGGCGGCCTGGAAGACCGGACTCATGGCACAACCGTGGTAAGTCCGGTAACGCAGATAATCCTTGAGTATCGCGGCGTCGCCGGCGACAAAACCGGAGCGCATGCCGGGAACGTTGGAACGTTTTGAGAGGCTGGAGAGCATGACCAGCCGCTCGAAATTCCGGCCCAGTTGTTTTGCCGCCTGCAAACCGCCCAGCGGCGGTTGTGCTTCATCGAAATAGATTTCTGAATAGCATTCGTCGGATGCGATGACGAAACCGTATTTGTCGGAGAGCGTAAACAAAGCCTTCCAGTCGTCGAGATTCAGCACTTTGCCGCTCGGGTTGCCCGGAGAACAGACGACCAATAATTGCACGCGCCGCCATTCTTCTTCCGAAAGACTGGCGTAATCGAAAGCGTAGTCGTTTTCCCGCACCGAGTTGAGGAAACGAATGTCGGCGCCGGCCAGATAGGCGCCGCCTTCATATATCTGGTAAAAAGGATTGGGACTGACCACCAGCGGCACGTAGCCACAATTCGGGTCGATGATCGCCTGCGTAAAGGAGAACAAGGCCTCGCGCGAGCCGTTGACCGGAAGGATTTCGGTGTCCGGATTGATGCCGTCGAGGCCGTAGCGTTTCTTCATCCAGTCGGCGATGGCCTGCCGCAATGCGGGTTGCCCAGGCGTGGCGGGATAAGTCGATAGCCCACCCAGCCCGACGACCAGCGCCTCCTTGATGAATTCGGGCGTGGCGTGCCGGGGTTCGCCCATGTGCAGCTTGATTTCGCTCACTCCAGGCTTGGGAGTGATGCCGGCCATCAACTGGCGCAGTTTTTCGAACGGATAGGCTTGCAGTTTGCCGAGATTGGAATTCAATTTCGTCGCTTGGTTCAGAATGAAAGAAGAATTATAAAGGAAGCCTTGCGCGAGTGGCGGGAAGTGTGGCGCGAAGTCGCCAGATGCGCGATGATCACGGCCATTTGTGCGCTTGGAGACGGTAAGGACGGCAAATAGAGCAGGGGAAGCGTCCGGCTCGCCGTATATACCGTGATTCTCATACAGAAGGGAAGGGCTGATGCGAAAACAGCCGTTGGAAACAAAATGCAATATCACCACCATCGGAGGCGGAACCGGAACGTTCAATGTTCTCTCGGGTCTGGGCAAGGACGGACGTTTGAATCTGGCAGCCATTGTCACGGCCACTGACTCCGGCGGTTCGACCGGAGAGCTACGCGATGAGTTCGGCATACTTCCACCGGGCGATGTGCGCCGGGCCATCGTCGCCTTGTCCGAGGATACCGAGGTTGTGCGCCGGCTGTTCGAATACCGTTTCAAGGAGGGAAAAAGAATCGCCGGCCACACGATCGGCAATTTACTGTTGACAGCGTTAACCGACATCATGGGGGATTTCGAGCGCGGCATTGAGGAACTCTCCGAAATGTTCAACGTGCACGGCAAAGTGATTCCGGTGACGCTGGATAACGTGAGTCTGGGTGTCACGCTGGAGAACAAGGAGAAAATCCTTGGCGAAAAGAACATCGATGTGCCCAAGCACGACGCGAGTATTCCCATCCGCGACGCTTTCCTGGTCGGAGGTGGCCGGCTCAATCCGCGGGCGAAGGAAGCCATCGAAAACTCTGACTACGTCATCATCGGTCCCGGTGATCTATATACCAGCATCATCCCCAACCTGTTGTGCAAGGGAATGGTCGAGGTGTTGCGCGGTTCAATGGCAAAGATCATTTACGTGTGCAACATCATGACCAAGCACGGTGAAACCGATGGATTCGCCGTGGAAGACTTTGTTCGCGTTCTCGAACAATATCTCGGAGAAGGAAGAATCGACTATCTGCTGGTCAACAATGGAAAGTTGCGCGCCAGCCTGGTTCAGAAATACGCGAAAGAAGGCAAGGCGCCGGTTCGTCTAAAGAACAAATCGATGCTGACATGCAAAGGCATCAAGGTCGTGGAACGCGATTTCACCAGCGAAACCGACTATATCCGCCATGACCCGCACAAGCTGGCGAATACCATCAAGGATTTCGCCAGCGGCTGGATACGGTAACCGACGATATTATCGCTTGCCATAATCTGCTTTCGCTTGTGTTTTTGCGATAACTGGATAAAAATACAGTTATAACATTTGTTAAGGGTTGTCATGGAAAAACTTACGTCGCGTCAGCGGGAAATTCTCGATTTCATTCGAAATTCGCTGGAAGTCTTCGGCGCGCCACCGACGCGGGCGGAAATCGCTGGCGCCTTTGGCTTCGCCTCGCACAACGCAGCCGAGGAACATCTCAAGGCGCTCGCCAAAAAAGGCGTCATCATTCTCGAACCCGGTTCGGCGCGCGGCATACGCCTGGTCGAACAACTCGGCTTGCCGCTGATTGGAAGCGTCGCCGCTGGCAGTCCGATCCTGGCTGTGGAAAACGTGCAAGCGCGTTATGCCCTGGACGCCAGCCTGTTCAAGCCGCGCGCCGATTTTTTGCTGCGCGTGCGCGGCTTGTCGATGATTAACGCCGGTATTTTCGATGGTGACCTGCTGGCGGTGCATCGCAGCAGCGAAGCACAAGACGGGCAGATTGTCGTCGCCCGCATGGAGGACGACGTGACGGTCAAGCGTTATCGTCGGCATGGCGAGATCGTCGAACTGATCGCCGAAAATCCGGACTTCGAGCCGATCATCATCAACACGCGCGAGCAACACGTGGAAATCGAAGGTGTCGCCGTCGGGCTGATCCGTGGCGGCGAAGCGATGTAGTTCTGGTTCTAAAAGCGATAAAGTTTCATTTGTCGCATCTGGAAGCTTGTTTTGACTGCAAATAACTTAAAGAATATCTTTAAGAAAATTGTATTATATATTGTTTTTTTAATGATATTATTAACATTTAAACACAAATGTACTTCTGCTCAAGCTCACTTGCCTTTTGTTGCCGAAACGCGACATTTTTGAGTATTTCCGTCGCGCCGCCTGCGGATTAGACGCGCGCTGCGAAGCCGTCGCGATGATGAAAATCAGGGCGAGGCGAGGGGTGGCGCAGCGCCAAGTAGCTCAGGCCGTCATTGACCGTATCGCTTGCTTCGACTATCGCCGACAGTCCGATTTCCCAAGGCGTGGACGGCAGGGACGATAAAGGCACGATGGTCTCCAGCTCGAGCCGGCCTTCCGTCGACCGCGTGGCTATCCGGGGCGTGGCTATCTCCGGATCGGCCAGACGCCGCCGGTAATCGCCAAAGTCATAAGCCATCCACTGGCCCGATGGGGAGAAGTTGAATTCCCGGTAGGCCGTACGGCCCTCAATGCCGACGAAAACTTCAAAACAGGTGTGCTCCCAGAGCAGGTCGCGGCGTTCCGGCTGACCCGCCTCGGGCACCCGCACACGCGCCATGTCGCCCCGCACGCGGTAACGGAAGGCGATACAGCCGTCGGCGCAGGAGACGATATCGGCGCCGACGGCTTGAATCATCGGCGCTAGAGTAGCCGGGTAAGGGAGGAGGGCATAACGGAGAGAATGAAAATCGGCGAAATTGGACATGTCGGCTGACCTCGTCCCATTTTACAACACTATGGCATAAACTGCCGATTGTTAATGAATTCTTTCAATATGTTATGTCTTCTGCGTGTGCAATCGTCTTGAGAGGCCGGGGACTCATGAGATAATTCAGAAATGACGCGAAGGCTTCGGATTTCATTTCGAAACAGTTTGCTGATTTTTCTCTAATTTCGATGTATGACCTGTCAAGGGCAATTGTATGGCCTATCGAAGGCAATCGCATAATCCATCGCGAGGGCGTCCCGCAGAAAAGATCATCGGTGAAAAAACCACTCATGAGATTGAATCCGTCGTGAAACCCATTCAGCGTATTACCAATGAAATCAGGGCGCCTTTGTACGAGATCGTGAAACACCAGATTTTCGAAGCCATCGTCACAGGAGTCTGGCCTCCCGGAACCGTTATCCCGAGCGAGATCACCCTGGCGCAGGAGTTGGGCGTGGCCATCGGAACCGTCCGGCGGGCTTTGATCGATCTGGTCAACGACGGGTTGTTGAGCCGCAAACGAAAGACGGGCACCGTCGTCATCGGTCGCAGTCCGTATCATGAGCTGAAATCTTTTTTCCAGTATTTTCCCTTGCAGACATCCGACGGCGCCTTCGTCAAGTCGACGGTGCTGGTCACCGATATCCAATGTGTTCCGGCCGACGGCGATGTCAGCGACAAGATCGGCGTGCCGGTAGGCAGCGATACCATTTGCTTGCGCCGGATCCGGTTCATAAACGAAGTTCCGATCATGCTGGATCACTTCGTGCTACAGAGGGAAAAATTCCCGAATTTCCCAATGAAGGCCGACGAGATGCCTCCACGCCTTTTCATCTTCTTGCTTGAGAACTATGGCATGGAGGTTTCGGCAGTGAAGGAACAGATCAGCGCGGAAATGGCTGGCGAGAGAGATTGTGAACTGCTTTCCCTCACTCCTCCCACCGCCATTCTCAAGATCGACCAGATCGTGTTCGACCAGGAAAAAAAGCCTTCGGTGATCGGCTATTGCCGCGCCAAGACGGGCGAGTACGTTTACGTCAACGAAATCAAATAATTGTCCGGGTCGGTCCCGGTCATAAAAGATCGCCATTGCAAGGAGCGTAGCCCAGCGGCTTTGCGCAAAGGATTTCTGTGCGCATGCCTCGGCGCAACCTGAAAATTTCCGCATAACTGGCCGGTTTACGCCGAAACAGCGTGATGCCCTGTTCGTCGGCCAAGTCACATTTTTCGACAAATTGAAAAAAAGACGTTGACAGCCATTTCATTATCTTTATACTTTATATAAAAGATATAAGATGAAGATAATGTAGACGACTCAGAGGGCGGGAAATGGCATGGCAACTATAGATTAGCTTGGGTCAAATTCTGGCTTGCGCATACGGAAAACCAGACTTCGGTCGGAATGACAGGTATGTTTATTCACGAAAGGGAGAAAGCTATGTTGAGAATTATCTTGTTGGCATTGGTGATGGCGCTGACGAATCTGAATACGGCGAATGCTCAGGACTATCCAAACAGGCCGGTTCGCTTCGTCGTCGGCGCAGCGGCGGGATCGAACACAGACATCCTCGCGCGTCTGTTTGCGGCGGAGTATCAGAAGATACTCAAGCAGCCCTTCGTGGTCGAGGACAAGCCGGGAGCGGGCGGTGACATCGGCGCCGAGTACGTGGTCAAGGCAGATCCCGACGGTTACACGCTGCTTTTCGATAGCGCCTCGATCATGTTCGGAAACAAGTGGCTCTATCCGCGTACCTTCGACCAGGACAAGGATCTCGTCTCGATCATCGATATTCCGGGACCGCCCATGGTGCTGCTGGTTGGCCCGGAATTAAAGGGGAAATCGCTCAAAGAAATCGTCGCCATGGCGAAGGCAGCGCCCCAACCGTGGTCGTTGGGCGTCGCCACGACTTGGGAAGCCATCGGCTATGGCATGCTCTGCGAAGCGGTGGGACTCAATCTGCAACTCACCCGGTACAAATCCGCACAGCAGGGATTCGTCGAACTGGCCAAGGGAGACATCAAGCTGGTGTTCTCGGCCATCGCCACGGCCAAACCGATGATGTCGTCCGGACAACTGATTCCGATAGCGGTCACCACGGCGGAGCGGACTGCAGCCGCCGCGGATATTTCGACTATGCGCGAGCTTGGTGTGGATATGGAAATTACCGGCTGGAATGGTATTTCCGGTCCGCGCGGAATCCAGAAAAACGTCGTGGAAACGCTCAATCGCGTAGGAAATGAGATCCTGAAGATGCCGGACTTTCAGCAGAAATTGCTCGACATGAGCGTGGATATGCAAAGCATCAAGGAAGTCGAACGGACTCCCGAACTCATGGACAAGGCCATCCGGGAAGGTAGCGAAGCTTGGGGACGCATGATCAAGAGGTTTGGTTTCAAAAACTGATTCTGGCGTCAGAAGGACCGTTTTCATGCCAAATCTCAAGCAATATTTCACCAGCAAGGACTTCTGGTCCGGGGTGATGTTCATGGCGACGGGGGGCGTTGCCATTGGCATCGCGCGTGATTATCCGCTGGGTTCTTCTCTGGGCATGGGACCCGGCTATTTCCCCATCGCCCTCGGTGGAGTTCTGATCTGTCTGGGGGCCATCATCACGTTCCGGGGCTCCAGACATATCGACCGGATCGAATGGAACTGGGATATGCGGGCTCTGCTTATCCTCCCCACCGTGGTCATCGCATTTGGCCTCCTGATCGGGCGGGTCGGGCTGGTGCCCTCCCTGGCTGTCGTCATCGTCGGCAGCGCGGCGGCGTTTTCGAAATTCCCCTGGTATGAAATCCTGCTGCTTACCTTGGGCCTCGTCTTTCTCCTGGTGAGCATCTTCGTGTGGGGCCTCGGTCTCCCGCATACCCTGTTCCAGTTCCGGTTTTTCTGATGCGGAGAAGGCCATGGACGTCCTCAACAATCTGATCTTCGGTTTTGGCATAGCGCTTTCCTCAAGCAATCTGTTCTATTGCTTCGTGGGAATGCTGGTCGGCACCGCCTGCGGGGTGTTGCCGGGGATCGGGCCGGTCGGCGTCATCGCCATGATGTTGCCGCTGACCTTCAATATCGACGCGGTGGGCGCTATCATCATGTTGGCCGGGGTCTACTATGGTTCCCAGTTCGGCAGTTCTACCGGCGCCATCATGCTGAATGTGCCAGGCGAACCGTCGTCGGTCATCACCTGTATCGACGGTTATCAGATGGCCAAGCAGGGCAAGGGCGGTCCTGCCCTGGCGATCGCCGCGATCGGCTCTTTCGTCGCCGGCACTATATGCACCCTGTTTATCGCCTTGTTCGGCCCGCCACTGGCCGAGCTGGCGATGCAGTTCGGCGCCCCCGAATACTTTTCGCTCATGCTCATGGGCCTGGTCGCCGCCGCCGTGCTGGTACAGGGAGACATGCTGAAGTCCATCAGCATGATCTTCATGGGGCTTCTCTTCAGCATGGTGGGCACCGACCTGGAATCCGGGTGGAAGCGCTTTACCTTCGACATGACCAGCCTCTATGACGGCATCGAGTTCATCGTGGTCGCGGTGGGCATTTTCGCCATCAGCGAGATCGTCAAGAGCATCGGCACGGTCGGCAAGGGTGGGCATGTCATCAGCAAACTGGCCTATCTTTGGCTGACGCGCGAGGACCTGCGGCGATCCGTCGGGCCCATTCTTCGCGGCACCGGACTCGGCGCGTTCCTTGGCGTTCTGCCTGGCACAGGTCCCTCCATTGCCGCCTTTTCATCCTACATGCTCGAAAAGAAAATCAGCAAACATCCGGAAGAATTCGGTCATGGCGCCATTGAGGGAGTCGCCGGACCGGAATCGTCCAACAATGCCGACGCGCAGTGCAAATTTATCCCGATGCTGACGCTCGGATTGCCCGCCAGCGCAACGATGGCCCTGATGTTGGGCGCTCTGATGATTCAGGGCATCACGCCCGGTCCGCAGGTCATGGTGTTGCGCCCAGACCTGTTCTGGGGTTTGATCGCCAGTATGTGGATCGGCAACCTGATGCTGTTGGTATTGAACCTGCCGCTGATTGGCTTCTGGGTACGCCTGTTGAGCGTTCCCTACCGGTTCCTCGCGCCCTCGATTATGAGCCTCGTGGTGATCGGCATCTACAGCATGAAGAACGAACCGATGGATCTCTATTTGGCAGTGCTCTTCGGCATCCTTGGCGTGCTTTGGCAGACCTTGGACTGCAATGTCGTGCCGCTGATCCTTGGCTTCGTCTTGGGGCCGATGATCGAGGAGAATTTGCGGCGCGCGCTCTACCTGTCGCACGGCGACTTCACGGTCTTTTTTACCCGGCCGATCAGCCTCGCTTTTCTGGTCACCACGGTGCTGATCCTGGTGGTGATGAACCTGCCAAAGACAAAGAGGCACCGAGAAGATATTACCGATTAACGGTGTGTTTTTGAAAATCCATTCTTGTGACAAGGAGATGACACGGTGAAATTGACAGATGAAGAAAAACGCATGCTCAACGGGGAGTTCGACGAGGGCGTCCGCTACAGCATGGACATCCTGGTGCAGCTTGGGGATTTATACGGCGCGGAGGATTTCGTTGACATCCAGAGTGTCCACGGCGCCATGTCTTATCCGAATTTCTGGGCGTCGGTCGAGCTTGTCGAGAGCTTTTCCAACCGGGGGGCCAAGTTCCGTGTGCCGACCACCCTGAATACCGCCGCCTGGCCGTCCAATTTCAATCGCTGGCCGGACGAGCTTCCGGAATCCTGGGAACATATGGAACGGTGCCAGCGCATGATCAATGCCGTCAGAAAAATGGGCGCGCATCTCACGTGTAGTTGTACTCCTTATTTTCAGGGAAACCTTCCGCGCTTCCGTGAATGCGTGGCGTGGACGGAATCGTCGGCCATCTCGTTCGCCAACTCGGTACTCGGTGCACGGGCGAACCGCATCACCGACGGCATCGACAAGGCAGCGGGCGTCGCTGGAAAAATGCCGCGCTTCGGCCTGATGCTGGATGAGAACCGCAAGGGAAATGCTCTGGTGCATGTGGAATTCAAGCCGAAGAACCTGAGTGACTATGGAACCCTGGGTTGGATCGTTGGCAAGCACCTGGGCAACCAGATACCCGTCATCGAGGGGCTACCGGAAAGCACCACGACCAACGATTTCAAGGTGTTCGGCGGCGCCGGCGCGTCGAGTGGCGGCATGCCGTTATACCATGTTGTCGGCATGACGCCGGAAGCGCCGACGCGCGAATACGCCCTCGGCGGCAAGAAGCCCCTGTATGAACTCCGGATCGACGAGAAGGAAGTGGAGAAAGCCAGGGCGCTGATCAGCTCGGCCAAAACTGACAAGTTCGAGGCGGTTCTCCTAGGCTGCCCGCATCCGACCATCGCGGAAGTGAAGAATCTCGCGGATATTCTCGCTGGCCGGCGCGTAAAACCAGGCATCAAGTTCTGGATATTCATCTCGGCCGACGTGTTGGCGCTCGCTCGCGAATTTGGCTATGCGCAGGTAATCGAGGCCTCCGGCGCCGAGCTGGTCCAACAAACCTGCATCCTCTTTTTCGACATCAGTAAATGGGGATGGAAAACCATCATGACCGATTCCGCCAAGTACGCCAATCTGCTGACGTCGGAACCGACCTGGCTGGAAGCGATTTTCGTCGACACGTTGACATGTATTGCGCGGGCAACCGTTTGAGGAAAGGATGATCTTGTGACTACTAATTCGGAAGTTGTGACATTGCGGGGCAGGGGGTTGGGAGGCGGCATCGCCGAAGGCGAGGCGCTGGTGACGAAACAGTTTTTCGGCTTCACGCATGGGGTGATCCCGGCCACAGGGGAAATCAGCGACGAGCGCCACGAATGGCGTGGTCTCAACCTGAAGGGCAAGATCATCGTCTTTCCCAAAGGCAAATCCTCGTCGTCGGGCGGGGTATGGATCCTGGAGACAGCGCGCTGCGAGAATCTTCCCGCCGCCATCGTCAATGTCGAAGCAGAGGCAATCACCGGTTCCGGGTGTATTTTCGCCCGACTCCTGTATAACAAAAAGATTCCCTTGGTGGATCGTCTGGATCAGGATCCGTGCGATGTTATCCGGACCGGGGATATCGTGCGGGTCGATGGGGATGCCGGCGTGGTCGAGATATTGAAACGGGTCGGCGGTTCCAGGCCGGCATGAGCGACTCGTTCATTAATTTTTACGGTCCTGTAATAAAGGAAAAACATGGATAAATTGATCATCTCAGTTGGCGTTACGGGCTCACGCATCACGCGGGAGCAGACGCCCTACATTCCGATCACACCGGCCGAGATCGCGCAATCCGCGATCGACGCCTGGAAGGCCGGCGCTTCGATCTTGCACGTACATGTCCGGGATCTGGAGACCGGCTTGGGGACACAGGACGTGGCGCTCTTCAAGGAGGTGCTGGATCGTATCCGAAGCGAGACAGATGCCATCGTGTCGTTGACAACCAGTGGCATTCCCGGCAGGAATCTTCCGATGGAGGAACGACTCAAGGCTTTGGCCCTCAAGCCGGACATGGTGTCTTTCGACGCCGGTTCGATCAATCTGGGAGACAAGGTGTTCCTCAATCCTCCCGAATTTCTGGCGACGCTGGCAAAGGAACTGACGGACAGGGGCATCCGGCCCGAGATTGGCGTCTTTGAAATCGGCAACGTTTATGACTGCATCAGGCTGGCCGAGCGCGGGTTGCTGGCCTTGCCGCTGTTCATCCAGTTCGTGCTCAGCGCAAAGGGGGGCATGCCAGCCAACGTGAAATCCCTGCTGCACCTGAGTGAGATTATTCCGCCCGACGCCAATTGGGCTGTGGTGGAAAGCTCGGTTGGTTTCCTGCCGTTGGCGATCCATGCGATAGCCATGGGGGGGCATGTGCGCGTGGGGCTGGAAGAGTGCATCTATTACTCGGAAGGTCGTCTGTCCAAAAGCAACGCGGAACAGGTGGAGCGAGTGGTGCGTATGGCGCAGGCATGCGGGCGGGAACTGGCCACTCCGGTGGAGGCCAGGAAGATTTTGTCGCTGCCGTGATAGTGATAGGATTGGGACATTTGATTGTGAAGTAATTTAAAGAACGAATTGGGTACCGGCAATCAGGGGACGGTGATTTGGCGAAGGTCGTAAAAACACCGCCATTCAGGTAAACGCCGGGAATCCAAAAGCACATTTCAGTTCATAAAGGAGCTTACTATGATCAAGCGCATGATATCGGGTCTTCTGGCGGCATCGTCCCTGATTTGCTTTCCGTCCGTTTCGTTGGCAGCTTTCCCGGACAAACCCATAACGATTGTGGTGCCGTTTGGCCCAGGCGCGGGTTCTGATGCGGTGACGCGCTTTTTGTCGGAACGTTCTTCCAAGGTACTCGGGGTAGATATCTACATTGATTATAAAGACGGCGCCAGCGGCGCCATCGCCGCCGGCGATGTCAAGAGGTCTCCTCGTGACGGCTATCGTTTGATACTCAATTCCAACTCAGGCGCGGCGGCCAACGTCTACCTGTTTAAATCGCTCAATTACGACCCTGTAGCTGATTTTACGCCGATCACGGGCCTTACCAGGAATCCATTGGTATTGGCTATCAAACCTGATATTCCTGCCAAAAATCTGGAAGAATTCATCAAGTATGCCAAAGAAAATACAGGCAAGTTGAATTATGGTGTCGGGAATTCCTCGTCCATGGCGAATGCGGCGCTCTTCATGTCGAAGGCGGGATTCGAGGCCACTCAAGTGGGGTATAAAGCGCTGCCCGCCGCCTTGATTGACCTTTTGGGCGGAAGACTCGATTTTCTCTTTTGCGATCCGTTCGCGGTGAAGGATCATGTCAAGGCTGGCAAATTGCGCGCGTTGGGTGTGACGTCTACGGCACGCCTTAAGTCCATGCCCGATGTTCCGCCGATCGCCGATGTCATTCTTGGCTATGAGCTTGTTGGCTGGATCGCCGCTTTCGCGCCGGCTGGAACGCCGAGCGAGATCATTTCAGTGTTGAACAAAGCATTCGTCGAGACGCTCAAGCAAAAAGAATCCGATGATTATCTCGAAGGTCTCGGCATGCAGGTGTTTCCCACTACCCCCGAAGAGATGGGTATTTTCCAGAAAGATCAAATAAAGCTGTGGAGTGAGGTTCTTGAAAAAGCAGGTGTCCCGAGGAATTGATATCTGGAGGAAAACCGGTTTGAAACTCTGCCGCAAGAAAGGTGAGAGAGAAGTTTGGGGGATTCGAGGTTGACATGATTAAATCCGGTCAAGATTTTTTGGCAGGCCTCCTTTTTTTGGCTATGGGAGTTTTCATACTCATAACCGGTTGGGATCTACCCGTGGGAACGGCCCGTCGTATGCTGCAAGGTTATTTTCCAAGTCTGGTGGCCTGGTTACTCTGTCTTGTTGGCGCGATTCTCTCTGTCAAAGGGGTGATTACCCCTGGCGCTCCTGTGCCGCGTTTCGCGATCCGCTCCATGCTCCCTTTAATCGCTGTCGTGGCTTTTGGCTTGTTACTGCGGCCTGCCGGTCTGGCTGGCGCTGTAACCGTCTTGATCTTCATCAGTTCCTTTGGGTTGAGCTTCAGATTTCTCGATGCGCTTGCCCTTTCGATTTTTATGATTATTTTCATCTGGTTGGTATTCGTAAAAGGTCTGGGATTACCCCTTCATCTCTGGCCTGGTCTTTAATATATGGATCTTTTTAACAATTTGGTGATGGGGTTCAGCACTGCGGCAACGGCCAGTAATCTTATGTATTGTTTTATCGGGGTGACGCTCGGAACCTTGATCGGCGTTCTTCCCGGTATTGGGCCCTCGGCCACGCTGGCCATGCTTTTGCCAATGACGTTCGGGCTCCCGGCGACCACCTCCCTGATTATGCTGGCCGGGATTTTCTATGGGGCTCAGTATGGCGGATCCACAACGGCAATTCTGGTCAACCTGCCTGGAGAAGCCTCGTCGGCCGTAACTACCCTCGATGGATACCAAATGGCGCGTCAGGGTAGAGGAGGGGTGGCTTTAGGCGTTTCGGCCATCGGCTCTTTTTTCGGCGGAACGATCGCAACCATTTTTGTGGCATTGTTCGCTCCGTTCCTGGCTTCCGTAGCGTTGAGTTTCGGTCCGGCCGAATATTTCTCGCTCATGATTTTTGGCTTGATCGGCGCGGTCGTTCTGGCGAGCGGTTCCATTCTGAAGGCTATCGGCATGATACTCTTTGGCCTGGTGACAGGCCTGGTCGGTACCGATGTACAAACCAACGCGCTTCGTTTTACCTTCGGCTTCGATGATCTTTTCGACGGAATGGATGTCGTGGTTGTGGCCATGGGGATTTTTGCTTTCTCGGAAATCGCCATGAATCTTGATATCTCGGAACAGCGTGAAAGATTTCTGAGTAAAGTAAAAGGGCTGTATCCCACTTGGCAGGAAATCAAACAAGTGCTGGCGCCCTGTACGCGAGGCACGATCATCGGTACGATTCTGGGTGTTCTGCCTGGAGGAGGGCCATTGCTCGCTTCATTCTCCGCCTATACCATAGAAAAGAAGATCGCGATGGAACCCGGAAGATTTGGTCATGGCGCCATTGAGGGCGTCGCTGCTCCGGAAACGGCGAACAATGCGGCGGCCCAAACGTCTTTTATCCCCTTGCTGACGCTCGGAATCCCGACCAGTGGCGCAATGGCGCTTATGCTTGGGGCCATGATTCTTCAGGGTATTTCGCCGGGTCCTTTGGTAATGACCAACGTGCCCGATTTGTTTTGGGGAATGATCGCAAGCATGTGGATTGGTAACGGTATGCTGCTTATCTTGAATCTTCCCTTGATCGGGATGTGGGTAAAACTCCTCACGGTACCGTATCGCCTGCTTTTTCCGGCAATCCTGGCGTTTTGCTGCATCGGACTCATCAGCTTCGATAATAATACCTTTGATGTTTTTCTTGGCGCTGCTTTTGGGTTGCTTGGCTATATCATGGTGAAACTGGGTTGTGAGCCTACCCCTTTCCTCTTGGGTTTCATTTTGGGTCCGATGATGGAAGAGAATCTGCGACGCGCGCTGGTTATGTCGCGCGGCGATGCGACCGTCTTTTTTACGCGGCCGATCAGCGCGGTGTTCATTCTTTTGGCGGCAGGGCTATTGATATCGGTTATTCTTCCATCTGTCCAGGCTCGAAGAAAGGAAGCATTCTCCGGGTAACAGAAATGGAATAACATCGACTTTATTACGGGAAAGGAATTTTCATGCAGATTGGTTTTGTGGGCCTGGGGCAGATGGGCCGGCACATGGCGTACCATATGGCTTGTAAGAGTGGCGACCCGTTCGCGGTTTATGACATATCCCCTGCTTCATACTCGCGCTTCAGTGAATTGAGAGTTAAAACGCTGGATCGGGTGGAAGAAATCGCTGACTGCGACCTTGTTTTTTTCAGTTTGCCCAACGAGCAGGTGGTAAAAGAAACCGTACAGAAAATCATGGGTCGTATGAGAGAGGGACAGATCGTTGTTGATCTCAGCACCATATCCTATGTGGCTACGCTTGAACTGGGCAGAGAACTGCAAGAGAGAAGGGTTTCTTTTCTGGATGCGCCCGTGTCCGGGATGGAGGCCCGCGCCAGGGACGCAACGCTGACCATCATGTGTGGGGGAGAGCAACAGATTTTTGAGCGGGTACGGCCTTATTTCAAGCACATCGGAACCCAGATGTTTTATATGGGTGGGTCTGGCAGTGGCCAACTCGCCAAGTTGATCAATCAACTGCTGTTTGATATCAATGTCGCCGCCCTCGCCGAAATCCTTCCCATGGCGGTCAAGCTTGGGTTGGACTGCGAGAAAATCGGCGCGATCATAAACAGCGGTACAGGCCGAAGTTATGCGTCCGAGTTTTTTATCCCACGTATTCTGCTTGGAGATTTTTCGCAGGGATACCCGTTGGGGCATGCGTACAAAGATCTGGTCAGCGCGGCAGAACTGTCAGCGCGTGAAAAAATTCCTCTGCCGGTGTTACAAGCTACTGCCGCTACCTATCAAATGGCTTTACTGAACGGATTTGAAAAAGAGGACAAGGGCGCAATGATCAAAGTATACGAGCGGCTTCTCGGCGTGGAATATCGCGCAAAGAAAGAGGTATAACGAGGGAAAAGAGGTTTTTCATGCCAAGACAAAATCATTTTGAAGAAAAAACCGAAGCCTACTATGTGGGACTCATGAATTCTGTTGGCTTTCGCAAGAAAGATCTTGCCAAGCCCGTCATCGGCGTCGTCAATTCCTGGAACGATGTAAATCCGGGGCATAAACCCTTCAGAGAACTGGCGCAGACCGTGAAAGAAGGGATATGGGCGGCCGGCGGAACCCCAGCCGAATTCACCGTGCCTGCTCCTTGCGATGGTATCGCTCAAGGAGAGGGCATGCACTATGTTCTGCCCTCGCGTGACCTCATCGCCGGTTCCATTGAGACCATGGTTCGCGCTCACGGCTTTGATGGCCTGGTGTTTTGCTGTTCCTGCGACAAGATTGTGCCGGCCATGCTCATGGCCGCCGCCGCCTTGGATATGCCCTGTCTCTTTCTCACGGCGGGCACCATGATTCCTTACTGCGAGGCTGGTCAGGAATTTGTGACTCCGGATCTCAAGGAAGCCATAGGTCGCCGCGCAGGAAACAGCATCGATGAGGCCACCTTTGACCGCTGGAGAGAGAATATCTGTTTTTCTGGCGGTACCTGCGCTATGTATGGCACGGCCAACACCATGGGGACTTTCCTGGAGGCTGTCGGTTTGGCGCCGTTTTATTCCACCACCATGCTTTTTGCGGCAGCCGCCAAGGTGCGTCAGGCCAGAGATGTGGGCGAACGTATCGTGGCCCTGACCAGAGAAGGGGCGGTCTTTTCACAATTCCTCAATGACAGGACTTTTGCCAACGGCATTAAATATGTTTCCGCCACAGGAGGATCCACTAACGCGGTGTTGCATACCCTTGCCATTGCAAAAGCCATGGGTTCAAAGCTGACTCTTCAGGATTTCGACGTCATCCAGGCTTCTGTCCCCGTTATCGCCAAATTCAAGCCATCGGCTAAACCCAATATATATACCTATCACCAGGCCGGGGGCGTTCCGGCAACCCTATACAGCATTCAGAGCGAGCTGTACCTCGATGCAAAACTCGCCATGGGAGGTACTCTGGGCGAATATTTGCAACAGGCCGACATCCACATTGACCGTTCCATCATCCATTCCATGGACGATCCCTTGCATAAAGGGGGGTGTTTCTCCATCCTTTCCGGCAACCTCGCGCCTCTTGGCGCGGTGGTTAAAAAGAGCGGCGTAGAATCCTCCATGTTCCACCACAAAGGTCCGGCTGTGGTCTTCGACTCCGAAGAGGATGTCAAGGAATATCTGTTGCAAGCTAATGTGACCAAAGGTTCCGTGCTGGTTATCCGCTACGAGGGGCCCAAGGGAGGGCCTGGCATGCGTGAACTTTCCATCCCGGCCGCCATGCTGGTAGGTCTTGGTTTGCATACTTCCGTGGCGATGATTACCGATGGCCGTTTTTCCGGCGCCACGCGCGGTCCATGTGTTGGGCATATCGCGCCGGAAGCCTGGGACGACGGCCCTCTTTCTCTGGTGCAAAACGGGGATACCATTGAAATCGATCTGGATAAGAAAAGTCTTACTTTGCATGTGGACGATGCTGAACTGGAACGGCGCAAGGCCGGAGTGAAAAAGCCCCATCGTCCCCTGCGGGGCGTGCTTGCGGCGTATCGCGCCGCCGTTTCGGGCGCAGAGCAGGGGGCGCTATGGATGTACAAGGACGACTGATATGGCGTAGGGATATTTTTCCGACCCGGAATCCACGTGATTTTCAATGGCAAGAGCCACAATTATGGCTTGAGCAGGAACCGCAGCCGCATGACGAAGCACCTGACGATGAGGATTTTCCGTTTACTGCAAATATCGACAATTTCTTTTCTGTTTTATCCCCGCCGCATTGAGGGCATAAAATATCTTCAGTCGAACTTCTTACGAGTTTTTCAAAGTTGTTATTACAATTTTTGCAAACATACTCAAAAATAGGCATGACTATCTCCTGAATCAGTTAAAACGTTTGTCTCATTCTTGTCTATATTTTATAATTTACTACATTGTGGAAACAATAAGACGATCGAGGGATTCTGTATGAGCATGAAATTGACCGATGAAGAAAAGCGGATGTTGAACGGGGATTGTGGGGAAGCCGTTCGCTATAGCATGGAAATTTTAGTCAAATTGGGTAATATGTATGGGGCGGAGCGTTTCGTCGAGATCGAAAGCGCGCACGTAGCCATGTCCTATCCGCATTTTCAAGGTTCTATTGAGTTGGTGGAAAGTTTTGCGGACAAAGGCGGCAAATTCAAGTTGCCGACCACCTCCAATACAACGCATTGGACATCGAATTTCAACCGTTGGCCGGATCTGCCAGAATCCGCCGAACATATCGAAAGATGCCGGCGCATGATAGCGGCCGTCAAAAAAATGGGAGCAATTCTGACGTGCAGTTGCACTCCGTACTACCAGGGAAATCTACCTCGAATCGGCGCTTATTGTTCCTGGACGGAATCTTCCGCTATCACGTTTGCCAATTCCGTGTGTGGCGCTAAAGCCAATCGCATAACCGATGGTCTGGATAAAGCGGCGGCGATTACTGGAAAAATGCCCTATTTTGGTCTATATCTGGACGAGAATCGCAAAGGAAACGCCTTGGTGAAAGTTGAGTACTCGCCCAGGAACCTCACAGAATATGGTCTTATCGGCTACCTTGTTGGAAAGTATTTCGGCGATAAAACACCGGTGATCGAAGGATTGCCGCCAAATACAACGGTTAATCAGCTCAAAGTCCTGGGCGCAGCCGCCGCCGGGAGCGGGGCGGTGCCGTTATTTCATGCCGTGGGATTGACGCCTGAAGCGAGAACCCGAGAGCAAGCTTTTGGTAGAAATAAAACTGATCTTGAAATCAAAATAGGACCGAAAGATATCGCTGCCGCCGCTGTCGATCTCAGTACCGCCAAGAGCGAGCATTTTGACGCGGTTTTCCTGGGTTGTCCTCATCCGGACATTGCGGAAGTCAAATATCTTGCCGAGCTTTTGTATGGCAAGCGCATTAAAAAAGGAATCAAGTTCTGGATTTTTATTTCGACCGACGTGCTCCTTTTGGCTAGAAATTTGGGTTTTGCGCAAATCATTGAAGAATCGGGGGCTGAATTTCTTGAACGTACCTGCGCGATCTTCTTCGATCTCAAAAAATGGGGATGGAAAAACGTCGTTACTGACTCTCCGAAATTTGCAAATCTTCTTCCTTCCGATCCCACGTGGCTGGACACGATTCTTCTCGATACGGAGAGCTGCATTAAAGTAGCTACAGTGCAATAGAATCGGTGCAATAAAATACGAGGAGGGCATAATGTCGCTTGATGTGAATATCGTACTTAAAGGGCGTGGGCTTTTTGGCGGGGCGGTCGAAGGCGAAGCGCTCTCGACCAGGAAATATTTTGGTTTCACCCACGGCGTCGATCCTGCCACGGGAGAAGTTGTCGATGAGCGGCACGAATGGCGAGGCCTGAATCTGAAAGGGAAAATACTGGTTTACCCGTTCGGTAAATCATCTTCTTCCGGCGCGCTGTGGATCATAGAAACCGTTCGGCAGGGCAACGCGCCGCTGGCGATTATCAATGTGGAGGCGGAAGCCATTACGGGAGGGGGATGCCTGCTTGCCGAAATGTTGTATCGCACATCGATTGTGTTGATAGATAAGCTCGATAAAGACCCTTGCGAAATCATTAAATCCGGTGATCTTGTTTGCGCAAACGGTCAAACTGGCGTCGTCGAGATATTGAAGGGCGGGAGGAGGGCGTAACGAAGATAATGAGTCCATTCTTCGCTACGCCCAAAATAGCGGCTTGGCGGATCAGCCCAACGCCTTGATCGTCGCGTCGTAATCTGGTTCGTTCTTGATTTCGGAAACCCGTTCGCTGTGCAGAATCCGGTTTTGCTCGTCCAGAACGATCACGGCGCGCGCGGCGACGCCGACCATCGGGCCGGAGGCGATTTCGACGCCGTAGTCCTTGAGAAATTCGCGTCCGTGCATGAGCGACTGGGTGATGACGTTATTCAAGCCTTCCGCGCCGCAGAAGCGACTCTGGGCGAATGGCGAATCCGCCGAGACGCACAGCACGACGGTGTTGGGCAATTCGTCGGCTCGTTTGTTGAAGGTGCGCACCGACATGGCGCAGACCCCGGTGTCGACGCTCGGAAAGATGTTCAGAATTTTGCGTTTGCCGCTGAACTGTGTAAGCGGCACATCGGCCAGATCCTTGCCGACAAGCGAGAAATCGGGGGCGGTCTGACCTTTTTTGGGGAAGCTGCCAGCGACTTTGATGGGGTTTCCGCCGAGAGTGACTGTATTTGCCATGAGTTTTGTCCTTTATGTGATGTGATGAAAAAAGTCCCGGAATGATGCGTGGCGCACGAGTATTTCCACAACTGGACCGGCAACCGCGCGACTTGCCGCGATTGGTTCCAGCTCTCCTTGAAGGAAGAGCTGACCGTCTTCCGCAATCAGGAATTCGGCGCTGACACGCATAGCCGCGAGGTTGCCCGAATCCGCGAAGTACGCGGTCTGCGCGCCGCGCAGTTTCCCGAGGATGCCGGGCCGATGGCGCATCCGGTACGCCCGTCGACCTATGTCGAGATCAACAATTTCTACACCCCCACCGTTTATGAGAAGGGCACCGAAGTCGTGCGCATGATTCAAACCCTGATCGGGCGCGAGGCGTTTCGCGCGGGCATGGACGAGCATTTCCGCCGTCACGATGGTCAGGCCGTGACCTGTGACGATTTTGTCGCGGCTATGGCGGCGGTCTCCGGTTTCGATTTCACGCAATTCATGAACTGGTACCGTTAGGCGGGAACGCTGCTCGTTACGGCGCGCGGCAGTTATGACACCGCAATGCGGCGCTACACCCTGACGCTCGCCCAGTCATGTACGCCCACGCCGGGAGAGGTAGAAAAACAGCCTTATCTGATTCCCATGGCGGTCGGGCTGGTCGGGCCGGACGGCAGCGATTTCGATCTGGGGGGAGAGACCACGCGCATACTCCGGCTCACGGCTCCCGAACAGAGCTTCGTGTTCGAGAACATCCCCGCCGCGCCGGCGCCCTCGCTGCTGCGCGATTTTTCCGCGCCGGTCATCCTCGACATCCCGTATGAGGAGGCGGAACTTGCACATCTGCTGGCGCATGACAGCGATCCGTTCAATCGCTGGGAAGCGGGACAGCGGCTTTTCAGCCGGCTGATTCTCGGCAACGCGGCGCATCTTGCGCGTGGCAAGGAAGGAGAATGGCCGGAAAGCGTGACCGTTGCCGCGCGGGCGGTCTTGCTCGGCGGCGGCGATCCGGCGTTTATCGCCGAAGGCCCTGACGCTGCCCGGCGAGGCGACGCTGGCCGAAGAGATGGAGGTCGTCGACTCCGAAGCGCTGTTCCTTGCCCGCAGCGGGCTGGCCCGATCGCTGGCGGTGGCGCTGGAAGCGGATTTCTCCGCCCTGTACATGAGGCTCGCGCCCGTCGGCGCGTACCGGGTCGATACGGCGGAGGCCGCCCGCCGGCGGCTGCGTAATCTGTGTCTGGATTATCTGTGCCGGCTTGATTTGGCAGATTCGGCGAATTCAAAAAACTACCTGGCCTTGGCGTTCAAACAATTCGCCGAAGCGGACAACATGACCGACTAGTTCGGCGCGCTCGCTGTCCTGGTAGAATACGACTGCGCGGAACGCGTTGCCGCCTGGAGGATTTTTACGCCCGCTGGCGGCACGAAGCGCTGGTGGTCGTCAAATGGCTGTCAGTACAAGCGGCCAGCCGTCTGCCCGATACCCTGCGGCGTGTCGAAGATCTGACCCGGCATCCCGCTTTCGACCCGCGCAATCCGAACAAGGTTATATGCCCTGTTACGCACCTTCGGCGCCAATCACCGGCATTTCCACGCGCAAGGCGGCAAGGGCTACCGCTTCCTTGCCGAGCGGATCGGCGCGCTCGATCCGTTCAATCCACAGATCGCCGCGCGGCTGGCGCGTTGCTTCGACCGCTGGCGAAAATTCGACGACGCGTGCCAGAAACACGCCCGCGCCGCGCTGGAAGGACTGCGCCACCAGAACGACTTGTCGCGCGACGTGTTTGAAGTGGTGGATAAAAGTCTGTCGTAAATCAGGTATCAGGGATCAGAAATCAACCCAAAACCCGCCGTTCGGTTTTGATACCTGATCCCTGACATCTGATCTCTGATTTTTTATGACCAGAAAACGCATAATTTGTATTCTGCGTTTTCTGACATGCTAACTGATTGATTAGCATATGTTTTTCCTTTGCTGTCACTTCTAAAGTGACAATCAGAAATACTGCTATCATTATTGAGGCTGCAAATCTCTCGATGCTTTTGTAATATTCCCACCATGTTTGGCGGCGGGCCTCGTCTTTTTCCGCTTCGATTCTGACGATTGCGGATACTTCTTCATAGCTCCGTCCTAGTGCTTTAGCGATTTGTAGACATACAAATTCGTTCGGGGCTTCTTTGCCTTTGTAGTAGCCGCTGATTCTCTGTTTCGGCAGTTCAAGCGACTAC
>BNUC01000008.1 GCA_025997075.1 Betaproteobacteria bacterium | reverse complement strand
ATGCTCTCTTTGCGTAACGCCAACTGCCGGAACACATCCCCTATATGCTGCCTCAAACGGGCATACAACGTCTTCCTGCGGCACTTTGGTATGAACACCACATGGTATTTGCACTCCCACCGACTGTAGCTTAGGCTCTCAAACTCGTCCATCGTGAAACTCCTTTCTTTGAGTGTGCTTGGCGGCTCACTCCGCTAGTTTCACTGATGGACGTCCGAAAATGTCAAACTTCTACTGCCACCCCGGCATAGCCGGGGGATCTCCCTTGATGGTTTAGCTCATGCGCAGAAGCAAGGCACAAGACAAGAGATAAACCTGCTCATTGCGCCGCTTCCCACGGATTGAGGATGCTCACTCCCGTGGGTTTGAAATCAACGACGTTGCGGGTAACTACCGTCATGCCATGCACAAGAGCCGTCGCCGCGATAAGCGCATCGCGCTCGTCACGCTTGTCGGGCACATGCAGTCGGGCGCGGCATTGCGCCACGGCGGTATCGACAGGCAGCACGCGCCCGGAAAACTCGGGCAATACCTGCTGCTCCAGCCACGAGCGCAACATGGCTCCCTGAGCGGCATCTTTGCGCTCAATCGACAGAACGCCAAGCTCCAGTTCCATGATGGTGATGGCCGACACAAAGAGCTCGGCGGCATCAATGCTTTCCGTCCATGCCGCCACGTTCGTATCGGCTTTGCCAGGCCGCACCTTGCGCAGTTCGGACACCACATTGGTATCGAGAACAAACATCATGAGAAATCAGCCGGCCGGGATGGGATGGTCACGCGCGGCGGCTCAAATTCGATGTCGGCGATACCCGGCATAGCCAAGGCGTCGGCAATGTTGCGCCGCTGTTTTGTGAGCCGCTGATAGTCCTCGAAACGCATAAGCACATGGGCTGGCCGGCCTCGGGCTGTGATAAACACCGGCCCATTGTTTGCGGCCCGTTTTGCCTCGCTCGTGCCCTGATTGAACTCACGGCTTGATATGGTGGTGAAAGTCATGGCGATACCTTGCATTTCTTAAAGTTGTAGCCATGTTGCTACAACTTTAAGGCAAAGACAAGCTGGCATATACATCCGAATGTTCGTGCAAACCCAAGACACCGCCGCGCAAGAACAACAGCAAGTTATATACTTCTAACATTGACCGGAGGATTATCAAATGACTGATACAGCCGCACAAAACCGCCCCTTGCCTCGTAGCTACATGCCCGAAGAAGAAAAAGAAGGGTTAAGCCAAAATCTTATCTATATTTGTGAAGCGAGAGAAGCAATCAAAGCAGGGGATGAAGAAGCGGGATGGGCATGGATGACAATAACAAAATTACCAGAATGTGCAATATATGCAATGAAAAACTCTTTGGGAGAAGAATTCCTGAAATCCAAAGGATTTGACATATGATAGAGGAGGATATTCGTTCTCTCATGACGAACCCGGCAGGTGAAAAGATTTCTTCTAATGAGATGGAAATCACCCGCCCAGGCAAAGAGAAAAATATTTTCCAACAAGGAAAAATTACAGATTTGAAGGCCATAGGCGCATCGGGGAACCTTGAAAAAAACATCGCCGCAGAAAAATTCCTTGTCGACTTTGAACTCAAGGAATATGCAAATGTTAGTGCGGCCAAAACCAGCCTCAGCAATGCCCTGGATGATTTGAAAATTATCGGGACAAACGCCAGTCAAATAAAAGAGCCAGACAGATACAAAGAAGTCGACTTGAATATGGCAAAGCCAAAAATGCGGGATGGCAACGATTTGCCGTTGGACGGCGCAAGGATAGCCTCCCGTTCTCAAATTACGCGCCTGGAAAACGATGCTAAATCTCGCGGCAGCGACAATGAAAAAGCCATCAATCAGGCAAGGCAAAAAAACATGAGAGTAGCCGAAAAACTCTACATCGGCAGACAAGAAAAAGCTCTGGGCAGGGAACCCGGAAAGCCCCAGATAAACCCAAAAGAACAATTCCCCAAGTCCCCAGGATAGCCCGATACTTCAGGGCATTCGCATTAAAAAAATTGCGGCGCGTTGCGCTGGAGAGTACGCAAGTGTACACTTCCAGATTCCCGCCTTCACGGGAATGACGTAACTCCCTAAACTCCGAAAGTCGCCTCCTCATGTTCCGCGCCTTCAACACCAGGCAAACTTGGATCGTCACGCTGTCCGCCGCCGGTATTCTGCTGATCACCATGGGCGCGCGCCAGTCGCTTGGGCTTTTTGTCGCGCCGCTTCACGACAGCATCGGCGTGGATATTGTCTCGATCAGCCTGGCGCTGGCCATCGGCCAGTTCGTATGGGGCGCGGTTCAACCGATCGCCGGGGCGCTGGGCGACCGCTTTGGTTACGCTCCAGTGTTGTACGGTGGACTGGCTCTGCTCGCTCTGGGTAGTGCGATCACGCCATTTTCGAGCAGCGCCTGGGGGCTGATCGTATCGCTTGGATTGCTTTCGGCGATGGGCGCCGGGGCCGGCAGCTTCTCGGTGCTTTTCGGCGTGGCGGCCCGTCACCTGCCACCGGAAGCCAGGGGAAGCGCCTCGGGCATCATCAACGCGGGCAGTTCCCTCGGCCAGTTCATTTTTGCGCCGATCCTGCAAAAGCTGATCCAGAGCATCGGCTGGATGGGCGCTCTATGGTCGCTGGCGCTGATGGTGCTGGCCGCCGTGCCGCTGGTGCGCAACGTGGCGCCCGCCTCCGGTAACACACTTTCCTCCAGTCATGGCGACAACGATGAACCGGGGCTCTGGCGCAGTGTCAAGCTTGCGCTGCAAGACAGGAGCTACATCCTGCTGAATGCCGGTTTTTTTACCTGCGGTTTTCATGTCGCCTTCCTGGTCACGCATCTGCCGGGCGAAGTCGGCCATTGCGGACTGCCTCCGTCCGTGGCCAGTTGGTCGCTGGCGATCATCGGCCTGACCAACGTTTTCGGCAGCCTGTTCGCCGGCGCCTGCATCGCCCACTTCCGCAGCAAATACATCCTGTTCTGGATGTACGCCTCGCGCGCCTTGCTGATCATCCTCTACCTCGCCGCGCCGCGTACCGACCTGACCTTCTACCTGTTCGCCGCCGGACTCGGCCTCACCTGGCTGGCGACGGCGCCGCCGACCGCGGCGATCGTCGGCAAGCTGTTCGGCGTCCGCTATCTGGGCACGCTGTTCGGGCTGACGTTGCTGTCGCACCAGATCGGCGGCTTTCTCGGCGCCTGGCTGGGCGGGCTGGCCTTCACGCGTTTCGGCGACTTCTCGTGGATGTGGTACGCCGACATGGCGCTGGCCGGCATGGCCGCGCTGGTCAACCTGCCGATCCGCGAAAGCGAAGTGAAATACGAGTTGACGTGATTTCCTGGAAAAAGACTTTTTACGCCGTGCTGGGGGCGGAATTTCTGGCGCTGGCCGGCTTCGGCACTTCCATGCCGATCACTCCGCTTTATTTGCAGGACCTTGGCGTGACCGAACCAAGCGCGCTGAATATGTGGGTCGGCGCCGTCAACTTCGGCACCTGTTTTGCCCTGGCTTTCATGGCGCCGATATGGGGCCGGCTGGCCGACTCCTACGGCCGCAAGTCGATGCTGCTCCGCGCCCTGGCGGGTGGTGGGGTGATCATCTTTCTGATCGGCTTCACGCAGACGCCCGCCCAGTTCCTGGTCCTCCGCGTTTTTCAGGGCATGGTAACGGGAACAGTGGCGGCGGCGAATGTGCTGATTGCCAGCGTCGTGCCGGAAGAAGAAACCGGCCTCCGGCTGGGACTGCTGCAAATGGGCATCGCGCTCGGCAACAGCCTGGGACCCCTCATGGGCGGATACCTGGCGGACGCCATCGGCAACCGTTATACGTTTTTTGTGACTTCCCTGCTGCTCGTTGTGGCGGCGCTCATCGTGCATTACTGGGTCAATGAGTCTTTCGAGCCCCAACAGCCGAAAAAGTTTTCCTTGCGCAGCCTGCTTCCGGACATCCGGCCGCTCCTCGAATCGCGCGTGATCCTGACGCTGGTGATGCTCGCGGGGCTCGTGCAGTTGGGCATTGCCTTCGTGATCCCGATTCTGCCCTTGTATGTGCAGGAAATCGTCGGCGGCTACCGTGTCGCGTCGACCACCGGCCTCATCCTCGGAGTCAGTGCCCTGGCCTCGGCGCTGGCTTCGGCGCTGACCAGCCGGGTCGCCTTCCGTCTGGGTTCCGTGCGGCTGCTCGCTCTCAGCTTCTTTCTTGCTGGCGCGTTTCACCTTCCCCAGGCCTTTGCCTGGTCAGCGGATTCCCTGATGGTTTCCCGCATGATGACAGCGATCATGCTGGGCATGGCGATTCCGCTGATCAACATTCTCCTGGCACAGCATACGGACAAGGCCAAACAGGGTTCGATTTACGGACTGGCCGCATCAACAAACGCCATCGGGATGGCCGCCGGACCCATGATCGCGGCGGTCGTGGCCGTCGCCGCGGGATACAAAGCCGTATTCCTCTGCGCCGCGCTGATTCTTATTGGCGCGGCATGGCTGGCGTGGAAGGCGCTCAAGTGAGCGACACGGATGTCGTGGTAACAGGCGCCATTCCCGCAAAGGCGCACTGCTGTCCGGAATAAAAGGAAGTAGATGGAGGGATGGTTTGCAGGGCAAAGCGGAACGGTGTAGCAGTCTTTTGGGGACTTCCATTCGGCGGATAAAGCGTAGCTCTCGCCCTAAGCGCTATTTTCAACCCCGTCATTCCCTTGATAAGCGGGAATCCAGTTCGTTTTCTCCAGCCAGAAATCTGCTTGACGTCCACCATACGATCGAATTAGCCTGTACCCGGCGCCTTTCCAGGTGAGTGTCGGGTTTCTTGTAAACCTGGCTGCTCCGGGGATACCCTGGGGACTTTATGGTAGTTTCGCTATTCTTTGCCTGAACCGCCCACGCCTGCGGCGTGAACAGTTCAGGCGACACACGACAGGCTGGAAAGGTCGCCATCTCCGCCATCTCCCATTTATTTCCTGTTGCCATGGACGATCTCCCTTTTTCTTCCCAAGCTTCCTCTGTCGTTCGCAAGGTGGCGGAAGCGCTGGCGAACGCTTTCCTTGCCGGGGAGAGTACGCCGGGAGCAATGCGGGAGCGGGGGAGTCGCACGCTTGGGCGTTCCTGGCCGTGGCTGGTTCCACTGAGCTTGCGCCTGCATTTCGAACTGGGGTCGGAAAGCGCCTGGCATCCCGGACAGCGCGATGCGATGATTGCCCTGATCCTTGCATTTCCCGCCTTCCGGGCCGCTTTCGAAACATCCGGCGAGACGCCCGGAGTGCGGGAGTATTTCCCGTTTCATGCCAGCATGGACGCCCCTCCGCCTGCGCTTGCGGGTCTGGCCTTGCCTGTTCTGGCGACACTTGGAGATTTGGCCGACTGGCTGGGGCTTTCGCCAAACAGGCTGGACTGGTTTGCCGATACGGCGGGACGGGATAGCGGCGTGGAAAAGCTGGCGCATTACCATGCGCGATGGGTTGAAAAAAAGAGCGGCGGCATCCGTTTGATCGAAGCGCCCAAGGAAGAACTGCGAGCCATCCAGCGGCGCATTCTGCGGGGAATTCTCGGCCGGGTGCCGGTACATCCGGCGGCCTATGGCTGCGTGCCGGGGCGTTCCGTTCTGGATAACGCCGCGCTGCATGCCGGTTCTCCCCTGTTATTGAAGCTGGATTTGCAGGATTTTTTCGTCAGCATTCGCGGTACCAGGGTTCATGCGCTGTTTCGCACCTTGGGTTATCCCCGGACGCTTGCCCGTTATCTGACCGGATTGACGACGCACTGCACGCCCCTTCGGGTCTTGCGGGATGTTCCCCAGGAGGAGTATCCCGGCCCGGAAGAACGCCAGCGTCGCCGGGTCTGGGCGCGGCAGTTCATGGAACGGCATCTGCCCCAGGGCGCACCGACCTCGCCCGCTCTGGCCAACCTGTGCGCCTGGCGGCTGGACGTACGTCTGAGCGGCGCGGCCAAGGAATGTCAGGCCCGCTACAGCCGCTATGTGGACGACATGGTTTTTTCCTGCGCCGACGGCAATCCGGCCCGGGGACGACGCATTCTGAACATGGTTCAGGGCATCATTCTGGAAGAAGGATTTTCCCCCAACTGGCGCAAGACCCGGATACTTCCGTCGGGTGTCTCCCAACGCATAACCGGCCTGGTGGTAAACCAACACCCCAATCCGCCGCGCCGTGAATACGACATCCTCAAAGCCATCCTGACCAACTGCCGCCGCCACGGCGCGGCCAGCCAGAATCGCCGTGGCCTGCCGGATTTTCGGGCGCACCTGATGGGACGTATCGGCTGGTTCCGGCAGATTCGTCCGGAACATGGCGCGCGCTTGATGAGCTTATTCGAGCGGATCGATTGGGGGAACGACGTCTGAACGAATACCAGAGCATCGCTTCACTCATTCCATGCGGGCTAGGCCGCCAGCTTTTTCCCTGCTTCCCAACCAATGCAGGCCAGCGCTACCGTGCGGGGAACCGGGTTTTTACCACTGCGATAGTAGGCCAGCATACGCCGGGATACGCCGATGGCGCGCGCGGCATCGTCCAGAGTAAGCTGATTTTTCGCCATCCAGTTCCAGATGAATTCATGTGAAAAGCCATCCGCCTGTTCAATGGCGCGGGCGCGCAGATTGTCCGCCGCCAGTTCCAACTCATCGTCGCCATCCCAGATAATGCTCATGCCGCCATCGCCAATTTCTGCGCTGGCGAATACCGACGGGGTTGAGAGGCGGGCGAGCGCGGGAAAGCGGTCGATCACACAAGCGAGATCAAGCACAAAATGCTGACCGTCTGCATAGCTGAGTTGCAATGTGCTCGGGGGAATGACAGCGACGGCGGAAATAACAAAATGTTTAGACATGACTGAGTTTCTCCCATTTCGCCTGTAGCAGTTCCTGATTCAGAGCGGCCCAGGCCAATGCCTCCTCCAGTTCCTTCTTGCCGACGCTTCCCGCCAGTACAGTCAAAGTGGAAATTTCCACCAGCGTTGTACGCCCATCATTCGCCAGAATATGGAAATGTGGCGGCAAATGATCGGCTGCATACATGCAAATCTTGCAGCGAGCAAAACGTGCGAGGGTGGGCATAGGGGAATTATAGTGCAATGATTGCACTATAAACAAGCCAAACAGAGTCCACCGAGGGAGCGCACATAGAAAAACGGCTTTACGCGAAAGTAAAATGGGGCTGCTTCTTTTTTCGCTCGGTTTTTATTGACGACGAGATGGTTTCTTTCTGTTCCTACGCCACACAAGGAAGCTGCCTGAACAGAAAATGGCGAGAATAATCACAAGTTCCAGGAGTGAAGATGGCATCGGCTCACCAGCAATCCCGGAATCACACATCCGCAGTTGTAAAAATACGCCGGTATCAAGAACACAATCGGGGTCTCGCCCCTGCATCCAGCCAAGAAAAGCCAAAGCAGCCAGCCCTTGCATGAACCGGCCGGTGATACTCAATATCTTGAGAGGCATAATTCAACACAGCTTTCGGAAATAGGCGGTTACCACTATTCCATCTGAAACAACCAACGTCCATTCATTGAAATATCGCCAATGAACCGCATTTTCCTGATATTTCAGTGACTTTGATACCTCGACGAGAATCGGCAACTTGATAGGCTTCAGCTTCTGGGTATGGGAATGCAGCCAACGTAGAACAATTATTGGTGATCGCCTATTGAGATGTGTCATCAGTCGATCTACTGCATGACCACTTATTGATACCTCAGACCCATCTGGTAATACAAGATGTGACTCTTCATAGGGTAGCGCTTGCAGAAGCGATCTAATGAGGACTGCACGCTCATCAGCGTCAACAGCGATATTGATGGCTGATTGAGTGACGCAAAAAAGAACTGTTTTCTTGTCATGAATGACACTCAGTCGTGAAATATGCCGATATTCGGATGGCAAAGCCCAAAAAAATTCATCCAACAGCCGTTACCGTTCTCGCCGGTCAGGACTGATAGACATAGCGTACATGACCGCCGACCCCAGTGCTCTTTCCTCCAGTGTTATTTGTGTCATCAGAAGGTTCAGGATTGCCCTCTATTCCCCCACGTGTACTGCCCGTACGTCAATGATTTTTCCTGCCTTGACGAGAAATATCCAGCCATATGTTGGGCAGAGAAACCCCCGCACACCGGGCATCAAGGTCGCTTGAACGGAGGATAGTTCAATCATGCTTGGTACACGTAGATAAAGGGTTGCCCAAGCTTTCCATTGCTTCGAGGTGTTTAGGTTTGCCTGAATTTGATTTAGCGCCTTGAACGTCGGTGCAGCCTGACACCCGTTGGGCAAGTTAACGAAGTCTTCCCAAGGCTCATTGTAAATTAGCTCGACGGCCTCCATGTAGGCAGAACTGAGTGGTGCTGGCCACTCATCGGGCAGCATCAACTTGATTGGGAAATCGTGCAAAGATAGCCTTATAAAGCGAGCAAACTGTCGCAAGTACGCCGTTTGCGTGGAGCCGTTCACAGTCTCGAAAATATCCCGTACGGATACGCCAATAGGCTTCCGGCTGTCAAAATCTTTGAAACGTAAAGGGCGTATTAGACCAGTTACCACATGTAGCGCCAGTAGCTCGGCTAATGCGCGCATATTATTGGAGCACTCGGGCGGGCGTGTTAGGACGTATCCACGTCGATCCTGTGTCTGCCAATCAGAGCGAAACTTGCCGTCTGACAGATGAAAGGTCTTAATGACCAAAACTGGCGTAGATTGTTTCACCAGAAATCGTTCATACTTTGACTGAGCTTGTTTGAGAATAGAACGGTTCAAAGCACATACCGCGACAAATCCTCATTACGCGCAAGTTCCGTCAGGCGCGTGTCGACGTAATCCGCATCGATGCGAATCGTCTCGGCGCTCTTGTTGCCCGCGTTGAACGAGACTTCTTCGAGCAGGCGTTCCATCACGGTGTACAAACGGCGGGCGCCGATGTTCTCCGTGCGCTCGTTGACCGACCAGGCGACCTCGGCCAGGCGTGTGATGCCTTCCGGTGTAAATTCGAGCGTTACTCCTTCGGTCGCCAGCAAGGCTTGATATTGCATGGTCAGGCAGGCGTCGGTCTGGGTCAGGATGCGTTCGAAATCGGCGACGGACAGCGAACTGAGCTCCACCCGGATGGGGAAGCGGCCCTGCAGCTCGGGAATCAGATCCGAGGGCTTGGCCAGATGGAAAGCGCCACTGGCGATGAACAGGATGTAATCGGTACGAATCATGCCGAACTTGGTTGACACCGTTGTTCCCTCAACCAGCGGCAGCAGGTCGCGCTGCACGCCCTGGCGGGAAACGTCGGCGCCGCCCACGGCGTCGCTGCGCGAAGTGATCTTGTCGATTTCGTCAAGGAACACGATGCCGTTCTGTTCGACGTTACGTACCGCCTCTGATTTGACTTCCTCGTCGTTAATCAGCTTTCCGGCCTCCTCGTCGATCAGCAAGCGGCGCGCCTCGACGATCTTCAGTTTTCTCGATTTCTTGTGCGTTCCGCCCATGTTCTGGAACATGCCCTGAATCTGCGAAGTCAGTTCCTCCATACCGGGCGGGGCAAAAATCTCGGCCTGTACCGTGGCGCCAGCGACTTCAATCTCTATTTCCTTGTCGTTGAGTTCGCCTTCGCGCAGCTTCTTGCGGAATTTCTGACGGGTGGTGTTGTCGTCGGCGGGCTGCGCATCGTTGTAGAAGCCGCCGCGCGCCGGCGGCAACAGCGCGTCGAGAATGCGCTCCTCGGCGGCGTCCTCCGCTCGCATGCGCACGCTTTTCATCGCCTGCTCGCGTCCGCGCTTGACCGCGATCTCGACGAGGTCCCGGATGATCGTCTCGACATCGCGCCCGACATAGCCGACTTCGGTGAACTTGGTCGCCTCGATCTTGATGAACGGCGCATTGGCGAGCCGCGCCAGACGGCGGGCGATCTCGGTCTTGCCGACGCCGGTCGGCCCGATCATCAGAATATTTTTCGGCGTAATCTCCTGGCGTAGCGGTTCATCCACCTGCGCCCGCCGCCAGCGGTTGCGCAAGGCGATGGCCACCGCTTTCTTGGCCTTGTCCTGGCCGACGATATGTTTGTCGAGTTCGTGAACAATTTCCTGGGGAGTCATTTGCGTCATGTGTATTCTGCCCGAAGCAGTTTCAAAGTCAGTATGTTCTCATCGGGGAAGCAATGTGGCAAACTCGTTACGTTGGATAAACCGCTCAACACTCTCTACCTATGGATAACAAACAACGTATCTTGTGTCTCGCCACGGCGCGCGCAGCCCCCGGAATGGTATTGGCAAAGCCGGTTTACGACCGCGAAGGCTCCATTCTGCTGACGGCGGAAACGGTTCTCGATTCGGTCATGTTCGAACAACTGATCCGGCGCGGCGTCGAGGCCATTTCGGTGAGCGTGCCCGATCCTCGCGACGAAAAAGCGATCGAGCGGGATCTCGACGATGTCCGCGCGCGGATCGACACGATTTTTCGCGGTACAGGGAGCGAGGCCAGAAGTCAGTTGCGCGACACCGTTCTTGACTACCGGATCGAGAGCACGCGATGAGCGCAGCGACCATACCCTCCCTGGATGAACTCCTCGGCTATGCCGATAAACTGCCGTCCCTGCCGGAAGTGATTGCTTACCTGATCCGCGAACTCAGCGACGAAAAAGCCGATCTGGAAAAGCTGACCCGGCACATCAATACCGACCCCGCCGTTGTCGCGCGTCTGCTGGCCGCCGCCAACTCGGCCTCGTCCGGTCTGTCCAGGCGCGTGCATTCCGCCGCGCAAGCCTTCATGCTGCTGGGCGCCGACCGGGTCGCCAAAATCATCCTCGTCTCGTCGCTGATTTATCGCTACGACGCGCACGCTACCGGCTTCGATGCCCGCCTGTTCTGGCGGCATTCGCTGGGTGTCGCCATCTGCACCCGGACGCTTGCGGAGCAACTGGGAATCAACCCCGAACTGGCTTTCGTCAGCGGCATGTTGCACGACATCGGCCGCTTGCTCATGCACACCGCCAGTCCGGGCCTGGTCATGCAGGCGCTTGATCTCTACCGCCTTGACGGTATTCCGTCGGTCATCGCCGAACGCCAAGTGTTCGGCTACAACCATTGCGAAGCCGGACGGGTTCTGGCCACCGCCTGGAAGCTGCCGCCGGACATCGTCGACACGGTTGCCGCCCATCACGAGCCGGACGGGTTCGGCAGCGAAATCTGCGACCTCGTGCACGTTGGTGAGTGCTTGAGCCACGCGCTTGATCTCGACGGCGTTCCAAACAACCGCGTTCCCGATGTGTCCGAGTTGGCCTGCGCGCGTCTGGGCCTGTCCTGGCCGAAATTCGCCCCCCATTTCGCGGAAATCGGAGCGCGCTTTGACGACTTCCGCGTGACCCTGGGACTCTAACTGAAGACCAATAGCCTCTGATTTCCGGCGCATTCGCGTCGAAGGTACACCCCCCGGATTACGCCCTTCGGGCTAATCCGGGCTACGCTGGCTGCGGGTTCTACATTGAGGAATTTACAACGATCTTTGTTGTTAATAGCACGCCATTTATCAGCTCAATTGTGCTAACTTGCTTTGACCTTTGGGTTAAACGCTGACCACCCATGACCATGGTTTCAATAACATCTTCAGATACTTTTGCGCTTCTTCCCGAGATGGCTTATTGAGATCATTATCCGCCTCCGATCACATTGAATTTGCCAGGTTTTCCTAATCGTCAATCCAGCGTTTCGATCGTGTAATTGTGATTGGTGTAGATGCACAGGTCGCCGGCGATGTCGAGCGACTTGCGGATAATCTCCGCCGGGGCGAGATCGGTGTTTTCGATCAGCGCCCGCGCCGCCGACTGGGCGAATGCCCCGCCCGAGCCAATCGCCAGAATGCCCTGTTCCGGCTCCAGAACGTCGCCGTTGCCGGTGATGATCAGCGAACTGTCCTTGTCGGCCACGGCCAGCATTGCCTCAAGACGGCGCAAGGCCCGGTCGCTCCGCCAGTCCTTGGCCAGTTCGACGGCAGAGCGCACCAGATTGCCCTGGTGCTTGTCCAGCTTGGCCTCGAAACGCTCGAACAGGGTAAAGGCGTCCGCCGTGCCGCCGGCGAAACCGGCGAGGATCTTGTCGTTATGAATGCGTCGCACCTTGCGCGCGCCGGCCTTGACGACGATGTTCCCAAGCGTCACCTGTCCGTCGCCGCCCATGGCGACCCGGCTGTCGCGCCGCACGGAAAGGATTGTCGTACCGTGGTATTGCTCCATCAATGTCCTTTACTGTTTCGCAAAAACGACCATAGCCACCGCGCTCAATCCAACAACACGGAAAAGCTCGGCAACCAGACGGTTGGGATGGCGAAGGACAATCTGCTTGCCCTTGCTGCGCACGGTCGTCAGCATGTTGAGCAGGGTGCCGGCACTGACGAAATCGATTCTTGTGAGCTTTGTACAGTCGATCAGAAGCGAATCCAGTTCCTCCGCAAAGGCTGGCAGATCAGTAAAATGCGCTGACTTGATCTCACCGCTCAGCACATAGGCTCCATCCTCCTCGGTAACGCTCTCCTCTTCCGCCTCCTGCACGACCGGCTCGGGTTCCGCAACCAGCTTGCTTTCCCAGGACGGCGGCGATTCCTCGAAAGTCACCGCGTAGTCGATGGCCAAATCCTCGAAAACTTCCTGTTGCCCTTGCTGCTGAAGTAATTCGAGCAGGAGAAGCCAGCATTCCTTGCCCGTCACCGGCGTTTCCTTCTTTCCCTCCTCGATGCTGTTCTTCACCAGAGAAATCAGGGCATCCTTACCCAGCAATTCGATTCCACGCTTATTCCTCCCGGCTTGCAACAGTAGTTCCAGGAGACAGGCGCAGCCTTCCACGTCGACCTGCTTGACTTTGGTCATATCCAGGCGCACCGCAGGAGTTTTTCCCAGCGCCCGCCTCACGGCGTCGAAAGACGAGGCATTGCCGCCCAGGAGATTGCCTTTAAAAATCACGCTGCCGCCCCGGCCTTTCGTTGTCGATGTTGTTACCGGAGCTGCCGGTTCGGATTCGAACCCCCAGATGGGCGGAGATTTTTCAAACGCGCGCGCATAGTCGATGCCTGTCGCTTCGAAAGCGGATTGCTGACCCGAAATCCGGTAAAGATCAAACAACATCAGCCACAGGCGCTCTGCCGGACCGGATCGCTGTAGTTTCAGCGCATTTTCAAGGACCGCCTGCGCCGCCGGATCCTGATTGTCCGCGAAAAGAACGGCGGCTTCTTCGGCAGGCCCATCGATTGGATCGAAATCGTCCTCGACTCTGAAATCGAACGAGGACTGAGTTAATCCGATGTCGGAAAACTCATCAAAAGAATCATTCTGGGCGCTTTCTTCCCTGGCCTGTTCTCCCACGGGAGCTTGTGCGGGCAGTGACATATCACTGTTCGCGGCGGCTGGCCGGGCAGCGACAGCCGGACGACTAATCATCTTTTCCGGCCGCTTTTTGAAGAGAGAGAAAACCATGAGCTGAAAAATCAGTCTTATTCGATAGATTTAGTAGATTCAGGCGTTTCTTTTAACACATCCATCAGCACTCTGCAATTTTGCCGCACAGAAAAACGGGTGACAATGGACGACTAGCCAGTTTCGGCTTGGGCAGCTATGACGGAACCCCTGTAATAACGGATCAGAGCGATTAAAACATGTCGGCGAATCACTCGCAACATTATTGTAAATGCAAGCAAAATCGCAACAGGAATCATCACAGCCAGGTGGGCTGCGCGAATCGCCATCCACCTGCGCGCACGATCATTTGATGGACTCAAGCAGAATTCGGTTGCCGAGTCCACTCTCAGCCTCGGCTTGCTTCTCCGCGCCGTTATAATCTCTGTTTGCCTTTTAAGCGCAGCCGCCCATGTCCGATCTTCTTGCCTCCCTCAACCCCGAGCAGCTTGCCGCCGTCACCTTGCCGCCGCAGCACGCGCTGATCCTGGCCGGCGCCGGCAGCGGCAAGACGCGAGTGCTGACGACCCGCATCGCCTGGCTGATTTCGACGGGGCAGGTCAGTCCGTACGGTGTTCTGGCCGTGACCTTCACCAACAAGGCGGCCAGGGAAATGCTCTCGCGTTTGTCGGCGATGTTGCCAATACACCTGGGCAACACCGCGCGGGGGATGTGGATTGGCACCTTCCACGGACTGTGCAACCGCCTGCTGCGCGCGAATTACCGCGAAGCCGGTCTGCCATCGACCTTCCAGATTCTCGATTCCGCCGATCAACTCTCGGCGATCAAGCGCCTGCTGAAAAATCTCAATGTCGACGAAGAAAGATTCCCGCCACGCGAAATAGCCGCTTTCATCAACGCGCACAAGGAGCAGGGCCTGCGCGCAGCGCAGGCCGAGGCATACGATGATTACACGCGCCGCCGCGTCGAGCTGTACGCCGAATACGACGCGCAATGCCAGCGTGAAGGCGTGGCCGACTTCGCCGAACTGCTATTGCGCGCCTACGAACTGATGTGCCGCAACGAACCGTTGCGCCGTCATTACCAGGAGCGTTTCCGACATATTCTCGTCGACGAGTTCCAGGATACCAACCGCCTGCAATACGCCTGGCTGAAGCTGCTGGCCGGCCACGACGGTAAAACGCCACCGGGAGACGGCGCCTGCCTGTTCGCGGTGGGCGATGATGACCAGAGCATCTACGCCTTCCGTGGCGCCGAAGTCGGCAATATGCGCGACCTGGAGCGTGAATTCCAGATCGCCAATGTCATCCGCCTTGAACAGAATTATCGTTCGCACGGCAACATCCTTGATGCGGCCAATGCCCTGATCAAGAACAATCGCGGCCGGCTCGGCAAGAATCTGTGGACAGAAGCCGGCGCCGGCGAGCCGATCCGCGTTTTCGAGGGCCTCTCGGACTTCGACGAGGCGCGTTTCATCGTCGACGAGGTGCGCGAACTGGTACGTGACGGCTTCCAGCGCCAGCAACTGGCGCTGCTTTACCGCTCCAACGCCCAATCGCGCGTGCTCGAACATCAACTGTTCACGGCAGGCGTGCCATACCGCGTCCATGGCGGCCTGCGCTTTTTCGACCGCCAGGAAATCAAACATGCGCTGGCCTACCTGCGACTGATCGCCAATTCCGATGACGACACGGCCTTCACCCGCGTGGTCAACTTTCCGACGCGCGGCATCGGCAGCCGCAGTCTCGAAACCTTGCAGGAAGAAGCGCACCGCGCCAATTCCAGCCTGTACAACGCCGCCGCCGGTTTGTCCGGCAAAGCCGGCGCGGCAGTTGGCAATTTCATCCGCCTGATCGAAACCCTGCGCAGCGAAACGGTGGGCCTGCCGTTGCCGGAAGTCATCGAACACCTGATCGAAAAAAGCGGTCTGCGCCAACATTACCTGAGTGAAAAAGAAGGCGGCGAGCGGCTGGAAAACCTCGACGAACTGGTCAACGCCGCGACCAGCTTCCTGCGCGATGAAGACGGCACGCTCGCCAATCCGGACGAAGCCGACCCGCTGGCCTCTTTTCTGGCGCATGCCTCGCTCGAAGCCGGCGAGCACCAGGCTGGCGAGGGCCAGGACGCGGTGCAGTTGATGACCGTGCATGCCGCCAAGGGCCTGGAGTTCGATGCGGTGTTCATTACCGGGCTGGAACAGGGTTTGTTCCCGCATGAAAATTCGGCGAGTGAACGGGACGGGCTGGAGGAAGAACGGCGACTGATGTACGTGGCGGTGACCCGCGCCCGGGCGCGCCTGTATCTCACCCACGCGCAAACTCGCATGCTGCACGGACAGACGCGTTTCTGCGTGCCCTCGCTGTTTCTCGAAGAACTGCCGGAGGAACTGCTGCGGCCGGTCGGCTCCAGAGCGGCTTATGCGACCATGACGCCGTCTGGCCGGGAACAAGCCACGGGCGGACTTGCAAGGGGAGCCGCCGCGTCATGGAACGGCGGGCAAAAGGATGTCGGCGGCTTTCACATCGGCCAGAACGTCCAGCACTCCAAGTTCGGTCTCGGCGTCATCGTCTCCGCCGAAGGCTATGGCAGCGACACGCGCGTCCAGGTTAATTTCGGCGTGCAGGGGATGAAATTGCTGGATCTGAAATATGCAAAGCTGACGGCCGCATGAAACGGTGTCATTACCCAGGCGGATGTAATTGCTATGCCCGCTTGCCGGCGGCAAGCGTCTCGTTCATGCTGCCCGTGCGGTAACCCTTCAGGTCCAGGGATACGTAGGAAAAGCCGTACTCCTTGAACGCCTTGTAGACGCTTTCCCGGTGGTTCGCCTGTATCAGCAGTTCCATCCCGGCGGCATCGGTTTCGATACGCGCCAGATTGCCGTGGAGGCGCACGCGCACCTGTTTTAATCCCATATCCAGCAGAAGCTGCTCGGCGCGGTCGATCATCCGCAGGCGCTCGACGTTGATTTTGTCGCCGTAGGGGATGCGGCTCGCCAGACAGGCAAAGGACTGTTTATCCCAGGTGGGCAGCCCCAGTTCTTTCGAGAGCTGGCGGATGTCTTCCTTGCCGAGCAGGGCGTGGCGCAGCGGGCTTTTGACCTGCTGTTCCTCGATGGCGCGCAGGCCGGGCCGGTAATCGCCGATGTCGTCCATGTTCGAGCCTTCCGCGACATGTTTGACGCCTTGTGCGCGAGCGACTTCCCAGAGATGGGTCATCAGTTCCGTTTTACACAGATAGCAACGGTTGACCGGGTTGTTCGAGAAACCCTCGATGTCCAGTTCCTCGGATTCCACCAGCACATGGCGGATTCCCTCTTTCTGGCAAAAGGCGATGGCTTCGTCCAGCTCGCGTTTCGGGAAGGAATGCGAGCGCGCGGTGACGGCCAGCGCCCGGTCGCCCAGCGCGTCATGGGCCATTCTGAGCAGAAAGGTGGAATCCACGCCGCCGGAAAAGGCGACGGCGACGCTTTCCAGTTCTTCGAGATAGTCGATGAGCTGCTGCTTTTTTTCTTCCAGATTTGGCAAGGCTCAATCCTCTTTCAAAATGTCATTCATGGCTCTCATAAAGGAAAGCCCGTTTTTTTCCGCCGCTTGTGCGATGTCCTCGTACTCCGGTTTGGCTTTGGCGACGCCGTAACCCTCGCCGCTCTTGACCCGGACGGTCCCGAGCCGGGTCTGCTTTTCCGTCACCGAGCGCGCGAGGATGTAACGCGCGCACAGGGTTTCCCGGACGCCGAAACTGCTCGTGTGTTCGAGCAGCAGCGCGGCGAAACGCCTGGCCTCGGCGGGGGCGCAGAGACAGGTGAGCAGCACGCCGGGGCGGCCTTTTTTCATCTGCACGGGCGTGGTGAACACGTCCAGCGCGCCTTCCCGCAACAATATTTGCGCGGCATGGCCGATGGCTTCCCCTGACATGTCGTCCAGATTACAGCAAAGCTCCGCCACAGCGTCGTTGGCTTCTGAAGCGTCATCATCACACTCGCCCCGGAAGGCGCGCACGCAGTTGGCGGCGGCAAAATCCTTGGCACCCATGCCGTAGCCGGTTTTTTCCACGCGCATCGGTGGCAGCGGACGGAACTCGGCGACGAAATGCCGCAGCAGCGCGGCTCCGGTGGGCGTGCACAATTCCCCCTGAATTTGTCCGGCGTAACAGGGAATTCCTTGAAGCAGCCGGACCGTGGCCGGCGCGGGCACGGGCAGAATGCCATGCGCGGTGTGTACGTGACCCGCGCCCACATGGACGGGCGAGGCCACGATGCGCTCCGGCCCCAGGCGCTCCAGCAGCATCGAGACACCGACGATATCAGCGACGGCGTCCATCTGTCCGACTTCATGAAAATGGATTTGCTCCACCGGACGGCCATGAACGGCGGCCTCGGCTTCGGCAATCAGCCGATAAACCGCGGCAGCGTGTTCGCGCACGCGAGGCGAGACGGGCAGACGCGCCAGCAAGGTCTCGATTTCGCTGAAGCCCACCGAAGCATGGGTACGAGCATGTTCGTGGTGATGTCCGTGTTCATGCCCATGCGGCGAGTGTGCATGTTCATGTTCGTGAGGATGGTGATGCCCACTCGGGGCCAGGTCATGGTCATGGCTGTGTTCTTCCTCGCCGCCGATTTTCACCACCATCCGCGTGCCGGTGATGCCGCATTTCACCGCGCCCGTAGCGGAAACCTTCACCTCCGGCAAACCGAGCGCGTTGATTTCCCGGAGAAAGTCCTGCCTGTCCTTATCCTCCAGCAGTTCATAAAGCGCCGCCATCAGCATATCGCCGGCGGCGCCCATGGCGCACTCCAGATAAAGCGTATTCAATGATTTCACGATTCACTTTTCATTGTATTGATCCGGCTCGCCAACACGCCCGCGCCGTAACCGTTGTCGATATTCACCACCGCCACCCCGCTGGCGCAGGAATTGAGCATCGCCAGCAAGGCGGCAACGCCGCCGAAACTCGCGCCGTAGCCGACGCTGGTCGGCACCGCGATCACCGGGCAGCTCACCAGACCGCCGACGACACTCGCCAGCGCGCCCTCCATGCCGGCCACCACAATCACCACACGGGCCTGAGTCAGCGTTTCCTGCTGCGCCAGCAGGCGATGCAGGCCGGAAACGCCCACGTCATAAAGCCGCTCCACGCGGTTACCCAGGGCCTCGCAGGTCAGCGCCGCCTCCTCGCAAACGGAGAGATCGCTGGTGCCGCCCGAAGCGACGACGACGCAGCCGGCCAGCCGCGCGGGCGTCTCCGGCAGCGCCAGCGCCAGCCGGGGAAGTGGATGATGGACGAGGGGAACCTCGGCGGTAAGAAGTGCATCCACCGCCTCCTGAGCAATGCGAGTAACGAGAATATTGCGCAAACCCCTTTCCCGCATTTTGAGGACGATGGCGACGATTTGCTGCGGAGTCTTCCCGCCCCCATAGATCGTCTCCACGACGCCCTGACGCAGACCTCGATGCAGATCCAGCTTGGCAAAGCCGATATCCTCGAAAGGCAGGGTTTGCAGACGCGACAAAGCATCATCGGGCGTGAGCGTCCCTGCCGCAATCTGACGCAGCAGTTCGAGGATTTTGTCTTTCTCGTTAACAGTTTCCATAAGTGAGTTCCAAAGCCATGGCGATTATACTGGCGATTGTTCTAGGAATCAGGGCTAGCGGCCAACATAGTGATGATTGCTCAAACGCCTTTCATGATTTTTTGAGACAGATTTTTACTCATCCGCTGGTCAAAATCGACGCGATCATGGACGGCGAACTCGAATCTGCGTATATATTGACAAGCATGACCTAACGAAACGAGGGCATCCGCCATGTCCGAAGAAGACAAATTTTACGAAATCGCTTTGCTGGAAGTGAAGGCAAACAAGCTTGTTCATTCCATTCACGCAAGGGCGCTGGTTGAAAGTAACGGCGACAAGAGCAAGATCGCGCCTTGCTACATCAGATTGCGTGTAGAAAATTTGCAGCGTGCGGCGGCCAACAAAATTACACCTCAACCACAGCAGGCTGAGGCGGAGGATGTTCCCGTAGCCAATGAAAAACAAACGGCGCCACAGGTTCACAAGGCAGAGCCAGAAGCCAAGAATATTCCCATTGTTGATAAAAAAATTCCGTCAATAGAAAAAATTGATGTTATCGAAACTGGCGCGGAATCCGAAGAAGAACCCTGTCCATGGAAAAGATTCTTTGCAAAATTTATTGACCAGTTTGTATATTTTCTATTCCTTGTTTTTGTTATCGTAATTTTCAAGATTGATTTATCAAGTATCAATCCTTTGTTGTTGCCTATCCCGTTTGTATTGATTATTCAGATTGTTGATGGGGTAGTGTTGCATCTCTTTGGGTCTTCCATTGGGAGATTGCTATTTAACATCCATGTTTCGCCCCCATCAGACGGAGATATTTCGTTAGCCATCAAACGGTCTTTGCTCTGCTTTGTAAGAGGCATGGGGCTTGGTATTCCTGTGGTTTCTTTATTTTTCATAGCCTATCAGCATGGAAAGCTGAAAAAGAACAAACAGACCAGTTGGGATATGGAAACTGGATACTCGGTTTCCTATGGCGATGTGGGATTTATCCGCATGGCGGCTGCCGTTTCCTTGATCGTCCTGACGCTCATGTTTGTAGGAACAATGGATTTAGTGGGGAAATCAGTTCAGAAATCTGAACAGCAGAGGTCGCAGAGTCCTAGGGAATTTTCCGGGAACCAACAGCCTTGGGAAAAGGATGGGGCGAAGCAAAGCGCCAGCCTGTCTGACGCCCCGGAATCCCGAAAAACTGAATCATCAAAAAATGCAGATGAACAAGTTGCAAATCCTTTTTCTGACCCGGAATACGGAAAACCAGAGTTCCAAAAAAATGCAGATGAGCAATTTAGACTTGGGCTGATGTACTCAAACGGTAACGGTGTCGAAAAGAACGATGTAGAAGCAGCCAAGTATTTTCGTATGGCCGCTGAACAGGGACATGCGGTTGCTCAAAATAGCCTTGGGTGGATGTTCGAAAACGGTCAGGGTGTGGCACAGAATTATGCAGAAGCAGTTAATTGGTATCGCAAGGCTGCTGAACAGGGATTTGCGGCTGCCCAAAATAACCTTGGATGGATATTCCAAAACGGTTTTGGCGTTACTCAGAATGATGCAGAAGCAGTTAATTGGTATCGCAAGGCTGCCGAGCAGGGGTTTGCGGGTGCCCAAAACAACCTTGGGTATATGTTCCACGAAGGTCGGGGTGTGATGCGGAATTATTCAGAATCTATTAAGTGGGTTCGCAAGGCTGCCGAACAAGGTGATGCGGATGCTCAAACCAATCTCGGATGGGCGTACTTCCACGCTGAAGGTGTAACTCGGAATTATGCAGAAGCCGTTAATTGGTACCGCAAGGCTGCCGCGCAAGGTCATGAACCAGCAATAAAAGAGCTTCAAAGAATAGGTGCTCATTGATTCGTTTTCAGGCTTTCAGACTGACGAGAAATTTTACTTCGGCGGTTTCCATTTTCTCTCCAATTCCCTCGTCTTGGCAGAGAGACGTTTTTGACAGAAAAGGATGAAAACGTGACGACAAGCACACCTCTCGTTCTTGTACTTGGCGCTGGAGCCAGCAAGGAAGTAAATATGCCACTTGGCTCTGAGCTGAAGATGAAGATTGCTGATGTAGTCAATTTCGAAGTGAGTAATTTCGACGAGATAACAGGTGGAGACAGGAATATACGGTTGTTCTTACAAGAACTTGGGCATACCAAATCCATATCTATCATTGATTACTTAGACGCCGCACGGACGATTCACAATGCAATGATCCTAGCGCCTTCAATTGACAACTTTATTGACAGTCACCGCACGAACCAAAGAATTGCCGAAGTCGGAAAGCTTGCAATTGCCGCGTGCATTCTTAGCGCCGAAAAGGAAAGCAAGCTCTTTTTGGATCGAAGCAATGCCAACAACAACCTAAATTTCTCGAACTTGGAGGAAACTTGGTTCGTTAATCTGTTCAAAATATTGACCCAGCAATGTAGCTGGGAAGACATTGATGACAGACTCTCGCGCTTGGCGATCATCTCTTTCAACTATGATCGATGTGCAAAACACTTTCTTCGTGAGGCGCTCATGACTTACTATCAAGTCAAACTCGAGGAAGCAGAACGCGTGATCTCGAAGTTAGCTATATACTATCCATACGGGTCCGTTGGGCCTATGCGGTTCGAGAATGGCAGACACTTTTTCGATTTTGGAGAGCAACCCATGTCCGGCCACTTGATTGATTATGCGAAACAATTGAAGACTTTCACCGAGGGATTCGATGATTCAGACAGTGAAATTAAGTCAATTCGCGCGGTGATACAATCTTCCAAGGTATTGGTATTTCTCGGCTTTGCATTCCATCCTCTGAATTTGAAGTTACTCTATGGTGATAAGCCGCCAATCTCAGGGCATGCTGGCGACGTATTTGCTACCGCCAAAGGAATATCGGAGTGCGATGTCGGAGTAATATCGAGTGAACTCCGCTTGCTTGGTGGTTACTCAGAAAATAACATCCGACTTCGGCGAGACATCACAGCCTCGGAATTGATCAATGAGTTCTCTCGCCACCTAACCCAAGCAGTCCAATCTACAGCCTAATCTACTATTCAAGCCAATTTTTCATAGCAACATGAGGCAGCGTTGAGTAAGACATGGAAAATTTAATTCTCTGTACTTCCAACGACGGATAAACTCGTCTCAACCTGCGCGTGGAAGCGGAGACGATTTGGCTCACGCAATTGGAAATTGCCGAGCTTTTCCAGACCACCAAACACAATATTTCAATCTACACAAAGAACATTTTTGGTGAAGGAGAATTGACGCCCGAAGCAACTGTTAAGGAATCCTTAACAGTTCAAACAGAGGGCCATCGCGAAGTGAAGCGAAGCATCGCTTACTACAACCTCGACCTCATTCTCGTCATTGGCTATCGCCCCTATGTTGCGCGCCAAGGGCGTAAACACGGCACCCATCGGGGAACATGCCGTTTATATTCCCGATAGGCCTCGCCAAAGCGGTTCTCAAGCGCCTTTTCTTCCACAAGCGGGAAGTAGAGCATATTGCCGATGACGAAGATGACCAGAAGGATGGCGATTGCCCATGAATTCAGCAGAAGCGCCTCGGCGGCCTGCATGATGAACACGCTGGTCAGCATGGGATTTCGCACATGGCGATAAGGTCCGGCCACGACGAGACGTTGGGGCGGGTCCCAGGGCGCCGCCGTTCCCTGCCCGATAGAATGAAAGAGCCACATCGTCCATGAGGCCAGGCCCAGACCCAAAAGCAGGAACATCCCGCCGACGACCAGCAGCAAGGGATGGTTTGCTGTCCATTGATAGTTCGTCAGCCAGAGGATGACGGCCGGAATGAAGATGAGCACATTCATCGGCAGGATAAGAATCGGCACAATCCATCGCCGTTTTGCGGGCATTTTCATTGAGCTGGCGTTAACTTTGGAAGTCGGTTTCTGGCGGGTGTTTGCTGCGGACGATGCGGATATTGTCTTACAAACTCATGGCGTAAGTGCAGTACGGACATTCTTCCAATCTATTGAGCAGGTAGTGTACCTGATGCTGGCCGTTGCTTGAAAACGCGTACAATTGCACCCATGAATTTTTGCGCGCACAATAAATCATGATCACTTGGGATGAACCCAAGCGACTGCTGAACATTGACAGTCATGGCATTGACCTTGCAAGCGTTGAATCAGTGTTCGACTTCCCTATGTACACATGGGAGGATGACACTGAAGCCTATGGTGAAAAGCGTCTGCGCTCGCTTTGCTGGCTGCATGGACGTGTTGTGTATCTGGTTTGGACTGATCGCGGATCTTCTGCCCACGTTATTTCTTGTCGAGATGGGAGCAAGCATGAGACAAAAAAATACTATGCCTTTGCCTTCGGCTGAATCCTTGGCGGCTGCGCTGGCGGCTGCGCCGGATTATGTTGAAGATCCTGACTGCCCCTACGATCCGAACGACGAGGCGGCGGTATCTGCATTCTGGAAAGGGGCTATCGTTAGCCATTCGCGTGCGGAATTACATGAAAAAATTGCTGTGCGCCGTGTGGGTCGCCCGCTGGTCGACACTCCGCGCAGAAATACCAATATTCGCCTGGCGCCAGATGTTGAGTTGGCTTTTCGTGCGACCGGCAAGGGCTGGCAAACCCGTATCAATGCCGCCTTGACTGACTGGCTCAAAACACACTCGCCCACAGAGATTGTTTAAACCTCTCTCTTGGTCGAACTGGTGACATTGGCGGGCCGATACGGATGCGTGAATGGGTGAAAACTCATGCGTGAGCCCGCAAGGTTGGGGTGAGTGGAACCCCAACATTGGTGTGACTCGACAATCTGCGCCAGTGGCTCGACCCGAAGCTGCGCACGCGCCTGTTGCACGATACGCGCATGGTCACAAGCTGGATTTACGAGATCATCAAGCGGATTTGTCAGGAATGACTCCATCGACATGCCTTGGCGACGCCTGGCGGCAGGCGGCACGGCGTATTGAACGGCTCGACGCGCGCTTGTTGCTGGAGCACGTTTGCGGCTGCACGCACGCCGAGCTGATCGCGCATCCGGAACGCGCGATGAGCGAAGCGCAGGCGGCGCATTTCGAGGAACTGGTTTCGCGCCGTGCGGCGGGCGAGCCGCTTGCTTATCTTGTCGGCAGCGCCTGGTTTGGCGGTCTGGAGTTCGTGGTCAACCCCGCCGTATTGATTCCGCGTCCCGAGACGGAGTTGCTTGTCGATCTCGCGGCGCGGCGCGCGCAAGGGCTGGATAAGCCGCGTATCGTCGATCTTGGCACCGGTTCCGGCATCGTGGCGGTTCTGCTCGCGCGCCGGTGTCCGCAAGCCGGGGTGACGGCGACCGACATTTCCGCCGCCGCGCTCGATGTGGCGCGGGCCAACGCGGCGCGGCATGGCGCTGCGGTGCGTTTTCTGGAAGGCGACTGGTACGCGCCGCTCGGTGATGAGCGCTTTGACCTCATCGTGTCCAATCCGCCCTATGTGGTCGACGGCGACCCGCATCTCGCGCTGAACGGCTTGCCGTTCGAACCGCCGCAGGCGCTCTCCGATGGTGTCAAGGGGGGCGACGGGCTGGCTTGCATTCGCCGCCTCGTCGCGGCCGCGTCGCGCCATCTGGAGCCCGATGGCTGGTTGTTGATGGAACACGGTTACAATCAGGCGCTTGCGGTGCGTGAGCTGTTATCGGAGGCCGGGTTCCGGGAAGTGGCTTCCTGGCGGGACGGCGCAGGGATAGAGCGGGTGAGTGGTGGCCATGTCTCGCTAATGCGTGCTGAGGCGTGAATGAAATTCATACAGGAGTGTAGAGGTGCATGAAATCATCTGCCCGCATTGCGGGAAGGCATTCAAGATTGATGAGGCTGGCTACGCGGACATCTTGAAGCAGGTTCGCGATGGCGATTTCGAGAAGCAACTGCATGAACGGCTTGAGTTGGCCGAGCAGGACAAGCGAAACGCCGTCGAACTCGCCCAGGCCAGGGTCGCCAGTGAATTGCAGAAGGCCGCCTTTGCCAAGGATGCCGAGATACAGGCGCTGAAGGCCAGACTCGATGCCGGCGAGGTCGCGCGGAAACTTGCGGTAACCGAGGCAGTCAGTGCCGTCGAAAAGGAACGCGACGAACTGAAGAGCGGTTTGCAACGGGTTGAGCTTGAAAAACATCTTGCCGAAAAGTCGCTGAAAGAAAAGTACGAGACGCAGATCAAGGATCGCGATGATGCGATCGAGCGCCTTCGGGACATGAAGGCGCGGCTATCGACCAAGATGGTTGGCGAAACCCTTGAACAACACTGCGAGACCGAGTTCAACCGAATTCGCGCTACCGCATTTCCGAGGGCGTACTTCGAGAAGGACAACGACGCGCGCAGCGGCAGCAAGGGTGATTACATCTTTCGCGACGCGGATGAGACAGGTGTCGAGATCGTCTCGATCATGTTTGAGATGAAGAACGAGAGTGATCAAACCGCCACCAAAAAGAAGAACGAAGACTTCCTGAAGGAACTCGACAGGGACCGCGCCGAGAAGGGGTGCGAATACGCGGTTCTGGTCTCCCTGCTCGAACCCGACAGCGAGCTATACAACACCGGGATCGTCGATGTGCTCCACCGCTACCCGAAGATGTACATCGTCCGTCCGCAATTCTTCATTCCCATCATCACCCTGTTGCGCAATGCGGCGATGAACTCGCTCAAGTACAAATCGGAGCTGGCGCTGGTGAAGGCGCAAAACATCGACATCACGAACTTCGAAATCCAGTTGGAGACGTTCAAGACCGGATTTGCAAAGAACTACGATCTCGCCTCCAGGCAATTCCAAACTGCAATCGAAGAAATCGACAAGTCCATCGATCATTTGCAGAAAACGAAAGATGCCTTGCTCGGTACCAATAGGAATCTTCGTCTTGCGAACGATAAAGCGCAGGACATGACAATCAAGAAGCTGACCCGTGGCAATCCGACAATGGCAGGCAAGTTCGCAGAACTCAGGAATCATGATTAATTTCTTAAACACTTTCTGAAAGGTTTGTTTTCATGGATGTACAGGAAATCATCAAGGAACAGGTGTCGGGCAACCCGGTCGTGCTTTACATGAAGGGCACGCCGCGATTGCCGATGTGCGGTTTTTCGGCGACGGCGGTACGGATTCTGCAAGCGTGCAACCTGCCGCTGTTCTTCAGCGTCGATGTGCTTGAAGAGCCGGAAATCCGCGAGGGAATCAAGATATTTTCCGACTGGCCGACCATTCCGCAGCTCTACGTCCGCAGCGAGTTCATCGGCGGCTGCGACATCATGCGCGAGATGTTCGAGAGCGGCGAGTTGCAGCAGTTGCTCGAAGGCCTGGCGGCTCCGGACTGATTCCCGCGATGAAATCCACCGTCATTCTTATTTCCGGACGCGGCAGCAATATGGCCTCGTTGATTGACACCGTGGCCGACGGTTCTCTCCCGGTGCGCGTGGCGGCGGTGCTTTCCAACCGGCCCGATGCGCCGGGTCTGGAAATTGCCGCCTCGCGCGGTATTCCGACACGGGTGGTCGACCACACGCAGTATTCAGGGCGGGAAGCCTTCGATGCCGCCCTGGCCGAAGCCATCGATGCCTATGCTCCGGATATTGTCGTGCTCGCGGGATTCCTGCGTATTCTGAGTGATGATTTCGTCATGCGTTACGCCGGACGGCTGATTAACATCCATCCGTCTCTGCTCCCGGCCTTTCCTGGGCTGCATACCCATCAGCGCGCGCTCGACGAAGGCGTGCGGATACATGGCTGTACGGTGCATTTCGTGACTCCGACGCTCGACCACGGACCCATCATCGCGCAGGCCGCCGTGCCGGTGCTCGACGGCGATGACGCGGCCCGTCTGGCGGCGCGTGTGCTGGAGATGGAACATCGGCTCTATCCCCTGGCTATCCGCTGGTTTGCCGAAGGCCGCTTGAGTGTCGTCGATGGGCGCGTCGCGCTGGACGCAGAGCAGGATGCCGCCGTGAAGCTGATTTCGCCACGGGTTCCTGAGTGCCGGTAAGAGTATAAGAGTATGGGCTCATGTCCTTCAGATTTCCCGTCACCTTTTCCCTTGCCTTGCTCGTCGCCTTCGCCGCTTCGCTGGGTATTCATGTTGCCGTGCTGCTCGTGCCGAAAATCGATTCGGCGTCCGAGCCCGAGGCGCTTCCCCTGATTGCGAAACTCCGTATTGCAAAGCCGGAGCCGTTGCCTGCGCTTCCTGTTCCCTCTCCCCGCGAGACGCTTGAAAACAGCGCAAGGGCGGTTCGCGAACCGCCCCTGCCGTCTTCGCCGCGAAAGCCCAGGAAAGCAAGGAAGCCTGTGAAGCCTGTTTTGTCTACGCCTGCTGTTACTGCGTCGGAACCGTTCATCCCGAGCGCGACGCCAGAGCCGCTGGCCGAAAACGAAAGCCTTTCCGGCATAGCGCCGTCGGTCGAAGCCGCGCTTGCCGAATCGGCCGCGCCGGCGGTTTCCTCCGAACGCTTGCCGCCAAGCGGACGCATCCGTTTTCGGGTGGAGATGGGCGATTCGGGCTTCGAGGTCGGCATCGCGCGTCAGGAATGGTCGTTCGAGGCGGGTGCTTATCGCATTGTTTCGTCGGTTGAGACGACAGGGCTGGCGTGGCTGATTCGCTCGGTGAATATCGGCATGGAAAGTCTCGGACGGATTTCGGACAAGGGCTTGCAACCGGAGGTATTCGGCGTCATGCGTTCGGGAAAGAAGGCGAAGGAACGCGCCCTGTTCGACTGGGAGAGCATGAAAATCCGCGTGAGCAGCGACAAGGACCATACGCTCGACCTGGGGGCGCAAGACCTTCTCTCGCTTTATTACCATCTGGGCTTTCTGGATTTGGCGCCCAGTCAGACGCGGTCGATGTCGCTCGCCACCGGCAGGAAATACAGCGAATACCGTCTGAAAAATCTGGGCGACGAAAATATCGAGATTCCCTTGGGAGAGATGCGCGCGCGCCATTTGCGCACCTCCGGCGAGAGAGCCACGGACATCTGGCTGGCCTACGAGTATCGTCTGCTACCGGTTAAAATCCGTCTTGTTGACAACAAAGGCAATGCTTTCGTGCAGGTGGCCACTGAAATCCTGTTCGGGCAGCAGCAATAAAGAAAATAAGGAAAATTCGGAAAATGCCGAAAATGCGGGAAATTCGATTCACACCTCTCCTCCTCCAACAGGCCGAGTTTCTGCTCGCCGAGTTGCTGCGTTCTCCGTTCGCCGCCGATTCGGTCGTGTCGCGCTATTTCCGTCAGCATCGTGAATTGGGTCACAAGGATCGCGCCTTCATCGCCGAGACGGTTTATGCCGTGCTGCGCCACAAACGTTCGCTGTCCGCCCGCTGTCTCGATGATGTCACTTCGCGTCGGCTGGTGCTGTCCGCGCTGATTTTCGGGCAAGGATTGAACCGGCGCGAGTTGGAACCCGTGCTCAGCGAATCCGAAGGCGAGTGGCTGGCCCGGGCCAAAGCCGTTCGGCTCGATGAATTGCCGGCCGCCGTGCGCCTTGACCTGCCGGACTGGCTGTATGAGGCGCTTGTCGGCCAGTATGCGGCGGATGAGTTGGATGAGTTGGTACACAGCCTCAACCAGGCGGCGCCCCTCGACCTGCGGGTGAATACGCAGAAGACCGGGCGCGACGCGGTGCTGGAGGCGCTGCACGCGGAGGGTGTCGGCGCCAGGGCGTGTCAATATTCCCCGCTCGGCATCCGCCTGGACGACAAGCCGTCCTTGTCGCGCCATCCGCTCTTTCTCGACGGCAGTGTCGAGGTGCAGGACGAAGGCAGCCAGTTGCTGGGTTTCCTTTTGCAGCCCAAACGAGGCGAGATGGTCGCCGATTTTTGCGCCGGCGCGGGCGGAAAAACCCTGCTGCTGGGCGCGATGATGCACTCGCAAGGGCGGCTGTATGCGTTCGACGTTGCCGAGAAACGCCTCGCCAAATTGAAGCCCAGGCTGGCCCGCTCCGGGCTCTCCAACGTGCATCCGGTGCGCATTGATTCGGAAAATGACATCAAGGTGAAGCGGCTGGCCGGCAAACTGGACCGCGTGCTGGTCGATGCGCCGTGTTCGGGTCTGGGCACCCTGCGGCGCAATCCCGACCTGAAATGGCGGCATACGCCGGAGAGCATCGCGGAATTGACGGTCAAACAGGCATCGATCCTGCGGGCGGCGGCGAAGCTGGTCAAGCCGGGCGGGCGCCTGGTTTATGCCACCTGCAGCTTGCTTGCCGGCGAAAACGACGGGGTGGTCGATGGATTCCTCGCCGGGCATCCCGAGTTTGCGCCGCTATCCGCCGGGGAGGTGCTGCGCGGGCAGGGCATTGGGGTCGATGCCGGCGAACGTCTGCGCCTGACGCCGGATCGACACGGTACGGATGGTTTTTTTGCTACGGTTATGGAGCGGCGATGAACGAAACGAAAAACTTTGCCCTGTTGCAGGATCTTTGGGCCAATCTGAATACGGTCGAGTTTTACTGCCTGGCCGGCGCGCTGCTGGTGATTCTTGGCATCTCCTGGTGGCTGGCCTATCGTTTGCGGCGTGACAGCGGATATGCGCACGGAACGGAGGGGGGCAACGCGCTTCTCGCCTTCGGCGCCGGCAGCCTCAATCGCATCGCCTTCCCCCTGATCGCGCTCGTATTGGTCGCGACCTTGCGCTGGACCCTCGAATATCTCCAGGTGGGCCATCTGGCGCTGCTCAGCGTCGCCTTATTGCTGCTCGTTTCCTGGGTTCTGGTGCGCATTTTTGTTTACACCTTGCGCGGCGTTTTTCCTTACGGCAACTTTCTGAAGAGCTTTGAACGGTTTACGAGCTTCGCCATCTGGATTGGCATGGTTCTCGAAATGACGGGCTTGGCCGATCCGATTATCGCGGGGCTGGAGCAGGTATCGTTCAAAGTCGGCAAGCAGGAGTTCGATCTGTGGATGTTGCTGCAAGGGGCCGTGACCGTCTGCATCACGCTGCTCGCCGCGCTATGGATTGCCACTCTGCTCGAGCGCCGCCTGATGGCGGTCCGGGAAATAGACGCCAATCTGCGCGAAGTGCTGGTCCGGATAGCCAAGGCGCTGCTGTCGGTGATCGCCTTGCTGCTCAGCCTGTCGCTGATCGGCATCGACGTGACGGCGCTGTCCGTTTTCAGCGGCGCCCTGGCCGTGGGCCTGGGCATGGGTTTGCAGAGAATCGCCAGCAATTACGTCAGCGGCTTCATCATCCTGCTCGACCGCTCGATCCGTCTCGGCAGCCTGATTACGCTCGACAGCAGCACGACCGGCACGGTGACGCGCATCACCACGCGCTACACTGTGTTGCAGACCTTGTCCGGAACGGAAGTCCTCATTCCGAACGAGTATCTGGTGGGAAATACGGTGCGCAACCTGTCGTTTTCGGACAAACGGCTCCGCGTGGCGACCACGGTCGGAGTGGCCTACGATACCGATGTCGAGAAGGCCATCAAGCTCATGGTCGAAATTGCGCAGGCGCATCCCAGGGTGCTCGCCGATCCCAAACCGGGTGTCGCGCTGACGGAATTCGCCGACAGCGCCATCCTGCTGGAACTCGGATTCTGGGTCGGCGACCCCGAGCTTGGCACCGGCGGCGTCCGTTCGGACATCAACCGCGAAATCCTGCGTGTTTTCCGCAAGGAAGGCATTGCGATTCCTTTCCCGCAGCGCGAGGTGCGGGTGTTGCCGAATACATAGGGAAAGAGGCGCCCGGACCCAAAGGCCGCGCCGGCCGGTTTTTTGCGATCGGCATAGAGGGCGATCCTGGTGGGCCGTACCCCTCATACCGCCCAGCATGCGGTCCGCGCCGGGCGCTTGGAATGGTTGAGGTCAGGTTGAGGTCATGTCGCAGGTCGCCCTGTCCCATGCCTGGTTTTGCTGATTCGGATTCGGCAAAATAGGTTCTCTTGCTGCCACGTCCTTGCTGGCTTTACTAAACTGGTCCCCTGAGAAGTGGGAATCGACGAAGTCGGGCTGGCATCGCCGTAGTTTCCGGGAGGCTATACGCCATTTGTCGTATTCCCGGTTCGGGCCATACTCCGTAAGCTCTCTCGAAGCTCAATTTGTATTGGCAGCCATTCTGGCTGGAAATACTGGATTTCCGCCTTCGCGGGAATGACGATGAAATCAATTCGCACCAGGAAAGCTTCATGTTCAAAACTCTGTTGGCCTTGTTGATATTCGCTTGCGCCACCGTGGCGCAAGCGACGCCCGATGCGGCGCTGGTGCGCCAGTTGGCCGACGAGGATTCGGACGTCAAAATCGCGGCCATCCAGACGCTGGCGCGGACATCCGATCCCGACGCGCTGCGCATTCTCAAGGCGATGTCGGAAGATGGTCTGGCGCTGGCGGGCGAACAGGTGGTAATCGTCGATGGCGACAAGGTTTTCGATGCGGCGACTGGCGCGCCTGTGCCAGCGCCGGAGAACGCCGAAGCGGTCACGGTAAACAATCGTATTCGCCGCGAGCTGGCCAGCGCGCTGGCCGCGTTGAAGCTGTTCGATTCCGACCCGGCGGCGCGCCTGGAATCGGCGCAGCGCTTGCAGAGCAAGGTTGACGCCGGGATGGCGCCGCTCATTGCGCGCGCGCTGGAGAAGGAAAGCGACGCGGAAATCAAAGCCTTGCTCACGCTGGCACACGCCCAGGCCAATCTGGCGAACAACGATCCGGCCGCTCGTCTGGCCGCCGTGCGCGCCTTGTCCGGGTCGTCGTCGCCGGCGGTGAAAAACCTGTTGCTGCCGCTCAGTGGTCAGACCGGTGGCAAGGCAGGCCAGACTGGCGACCCCGATTCGCGGGTGCGCTACGCGGCAATTTCGGCGGTGAAAGCTATCGATGCCCGCCTGTCCCGCGCCGAGACGATTGGCCGCATCTTTTCCGGCCTGTCGCTCGGCAGCATTCTGCTGCTCGGCGCGCTGGGGCTGGCGATTACTTACGGCGTGATGGGCATCATCAATATGGCGCACGGCGAACTGCTGATGATTGGCGCCTATTCGGCCTACGCCGCGCAGAGCCTGTTCCGGAATTATTTTCCGAACGCCATCGACTGGTATCTGCCGGCGGCGGTTCCGCTGGCCTTTTTCTCCGCCGCGCTGATCGGCGTGCTCATGGAGCGCACCGTCATCCGCTGGTTGTACGGGCGCGCGCTGGAAACGCTGCTTGCCACCTGGGGACTGTCGTTGATGCTGATTCAGGCCGCGCGCGTATTGTTCGGCGCGCAGAACGTGGAAGTCGCCAATCCCGGCTGGATGTCGGGCAGCATCGAGCCGATCGCCAATCTGCCGCTGCCCTTGAACCGCATCGTCATTATCGGTTTTGCATTATGCGTGCTGCTGCTGATGTGGGTGTTGATGAACAGGACGCGGCTCGGCATGTTCGTGCGCGCGGTGACGCAGAACCGCGCCATGGCCGCCTGTGTCGGCGTGCCGACGGCGCGCGTCGACACCCTGGCCTTCGCGCTCGGCGCCGGCATCGCCGGCCTCGGCGGACTGGCGCTGTCGCAGATATCCAACGTCGGGCCGGACATGGGACAGGGGTATATCGTCGACGCCTTCATGGTCGTCGTTCTCGGCGGCGTCGGGCAACTGGCCGGTGCGGTCTGGGCCGCGCTCGGGCTGGGCGTGGTCACCAAATTGATTGAAGGCTGGTCCGGCGCGGTGATCGCCAAGATCGTCGTGCTGGTATTCGTCATTATCTTCATCCAGAAACGCCCGCAGGGTTTGTTCGCCCTGAAGGGCCGATCCGTCGATTGAGCGTATTGAATCCCGCCATGAGAAAAGCCTTCGTTTTCCGTTTCCTTGAAGCGCTCGATGCCCGGCAGCAGCTCGCCCTCGCCGCCTTCCTCGCCGTCACGCTGCTGCTTGTTCCCATTCTGCATCTGGCCTTGCCGCCCGGAAACGTCTTCCACGTCTCGACCTATGCCATCACGCTGCTCGGCAAAATCATGTGCTACGCCATTGTCGCCGTGGCGATGGACCTGATCTGGGGCTACGGCGGCATCCTCTCGCTCGGCCACGGCATTTTCTTCGCGCTCGGCGGCTACGCCTTCGGCATGTACCTGATGCGCCAGATCGGCCGCGACGGCAGTTATCACAGCGATTTGCCGGATTTCATGGTCTTCCTCGACTGGAAGGAACTGCCCTGGTACTGGACCGGCAGCGACAATTTCCTGTGGGCGGCGCTGCTGGTGATCGCCGTGCCGGCGCTGGTCGCCTTTATCTTCGGCTACTTCGCCTTCCGCTCGCGCATCAAGGGCGTCTATTTTTCGATCATCACCCAGGCGCTGACTTACGCGGCGATGCTGCTCTTCTTCCGTAACGAAACCGGCTTCGGCGGCAACAACGGCTTCACCGATTTCAAGCGCGTGCTGGGTTACACGATCACCTCCCCCGAAACGCGGCTGGTGCTGTTCGGCATCACGGCGAGCGTGCTGGCCGCGACTTTCGTTTTCGCCCGCTGGCTGGTCGCCTCGAAGTTCGGCCGCGTGCTCACGGCGATCCGCGACGCCGAATCGCGCGTCATGTTCATCGGCTACGACCCGCTGTGGTTCAAGCTGTTCATCTGGACGCTGTCGGCCATGCTGTGCGGCATCGCCGGGGCGCTGTACGTGCCGCAGGTGGGTATCATCAACCCGTCGGAAATGAGCGTCGCCAACTCGATCGAGATCGCCGTGTGGGTCGCCGTCGGCGGACGCGGCACGCTGATCGGCCCGATCGTCGGCGCTTTCGCGGTCAATCTGGCCAAGAGCTGGTTTACCGTCTCCTTCCCGGAATACTGGCTGTTCTTCCTCGGTCTCTTATTCATCGTCGTCACCCTGCTGCTGCCGCAAGGATTGGTCGGTTTGTGGCGGATGTTGCGTCAGGCAAAAGCATGAGCGCCAGGGACGTGCTGCGCAAAATCATCGGCATCGAGCTCGACGAAAACAGTCCGTTCGGCTATCCGGCCCGGCAACACGCGCTCGACATTTCGCACAATGTCATCCTCTATCTGGACGAAATCACGGTCAGCTTCGACGGTTTCAAGGCGCTGAACAAGTTGAATCTCATGATCGACGCCGGCGAGCTGCGCTGCATCATCGGCCCGAACGGCGCCGGCAAGACGACGATGATGGACGTCATCACCGGCAAGACGCGTTCCGATTCCGGCACGGCTTTCTTCGGCCAGAGCATTGATCTTTCGCGTCTCACGGAAGCGGAAATTGCGCAGGCCGGCATCGGCCGTAAATTCCAGAAACCGACGCTCTTCGAGCATCACAGCGTATTCGAAAACCTTGAACTGGCCATGACCACCGACAAGCGCGCGCGCGTCACGCTGACCGCCTGTCTGCGCGACGAAGACCGCGACCGCATTGCCGACACCCTGCGCCTGATCCGCCTCGACGGCGAAACCGACCGTCCGGCGGGGCTGCTCTCGCACGGCCAGAAACAATGGCTGGAAATCGGCATGCTGCTGATGCAGGATCCCCGTCTGCTGCTGCTCGACGAGCCGGTCGCCGGCATGACCGACGACGAGACGATGCGCACCGCCGAATTGTTTGTTTCACTGGCGGGGAAACACTCGCTGGTGGTGGTTGAGCACGACATGGCTTTCGTCAAGGCGCTTGGCGGCAAGGTCACTGTTCTGCATGAGGGGTCGGTGCTGGCTGAAGGGGATCTCGATGCCGTGCAGAACGATCAACGGGTGATTGAGGTGTATCTTGGGAGATGATTTTTTGGTGATTGGCCAAGCGTTTGCTTCCCCTCTCCCCTTGTGGGAGAGGGTGCCCCGGCAGGGGCGGGTGAGGGGAGGGTTTGGGTTTAAACAGGCGTTCCGTTCCGCGCCTGACGCGCGGGCATACTTTCTTTTGCTTCGCCAAAAGAAAGTAGCCAAAGAAAAGGCGACCCCGGGTCGACGCCCCGCCGGAGGCGGGGTGCCCTGCGCTACTCGTCTTGAGCGGGGGCTGCGCAACTCGGGCCTGCGGCCCTCAGACAGTGCTCGCCCACTTCCCCGCTCAAGACTCCGTTGCTCGGCGTCTCCCAAGGGGGGATTTAACACCGAACGCTTACTATTGCGTTCGGTGGAATGTTCGCCAAACAAGGAAATTTCAGCACCAATCGCTTACCTGTGTTGTCGGGCAGCGCAGGACGCAATGGGAAAAGGGGCTTGAGGATCCAAAAAATGCTTAAAGTCGAAAACCTCAACCAATACTATAGCGGCAGCCACATCCTCCGTGGCCTCTCCTTCGAGGTCGAGGCCGGAAAAGTCACCAGCCTGCTGGGCCGCAATGGCGTCGGCAAAACGACGCTGATGAAATGCCTGATGGGGCTCATCAAATCGAAATCCGGCCAAATCATTTTCGGCGGCCAGGATGTCACTCACGCGCCCACGCATGAACGCGTCCGTTCCGGCATCGGCTATGTGCCGCAGGGGCGCGAGATTTTTCCCCGTCTGACGGTCGAGGAAAACCTGTTGATGGGGCTGGCCTCGCTGCCGGCTGGCGCGAAAATTCCCAAGCTTGTTTTCGAGCTTTTCCCGGTGCTCAAAACCATGCTCCGGCGGCGCGGCGGCGACCTGTCCGGCGGCCAGCAGCAGCAGCTCGCCATCGGTCGCGCGCTGGCCATGGAACCCCGGCTGCTGATTCTCGATGAACCCACCGAGGGCATCCAGCCGTCGATTATCAAGGATATCGGCCACGCCATCCGCGTCGTCGCCCAACGCGGTTCCGAAACGGAACGCCGGGTCGAGGAGCGCCGCCAAACGCAGGACGCGATCCGCAAGGTCGCCGAAACCGGCAAGGTGGCGATTCTGCTGGTCGAACAGTATTACGATTTCGCGCGCGATCTCGCCGACCACTACCTGCTGATGGAGCGCGGCGAGTTCATCATGCGCGGCCTGGGCGCCGACATGGACAGGGACGGCGTGCGCGAGGCGCTGGCGGTATAGGCATGGCGTCCGGTAGAGTGGTGCTTTCTTCCGCCGGAGACATGGCCATCGCCACGGACAACTCTTCTTCCGCCCACTGGGATGCTGAAATCACGCTCGGTTTCACGCGACTGGACGCTGGCACGGTTCTCGGCGAGCGTCGCCACCACGGTCCGCTGCGCGTGCAAAAGGCGCTTTATCCCGAAGGGCGGGAGGTTTGCCAGGTCATCCTGCTGCATCCGCCCTCGGGCATCGCCGGCGGCGACCGGCTGTCTGTCGCGCTCAGGGTCGGGCCGCAGGCGTACGCGCAGCTCACCACGCCGGGGGCCGCCAAGTGGTATCGTTCGGCCGGCCTGGAGGCCTGGCAATCGCTCGATTTCACTGTCGGCGATGAAGCCGTCCTCGAATGGCTGCCGCAGGAGAGCATCGTCTTCGACGGCGCGCGGGCGCGCATGCAAACGCATGTCGCGCTGACGGGCGGGGCGCGCTATCTGGGTTGGGAAATCCTCTGTCTCGGGCGCGCTGCGTCGGGAGAACGTCTCACGCACGGGCAGCTTGCGCTGCACACGCGCATCGAGCGCGAAGGCCGCGCGCTGTGGCTGGAACGCGGGCAGCTCGCGAGTGGTGATGGCGCCGATGCGCTGCTCGCCAGCCCCGTCGGCTGGGCCGGCGCGTCCGTCGGCGCGACGCTGCTGGCCACGCTGCAAGCCGGCGACGAGGTGGCCGCATTGCTCGCCGCCTGCCGCGCCATCGCCCCGGCCGACGGCGCGGAGCACGCGCTGACGGCCTTGCCCGAACTACTCGTCGCGCGTTATCTTGGACACCATGGCGAAGCCGCCCGGCAGTGGTTCGCCGGACTCTGGCATCTGCTGCGTCCGGCCCTGCTCGGTCGCCCGGCGCAGAATCCCCGCATCTGGAACACTTGAACAAGGAGCGTACATGGAATTGACCCCGAGAGAAAAGGACAAACTGCTCGTCTTCACCGCCGGGCTGCTCGCCGAGCGACGCCGCGCGCGCGGCCTCAAGCTCAACTACCCGGAGGCCGTGGCGCTGATTACCTGCGCGATTCTCGAAGGCGCGCGCGACGGCAAAAGCGTCGCCGAACTGATGAGCGACGGTGCCCAAATACTGACGCGCGCCGACGTGATGGACGGCATCGCCGAGATGATTCCCGAAATCCAGGTCGAAGCGACTTTTCCTGACGGTACCAAACTGGTCACCGTTCATCACCCCATTCTGTAAGGAGACGCGGATGATTCCCGGAGAAATGTTCGTCGAACCCGGCGAGCTGGAACTCAACGCTGGCCGGCCGACGCTGACGCTGGTCGTTGCCAACACCGGCGACCGCCCGATTCAGGTCGGCTCGCATTATCACTTTTTTGAAACCAACGCCGCGCTGTCCTTCGACAGGGAAGCCGCCAGAGGCTTCCGTCTCGACATCGCAGCCGGCACCGCCGTGCGCTTCGAGCCGGGGCAGACGCGCACCGTGCAACTTGTCGCGCTGGCCGGAGAACGCAAGGTTTACGGTTTTCGCGGCTTGATACAGGGGGCGCTATGAGCACAAAAATTTCCCGTCAGGCCTATGCCGAAATGTTCGGCCCGACCCATGCCGATGGCAAGGGAGACCGGCTGCGCCTGGCCGATACCGAACTCATCGTCGAGGTCGAGAAGGACTACACGCGCTACGGCGAGGAAGTGAAATTCGGCGGCGGCAAGGTGATTCGCGACGGCATGGGCCAGGGCCAGCGCCTGGCCGCCGGCACGGTTGACACCGTCATCACCAACGCCTTGATTGTCGATGCCGTCACCGGTATCGTCAAGGCCGATATCGGCATCAAGGACGGGCTCATCGCCGCCATCGGCAAGGCGGGCAACCCGGACGTGCAGCCCGCTGTTGACATCGTCATCGGCCCCGGCACGGAAGTCATCGCCGGCGAGGGCATGATTGTCACGGCGGGCGGCATCGACAGCCACATCCATTTCATCTGCCCGCAACAGATTGAGGAAGCGCTGATGTCCGGCGTCACCACCCTGCTGGGCGGCGGCACGGGTCCGGCGACCGGCACCTTCGCCACCACCTGCACGCCGGGGCCCTGGCATATCCATGCGATGCTCTCGGCGGCCGAAGCCTTCCCGATGAACCTCGGCTTTCTCGGCAAGGGCAACGCGAGTCTGCCCGAGGCGCTCAGGGAACAGGTCGCCGCCGGGGCGATGGGTCTCAAATTGCACGAAGACTGGGGAACGACGCCGGCCGCCATCGACTGCTGCCTTTCGGTGGCCGACGAAATGGACGTACAGGTCGCCATCCACACCGACACGCTCAACGAATCGGGTTTCGTCGAGGCGACGCTGGCCGCCTTCAAGGGCCGTACCATCCACACCTTCCATACCGAAGGAGCGGGCGGCGGCCACGCGCCGGACATCATCCGCGCGGCGGGCCTGCCCAACGTGCTGCCCAGTTCGACCAATCCGACGATGCCCTACACCGTCAACACCATCGACGAACACCTCGACATGCTGATGGTCTGTCACCATCTCGACCCGGCCATCGCCGAGGACATCGCTTTCGCCGAATCGCGCATCCGCCGCGAGACCATCGCCGCCGAGGACATCCTGCACGATCTGGGCGCGTTTTCCATGATGAGCTCCGACTCGCAGGCGATGGGCCGCGTCGGCGAGGTGATCATCCGCACCTGGCAGACCGCGCACAAAATGAAAGTCCAGCGCGGCGCGCTCCCCGGCGACAGCGCGCGCAACGATAACCTGCGCGTCAAGCGCTACATCGCCAAATACACCATCAACCCGGCGATCACGCACGGCATCGCGCACACGGTCGGCTCGGTCGAAGCCGGCAAACTCGCCGACTTGGTGTTGTGGCGTCCGGCCTTCTTCGGCGTCAAGCCCAGCCTGATTTTGAAGAGCGGCATGATCGCCGCCGCCGCGATGGGCGACCCCAACGCCTCGATCCCGACGCCGCAGCCGGTACACTACCGGCCCATGTTCGGCAGCTTCGGCAAGGCGTTGAAAACCTCGGTCACCTTCGTCTCACAAGCCGCGCTGGAAAATCCCGCCGTCGCCGCGCTCGGCCTGGAGAAACGCCTGATCGCCGTCTCCGGCACGCGCGCGCTGAAGAAAACCGACATGGTGCACAACGCCGCGATGCCAAAAATCGATGTCGATCCCGAAACCTACGCCGTACGCGCCGACGGTCAACTGCTGGTCTGCGAAGCCGCGGCTTCCCTGCCGCTGACGCAGCGGTATTTTCTGTTTTGAACCGCATTCACCACAAAGGCATAGAGGAAAACCATTGACTGAATTTCCCCGTGTCTCTGTGTCTCTGTGGTGAATGGCAGGGCCATCGCATGAATATATTTGTCATGGTAAAGCATGAACAGGCGTTTGCTTTCCCTCCCCCCTCGTGGGGGAGGATGCCCCGGCAGGGGCAGGTGAGGGGGAAGAGCGGGTGTATTCCAGCCCTGTTTCGCACTGAACCGCCGCCCCCTCTCCTGCGCTTTTACAAAAATTCGGGGCATCCTCCCCCACGAGGGGGGAGGAAGATGGATCGCCATACTCCGCGGGAAGTGTCGTCCTTCATTTCAATGGCATTCATGTAATTGCCCTGTGGTGAATGGTTTTTCATCCTTGCAAACACAACAGAACTGTTATAATTTCCGCATGAATTCCAAGCAGATGAAGAAATGGCTGGAGCAACAGGGCGCGACCTTTTCATCAGGCAAGGGATTACATCTCAAGGTCTCCCTGAATGGTCGTCAAACCGCGCTGCCCATGCACGGTACGCAGGATTTGGGCAAAGGGGTCGAGGCCACCATCAAACGCCAGCTTGGCCTGAAATAAGGAGCAATTATGTTGGACTACCCTGTGATTCTTACCCCGGATGGCGATACCGTCCTGGTCACCTTCCCCGATGTTCCGGAAGCAATCACCTTTGGCGTGGATGAGGACGAGGCCTTGTTGCAAGCCATCGATGCGCTGGAAACCGGCCTTTCCTTTTACGTGGATTCCCGGAAACCCCTGCCCACGCCGAGCAAACCGGCCAGGGGGCAAAAAACCGTAAGCCCTTCGCCCCTGGAATGCGCCAAGCTCGGGGTGTATCAGACGATGATGGAACAGGGCGTGAAAAAATCCGAACTGGCCCGGCGCCTGGGCTGGCACATGCCGCAGGTGGACAGGCTCTTTGACTTGCACCATGCCTCGAAGCTCGACCAGATAGAACAGGCGGCCAATATGCTGGGCAAGCATCTGGTGTTGTCACTGAAATAATCCGTTCATCGTGGCTCGACGTTCGTTAGAGCGTTTTACGTTTAAGTGCAGACAGTGTCTATTTCAACCTCGTCATTCCGGAGCAAGCCGGAATCCAGAAATTTGATGAACGAAGCTGGTTTCCGACCTGCGCCGGGATGACGGAGAGGTAGGGTGCGTTCTCCGAGCACGCCGAACGCGCCGAATGGCGGCGGTTTCGGAGAAAACGCCTTACCCCATTGCCATGTGTCAATATTTATCCTTATGCTGATTCTCAACCGTCGTACCCTCGCCCCCGCCACCGACTCGGTGGCGCTCGCCTATGACGATAGAAAGCGCAGCCGCCTCAAGGTGACGCTGGCTTCCGGACGCGAAGCCGGCATCTTTCTCGAACGCGGCGATCAACTGCGCGGCGGCGAGCGCTTGCAGGCCGAGGACGGTTCGGCGGTCGTCGAAATCCTTGCCGCGCCTGAAAAACTGGTTGAAGCCGTCGCCGACACGCCGCTGCTTTTCGCGCGCGCCGCTTACCATCTGGGCAACCGTCATGTGCCGGTGCAGATCGTGCCGACGGAACACGGAGGCAGGCTCCGCTTCCAAACCGACCACGTGCTGGCCGAGATGATTAAAGGACTCGGTTGCGCCGCCGCCGAAGTCGAAGCGCCCTTCCAGCCGGAATCCGGGGCTTATGGTTCGCACGGCGGAGGACATCATCATCACGGCGACGATCACGAACATAGCCACGCAAACTCGCACGATCCCGGCCACAGGCCGCATCGTTCCTTGCCGAAGATTCACGAGTTCAAACCGGGCGGCCCGTCTTGAGCGAGCCTTCCACGCTGGCGCTGGTGCGTCTGCTGCAGCTCGCGAGCCCTGCCTTGCCCGTCGGCGCTTACACCTATTCGCAGGGGCTGGAATGGGCCGTCGAATCGGGCCGGATTCACGACGAGGAAAGCGCCGGCCGCTGGATTGGCGATCTGCTGCTGCTTGTCGCCGGCCGTTTTGAAGCCCCGCTGCTCGCCTGCCTGATGCGCTGCTGGAAAGAAAACGGGTTTGACGAAATAAGCCGCCTCAACGCCGATTTTCTGGCGAGCCGGGAATCCGCCGAATTACGCGCCGAATCGCTGCAAATGGGTTTTTCGCTGCTTCGTCTGCTCGCCGTTCTGGACGACCCGGCGCTGACGGCCTTGAACGACAGGCTGGCCGGATTGCCGGAAGTCGCCTTCCCCGTCGTCTGGGCAGGCTGCGCCGTGGCCTGGGGAATCGATCCGGAAACGGGCGTTTGCGGCTACCTGTGGTCCTGGGCCGAAAATCAGGTCATGGCCGCGATCAAAGCCGTGCCTCTCGGCCAGGCCGCCGGCCAGCGTCTGCTCGCCGCGCTGGGAGAGCGGCTGCCCGCTGTCGCCCGCGAAGCGTTGCGGCTGCCCGAAGACCAATGGGCCAACCTGTCGCCGACTTTCGCGCTATGCTGCGCGCGGCACGAAACGCAGTATTCCCGTCTTTTTCGATCCTGAAAATCATGAATGCACTCCACACTTCAGCAGTAACACCCTTGAGGGTCGGCATCGGCGGCCCGGTCGGTTCCGGGAAAACGGCGCTGACGCTGGCGCTGTGCCAGGCCTTGCGCGATTCAATCGACATGGCCGTGGTCACCAATGATATTTATACCGCCGAAGACGCCCGCTTTCTCGTCGATCACTCGGCGCTGCCACCCGAGCGCATCATCGGCGTCGAAACGGGCGGCTGCCCGCACACGGCGATCCGCGAAGACGCCTCGATCAATCTCGAAGCCATCGACCGACTGCAGCGCGCTTTCCCATCGGTGCGACTGATTCTCGTCGAATCGGGCGGCGACAACCTCGCCGCGACCTTTTCGCCTGAGCTTTCGGACCTGACGCTCTATGTCATCGACGTCGCCGCCGGCGACAAGATTCCGCGCAAGGGCGGGCCGGGAATCACCAAATCCGATCTGCTGATCATCAACAAAATCGACCTCGCGCCGATGGTCGGCGCGTCACTGGAGGTCATGGCGCGTGACACGAAAGCGCAACGCGGCGAGCGGCCTTTCGTGTTCACCAACCTGAAAACCGGCGGCGGACTCGACCGGGTCATCGCGTTTGTCAAGGAACGCGGCATGCTCGATTGAGCGTCCGTCAAACTTACAGTTACTCCGATTTAGAGCGTTTTCGAATCAAATAGATACCAATCCATCGTCATTCCCGTGAAGGCGGGAATGACAGTAGAAAATGACTGTCTGCATCTGAACGTAAAATGCTCTAAACATGACGCGCATCAAGAATCGCTTCGCTGTCGATCCAGTCGCACTCGCCTGGCATTTCGAGCATTCGCCGGATGTTGCGGCGGCGCATGAACGTCGGCAGCGGGCGGCGGTAGATGCGCAGATCGGAGAAGTCGATCAACCCGAGTCCGCCGGCAGGGGTCAGGACGACGTTGCCCAGATGCAGCGAACGGAAGTAGATGCCGAGATCATGCAGACGAATGACGAAAGCGGTGAACAGTTTTTTCACGCGGCGTTCATTTTGAGCATCGAGTCCATGCTTGACCAGATCACGCAGAGTCGTCCCTTCGAGCGGCTGATAGAGCACCGCGTCCCGCTTTACCGATGGAATGCGCAACGCGGCGATTACTCGCGGAACCGGAATCCCTCGCAACGCGAGCGCCTGCGCGTTATCCACGAAGCGCAGAGCATACGGATACCACATCGCCGAGGAGATCAGGCGCTTGCGCCGGAACAGCTTGAGCAGCCGGCCATCGGCGAGGCGCAGCACTTTCTCGCCGCAGGAGTCGGCTTCGATCACCTCGGCTCCGGCTTTCAGCGCCAGGAAATCCTCGTGTTCCATAGGGGTCAGTCCGCGCATCATCGGGCCTTCGGCAGATGGGCATCCAGCCAGCGGCAGAGCATCGAATCCGCCGGCCAGTTCCGCAGAAAACGCGCCCGGTCGCTTCCCCAGGCGCGAGCGAAGGCAATGGCGCTGTTATGCTGAATCATGCTGTCCAGATCGATGACCACGAGGCGTTTGTCATGCCATAAAAAGTTCTCCGCTTTCATGTCGCCGTGCGTGATCCGCAGCCGGAAAAGCAGATCGAAAAACGTCGTGATCGCCGCCGCTTCGGCCGCATCCGGTTCGCGTCCAGGCGAAAGATGCCGCAGAAGATCATTCCCCGGACAAAATTCAGTGACCAGAAAAGCGCGCCGCCGCAATGGTCCGACTCGTTCCTCGATCAGGGCCAGCGGCGCGGGCGTGGAAATGCCGTAGAACGCCAGACAGTGTCCGGCCCGCCAGGCATGCCAGGCCCGGCTCGGACGCCAGCAGCGCGACAGGGCATGAAGCGGGCTTTTCAGGTTATAGCGTTTGACGACCAACGCTCGCCGGTCTACGTCGACACGGGCAACAGTGCAGGTGTTGCCGTCCTTGAGCAGGGCGCCTTGAGCAATCGCTGCATCCGGAGCGTCGAGCAACGCCGATAGCAGCTCTTGTTCCTCGCGGACAAGCGACGAAAACAGGCTGGCCGTGTGGCGCACGGCGAACTGGCTGCAGTCGCGCAGCGTCTTGCCGAGAAAGTGCGCCAGGCGTCGCGCCCGCGCCTGCCCGACCGCTTGCAACAGGATTTCGCGATCCGGATTCCAGCGTGCCTGTTCCGATGTATAAGCCACCACAAGTGCGTCCATGCAATAATCCCAGGCCAGGGGCAACTGGGCAGTCAATAGCGCCAGGTTGTTCAGCGCTTGTCGAGTCTGTTCACCTTCGCTACCCCGCACTCGCCGGATGCCGTCGCCGTCGATGAGGAACAGCGTCCCCCCGTGCTCAAGAAAGTTGCCCAGATGCAGGTCGGTATGAACCAGCCCCGCCGCGTGCAAGCGCCCAATGAGTGCGAATGCCGGGCGCAAAATATCCAGCGCCTGCGGATCGCCTGACGGAAGCGCTTCCACCGCCGACCAGCGCTCGGCCAGCGTCAGGGAATCGTCCAGAAATTCAGTGAGTAGAAAATACCCGCCTCCGTCGAGCCGACCAGCGCCGACCGTATCCGGCGTGGGCAGACCGGCATCGTGCAGAAGGTCCAAACCCTGTCGCTCGCGCGCCCAATGACGACCACCGCTCCGGGCCACGAACAGTTTGGCCAGTACGAGCCGATCACGCCAGCGCGCCTCGCCGACGAAACGCTTGCCGGGCAGCACTCGCAACAGGCGCGACATGGTGATGATGTCCCCATCTGCGCTACGCGCCTGAAACGGCGTCTCCGGTTTACGCCCCTGGCTGCGCAGTTCGGAGAGTGACAGCGTAGGATTGCTCATTCTCGCCCTTCGAAGAACCCGTTCATAGCGGCGATCCCTCGGCGGCTTTGCGCAGATAGCGCTCATGGAGCCGTTTCACCTCGTCGGCGAGACGCGGCAAGCTGCTCTCCTCGCGGAAAATCGCGCGCAGGGGACGGTCGAAATAGAGCCGCAGAAAGCGCAAGAGGTCGCAGCGGGTCAGCCCGATGTCCAGGGCCGAGAAGTACAGCGCGGCGAGATCCTTGTCGCGCCAGCGGCGCGGCGTCCTCTGGCGGATTTGCGCGCGGTGCAGGTCGATCAGCGAGAGTTTCAGGCGCTCCGGCGTAGGTTCCGGATCGAGATGTAGCAGAAAATGACACAGATAGAAATCCCGGTGATTGACGCCGCCCTGGTGCATGCGCCGCGCCATGCCGGCCACGCGCCGGAGCAGGGCGCGTTTCAGCGCAAGCGCGGGCGGCTTGGTCGGCCAGTCGCGGCAGAAGTCTTCGAGGCTGACCGTCGGCGACAGGTTTTCGGTGACGATGAAAGAATGTTGCGTCGCCGGATTATGCCCGCGTTGCCCGAAGGCGACGCCGCGCATGGTATCGACGCCGACCTGTTCGAGCCGCCCTATCGCCCGCCATTCATTGCCCGCGCCAAGCACCGGCAGGCGCAGGCACAGCAGGTTCTTGACGATCTCGGCCCAGCCGATGCCGCGATGAATCTTGACGAAGTAGCCGCGCCCGGCCACTTCGGTACAGAGCGTGCGGCGCGCTTCGAGTTCACGAAAAACTTCCCCGCTCAGCGCTTCGACCGCGACGAAGGGATCGCATCCGGCCCATAGCGAGCGGAATGGTTCATCGAGAATCACGATAGTCTCACTCACGCGCGTTCCTTCAGAATCAGGTCGGCGGCCGCCTCGGCATTGCTGTAAATGTCCGCCGTCCCGGCAAAGCGTAGCGCGTTGGCCTGCCAGCGGCTTCGCGCGGCCGGATCGGACAGCATTTTCTCCAGCGTGGCATTGAGCGTCTCCTGCGCGAAAGGCTCGGCGACGACACAGCCGCCATCCGCTTCCTCGATGTAATGCGCATAGCCGCACACGGCAGTCGCCAGCACGGGCAAACCGGCGACCAGCGCTTCGAGCAGCACGGTGCCGGTGTTCTCGTTGTAGGCCGGATGGATCAACAGGTCGGCGCCAAGCAGGACACGCGGAATGTCGCCGCGACCCGGCAGGATGGCGACGCGCTCATTGATGCCGAGCGAACGGGCCTGGCGCATGAACGGCGACGGATCATCCTGGCCGATGGCAATCAGGCGCGTGCGCGAGCGCAAGCTTTCCGGCAGCTTATCTGGCAAACTCGCCAGCGCATTCAGGCTGCGATCAAGCCCCTTGGTTTTGAAACCGGAGCCGACTTGCAGGAGGAGCAAATCTTCTTCATTCAGTGCAAACTCTCGTCGAAAATCCGCGCGGATTTCAGCGGCATTGGCCGGCGCGCGGCGATCAGTGGAAATTCCGGGCGGCAGCAAATGAAAACGTTGCTTCGGCGTGCCGTAATATTTTTCGAAAAGCGGCTGCTGAACCGACGAAATCATCAGGATTTCGGTCCGGCTTTCCGGTTCCGGCGCGAAGACGGCGCGCTCATACGCGGAGAAATGACGATAGCGACTGGAGAGTCGGTACAAGGGATTGCGCAAGGCGCGCGCCTTTTCCTCATAGCAGGGGTCGGCTGCAAAATAAACGTCCAGCCCCGGCATTTTGTTGAAACCAATCACCCGATCGGCCGGACGTTCGATCAGGTCACGCGCCACCCAATCGCTGAAACGGGCGTAACGGCGCACATTGCTGAACGATCTCACCGGCACAACCACGCATTCAAATCCGTCGGGGACATCGCCCTTCCATTCCAGCGTATAAACGCGGATCGCATGACCACGCGCCTGGCAAGCCAGAGCGATGCGCAGAAAATCGCGTTGCAATCCCCCAAACGGGAAATATTTATAGAGACAAAAGGCCAGTTGCATCAGTCTCTTTCCGGCGGCGGTGGTGGCGATGGCGGCAGCTCGGCGCCCCTCGGGCGCTTGTAGCGGTTATAGCCCCACAAATATTGTTCCGGGCATTGCAGGATCAGGCGCTCGATTTCGTGATTGATACGCTGGGCACGCTCGTCGAGCGTCCCTTCGATCGGCTGCGAGGGCGCTTGCAGGCGCACGTGGTAACCGGCGCCACCGGGCAGCCGCTCGGCCCAGATCATGAGCACCGCCGCGCCTGTCTCGCTGAGCCTTGCCGCCAGAGTCATCGTATAGGCCGGCCGGCCGAAAAAATCCAGCCAGCGCCCTTCTCCCCGTTTCGGGGCCTGGTCCGGCAGCATGCCCACTGTCTCGCCACGTTTCAATGCCTTGAGCAGCAAGCGCACGCCGGAAAGGTCGGCCGAGGCGATAGAGAGCTGCGGACGCACGCGCCCCATCTCGATCAGGGTCTGTAGCCACGGTCGCTTGGGCGGCCGATAAAGAACGGTGATCGGCGCGCGCGTCGACAGGTATTGCGCGGTGATTTCGAAACAGCCCAGATGCGGCGTGAGATACAGAATGCCCTTGCCCGCGCGCGTGGCCGCCTCCGCCAGTTCCCAGCCGGAAACCTTGACAGCGCGGCCGACGACCTCGTCCAACGGTCGCAGCCAGATCTTCGGCAATTCAAGGAATTGCCGGCCGGCATGCGCAATGACCGCCGCGCGCGCGCGCTTCTCGCCGCTTTCTCCCAGCGCCAGGCGCATGTTCTCGCGCATGTGGTAGCGGTAGGTCGGCGAAAAGAGCCACGACAGCCAGCCGCCCGCGGCGCCGAGCCGGTGCAGCCAGACCAGCGGCAGGCAGCTCAACAGACGAAAGACACGTATCAACTTATCACTCCATAACTCCGCGTAACTCCGATAATTCTGCTGGCGTCGGATTTGACCCCTGCCAGATGAAGAAATATAATTATCCCATTCGCCGAGTTAATCAGGACAACTTGCAGGGCGAAAGATCCTCTAACGGGAATCTAAGGAAATACTGCTAAAGCGTCGTCTGCTCAAACCCCGGAGCTGGCCACGCCGCCATACCGGGGTTTTTTATTGGAGCAGACACTATGTCACAAGAGTATCTATTCACTTCGGAATCGGTCAGCGAAGGCCATCCCGACAAGGTTGCCGACCAGATTTCGGATGCCGTTCTCGACGCGATCTTCGCGCAGGACTCGCAAAGCCACGTCGCTGCGGAAACGCTGTGCAACACCGGCCTGGTGGTGCTGGCCGGCGAAATCAGGACCAACGCGAATGTCGACTACATCCAGATCGCCCGCGACACCATCAAGCGCATCGGTTACGACAACACCGAGTACGGTATCGACCACAAGGGATGCGCGGTGATGGTCTGCTACGACAAGCAGTCGAACGACATCGCGCAGGGCGTCGATCATGCAAGTGACGATCCTCTGAACGCCGGCGCCGGCGACCAGGGTTTGATGTTCGGTTACGCCTGCGACGAAACGCCGGTCTTCATGCCGGCGCCGATTTACTACGCTCATCGCCTGGTCGAACGCCAGGCTCAATTGCGCAAGAGCGGCCAGTTGCCTTTTCTGCGTCCTGACGCCAAGAGCCAGGTGACGCTACGTTATGTCGACGGCAAACCGCATTCGATCGACACCGTCGTGCTCTCGACCCAGCACAGCCCGGATCAGAGCGAGACGCCGACCAAGCTCAAGGCCAGCTTCATCGAAGCCGTGATCGAAGAAATCGTCAAGCCGGTATTGCCCAAGGAATGGCTCGTCAACACGCGCTATCTGGTCAACCCCACCGGCCGCTTCGTCGTCGGCGGCCCGCAGGGCGACTGTGGCCTGACCGGGCGCAAGATCATCGTCGATACCTACGGCGGCGCCTGCCCGCACGGCGGCGGCGCGTTCTCGGGCAAGGATCCGTCCAAGGTAGACCGTAGCGCCGCCTATGCGGCGCGCTACGTGGCCAAAAACATCGTGGCCGCCGGCCTGGCGCGGCAATGCCAGATTCAGGTCGCTTATGCGATCGGCGTGGCCAGGCCCGTGAATGTCACGGTTTTCACCGAAGGCACGGGCGTGATCCCCGACGAGAAAATTGCCGCGCTGGTGCAGGAACATTTCGACCTGCGCCCGAAGGGCATCATCCAGACGCTTGACCTGCTGCGCCCGATCTACGAAAAGACCGCGTCTTATGGTCACTTCGGCCGCGAAGAACCGGAATTCACCTGGGAAGCCATTGACAAAGTCGCTGCCCTGAAAGCCGACGCCGGACTCTGAAAAAAGTTCCATCGACAGCCGGCGGGTGATAAGCCCGTCGGCTTTTTTACATCTTGCCCCGCTCAAATGCACGGACTAGAATCGTTTTACTGTAAAACAAACAAAGGTCAAAGATGTCCACCGTTCTGGTTAACGGCAAGGTCGATGCCGAAGTAAAACGTCAGACCGACGCGGTATTGGCGCGTAGCGGCAAAACCGCCTCCGAACTCATCCGCGCCCTCTATCAGCACATCGCTACGACGCGGCGCTTGCCCGATTTCATCGCCAATCAGGGCGAAACCGAACGCGCCAGACGCCAGCGCGCGCTTGAAATGCTGTTGAGCGTTATCGTGCCGGGCCATCCCGATGACACGGGCGACGCAACTGACGACGACGAGGCGCTACTGGAAGAGATGGAACGCCGTCATGCGTAAGTTTTTGCTCGACACCAACGTCTTGCTGGATTTTTTCGAGGCATCCCGTCCCGAGCATCGAACCGCCGTCGACTTGATGACTGCCCTGTTCGGACGCGGCGCGGAAATCTGCGTCGCGGCGACTTCGCTCAAAGACATCTATTATCTTCTCACCCGCCACGCCAATGAAGCCGCCGCCCGCCGCTGCGTAAACACACTCATCCGGACGACGACTGTGCTCGCCGTCGACGCCCTGATCTGCCAGGACGCCGCCGCCGATGCCGAACCGGACTTCGAGGACGGAATCATCCTCGCCTGCGCCGCCCGTGCGGACGTCGACGCGATTGTCACCCGCGATCAGGCCGCTTTCGCGCAAGCCACCAAAACAACGCCAGCGGCGCTGCTTGCCCGGTTTGTGTGCGACTCCGGCGAGGATAAATGATATTTATGTATTACTGCTTGCTGACATCCACAGCCGAATAAATTCATAATCGCTTTCAATCGGAGAATGAAGCGGGAACACGCAGGGAAGTCGCACTGAACTCGACTCACTGATGACCCGGGGAGAAGGCCAGCCGGAAGCCGATGCTGACAAAACCATTATCCGGTGTGACGTAGAGCCGGTTCGCCAACTGCAGGCCCCAGGCATTGCCGAACCAACTGCCGCCCCGCAACACGCGGAGATTGACTGTCTGCGGGCCAACCGGGTCTGCCGCCAGACCGCGAGTGTAATAATCCCTGTTATACCAATCGCGTCATGTCGAAACACCCTGGATGGCAGAAACAACGGTTTTCTGACAAAATCGCATGAATTAACTGCCCGGAGAAATACCTTCCCGGCTCGCGAAATTGGTCAGCAGAAAGCCCCATGCTCAAGAAAATCAGCGTCAAGCAGCTTACCGTGGGAATGTATCTCAAGGAATTCTGCGGGTCGTGGATGGAACATCCATTCTGGCGCAACTCCTTCGTAATTACCGACCCGAAGGACATCGAACGCATCCTGGCCAGCAGCATCCGGGAAGTCTGGATCGATTCTGCGCAAGGTCTCGACATCCAACCCGACGAACCGGCTATTTCCGTGGCGGAGACAGAAGCCCAGGTCGAAGCCGAGTTGATCGCCGCCGTGCAGGAAGCCCGCAATGTCACTCCGGTATCGACACAGACGGAAATGGCGCAGGCGGCAAAGATCTGCGCCCAGGCCAAGCAAGCCGTCACTTCGATGTTCCAGGAGGCGCGCATGGGCAAGGCGGTGGATGCCGGCAATGCCCGCAAACTGGTCGAGGAGATTTTGGATTCGGTGACGCGCAACTCCGACGCCTTGATCAGCCTGGTTCGTCTGAAAACGGCCGATGACTACACTTACATGCATTCCGTCGCGGTCTGCGCGCTGATGATCGCTCTGGGCCGCCAGCTCAAGCTCGACGAAGAACTGATCCGCAAGCTGGGCGTCGCCGGACTGTTCCACGATCTGGGCAAGGCCATGATACCGCTTGAGATATTGAACAAGCCGGACAAGCTGAGCGACGAGGAATTCGCGATCATGAAGACCCACCCGGAGGAAGGATGCAGGCTCTTGCGGGAAAGTCACGGAGTCGACGAGGTCGTTTTCGACGTTGTGCGGCATCACCACGAAAAAACGAACGGCACGGGCTACCCCAAGGGATTCAAGGACAGTGAAATCAGCCTGTATGCCAAGATGGGCGCGGTCTGTGACGTGTACGACGCAATCGCCTCGAACCGCCCTTACAAGGCTGGCTGGGATCCCGCCGAATCACTGCGCAAGATGGCCGAGTGGGCCAACGGTCATTTCGATCAAACCGTCTTTCAAGCCTTCGTCAAGAGCCTGGGCATCTATCCCGTCGGTTCGCTGGTCCGGCTCACTTCCGGCCGCCTTGGCGTCATCGTCAGTCAATCGTCAAAGTCGCTGTTGACGCCGCGCATCAAGGTATTCTTCTCGACGCGCAGCAATGCGCGCATCCGGCCGGATCTGATCGACCTCTCGGCACCCGGCTGCCTGGAAAAAATCGTCAGCCGAGAAGACCCGGCCAACTGGAATTTCCCGGATTTCAATGAACTCTGGTCGACGGCAATGACATCCTGAAAATCGCGTATAATCCTCGACTTATTCCATTTTCAAATCGCTCGTGACGCGAAAATCCGGCGATGCTGACAAAATCAGGATCGATTTGAAAATGGAATTATCCGAGGAGCGCTGCGAGATTTCCGGATCCCAGGCTCGGAGGTCATCGCCTTTCACGGTCGATGGCTTGTTTCAACGGCGCTCACCTTTATAAACCCATGCCGGATGTGGGGCACAAGGTGGGCACCTTATGTTTTTTTCAGCGTCCTTTTCTGTCTCACCACTTCCCTCGCTTTCGACCACTGTCATAGAAAGGAGCACTGCCGTGAACGCACCAAAAGACTACGTCATCGCCGACCCCAAACTCGCCGACTGGGGCCGCAAGGAAATCGCCATCGCCGAAACCGAAATGCCGGGGCTGATGGCCATCCGCGAGGAATTTTCCGCCAGACAAGTGCTGAAGGGCGCGCGCATCACCGGCTCGCTGCACATGACCATCCAGACGGCGGTGTTGATTGAAACTCTGACCGCGCTGGGCGCGGAAGTACGCTGGGCTTCCTGCAACATCTTTTCCACGCAAGACCACGCCGCCGCCGCCATCGCCGGGGATGGGATTCCCGTGTTTGCCGTCAAGGGCGAGAGTCTGGAAGATTACTGGAATTACACACATCGCATTTTTGAATGGCCGGACGGCGGCTATTCCAACATGATTCTGGACGACGGCGGCGACGCCACGCTGTTGCTGCATCTGGGCGCGCGGGCGGAAAAGGATATTTCCGTCATCGCCAAGCCGACCTGCGAAGAAGAAACCGTGCTCTTTGCCGCCATCAGGGAAAAACTGAAAACCGACCCGGCCTGGTATTCCACACGCATTGCCCATATCAAGGGCGTGACCGAAGAAACTACGACCGGCGTGCATCGCCTCTACCAGATGCACGCGCGCGGCGAACTCAAGTTCCCCGCCATCAATGTGAATGATTCGGTGACCAAATCCAAGTTCGACAACCTTTACGGCTGCCGTGAATCGCTGGTCGACGGCATCAAGCGCGCCACCGACGTGATGATTGCCGGCAAAATCGCCGTCGTGCTGGGCTATGGCGACGTGGGCAAGGGCTGCGCCCAATCCCTGCGCGGTCTGGGCGCGACGGTGTGGATTACCGAAATCGATCCCATCTGCGCCCTGCAAGCCGCAATGGAGGGTTATCGCGTGGTGCGGATGGACGATGCCGCCAAAGAGGGCGACATTTTTGTCACCACCACCGGCAATGTCCGCGTCATCAACCATGAGCACCTGAAGGCGATGAAGAACAACAGCATCGTCTGCAATATCGGCCACTTCGATTCCGAAATCGATGTTGCCAGCCTGAAGCAATACACCTGGGAAAACATCAAGCCGCAGGTCGACCACATCATCTTCCCGGACGGCAAGCGCATCATCCTGCTGGCCGAAGGCCGCCTGGTGAATCTGGGCTGCGCCACCGGTCACCCCAGTTTCGTGATGAGCAATTCCTTCGCCAATCAAACACTGGCGCAAATCGAACTGTTCACCAAAACTGCCGATTACCCGGTCAACGTCTATGTGCTGCCGAAGAAACTGGACGAAATGGTCGCCCGCCTGCATTTGAAGAAGATCGGCGCGCGCCTGACCACGCTCACGCAGGAACAAGCCGCCTACATCGGCGTGCCGCTCGAAGGGCCGTACAAGGCGGAACATTACCGATATTGATGGCTTGCTTTTCGTTCTACAGTAAACCACAATGGAACCGTAATGGTTCCATTGTGGAGTGAATGATGTCTGTTACCCTGACAATTAAACAGGTTCCTGATGAACTGGCGGCCCGACTGCGGGCGCTGGCGGCACGTAATCATCGCTCGGTGCAAGGTGAACTGATGCATACGTTGCAGAGCAAACTCATGTCCGACGACGAGCAAAGCGTCTCGGAAAATCCGCCCTCTGCTTACGCTGTATCGGAACCGTTCGCCCAGGCCGATTCCGGCAAACGGCGACGGCTGGTTTCTGAACCTGCTACCGATGATCTGTTGAAGCGTTTGCAGACTATCGTTGGCACGCAGGGTATTGACACCACTCAACGCCTGTCCCGTGACGAAGCCCACGCCCGAACAAGTCTTGCAGGGTAAGCTCATCGTGTCCGTGTTTCTTGACAGCAATATCCTGCTCTATGGTTTTTCCACGGCCCCCGATCATCAAGGGAAGCGGCAGCGTGCAGAACAACTGCTGGCAGGGCGGGACTGGTGTCTGTCCGCGCAGGTATTGCAGGAGTTTTATGTTAATGCCATCAAGCCTCGACATGGACTGAACCATGCCGTCGCAGCAGCAGTCGTCGAGGAAATTGCGCTCAGCCGACCGGTTTCTCCGGTAGATACGGCCTTGGTATTCCGGGCCATCGAAATTCAGGCGCGTTTCCAACTGAGCTACTGGGATTCCGCCATTGTCGCTGCCGCAATACGCATGGGGTGTACCGTGCTGTTTACAGAAGACTTGAGCCACGGTCAAAGCTTTGGCAGCTTACAAACGATCAATCCGTTTGTCGGCTAAAATCTGAAAGGTAAAGAAGTAACTCTCATGAACCAAGTTACTGCTATAGACAATAAATTCTCAGCTTCTCAAACAGCTTTGCGAAAACTTTATGAGTCAGATACTCGGCCTTGGGTCATCGCCTACTCTGGGGGTAAGGATTCCACCACTGTTTTACAGCTTTCCTATGAATTACTGCTCGAAAAACAAGCGGAAGGTCAGGCAGGCAAGCCAATCTATGTTATTTCCTCGGACACTCGTGTTGAACCTCCCAATGTCGCGGCATATCTTTCTCAGACTTTGAAGGCTGTAGGAGAAGCCGCGACAGCAGACAATCTTCCGTTACACACTCAACTGGTTTCCCCAAAACCTGAAGAAAGCTTCTGGTTCAAACTGATCGGTCTGGGCTATCCTTCTCCTACCCGATGGTTTCGCTGGTGCACCACCAGCATGAAAATCAAGCCTTCAAGGCGAGCTATTGAGAATGTTACCCGAACTCATGGCAGCGTAATCCTCCTCTTGGGAACCCGTCGTTTGGAGAGTGTTAACCGTGGCAATGCCATTGCTGCGCGAGATACCAATGAACGGGGTTTGAATCCTCATCATGAAATTCCTGACGCACTGGTAGCAACTCCCATTGTTGACTGGACAACAGATGATGTCTGGGAATATCTGTACTCGCACAATCCTCCGTGGGGAGGTAGCCACGATTTCATGCTTTCTTTATATCGTCAGGCTAATGGCGGCGAGTGCCCGCTCGTGCTCGACCTTGATACGCCATCTTGCGGAGGAAGTCGCTTTGGATGCTGGACTTGTACAGTTGTGAAAGAGGACAAATCCATGCAAGGGTTTATCCAGTCTGGCGAGCAGAACTTTCAACCACTCAATGTTTTCCGTGACTGGCTCAAGCAAATCCGTGAAGAACAGTCTCGTCGCAGTCCCTTACGCCGTGACGGAAAATCAGCAGGCCCTGGCCCCTTCAACCCTGCGACAAGGCAGGAAATCCTGGAAAGGCTGCTGGCTCTTGAGGATGCAGTGAAACTGCGGCTGATCGCAGATGAAGATCTATGCGCAATCCAAGGTGCGTGGAACACCGAGTTCGATTATAGTCATATAGTTAGCAAGCTGGCAGCAAAGTACGGTCGAGAAATTACTATGGATATACCTCCTGTATCTGCGTCTCAAACTAATCCTTTGTTGGATGTCTGTGCAAGGGATGCTGATTTTCCGCTTGAGCTTGCACAGCATCTGTTCGACACTGCCAGAAACCGGTACGCTTACCTGGATCGCTGGGGTGCCAAAGCCGAATTGGAGCGAACACTCAAGGAACTGATCGAAAAAGACATCAACCAAGCGCTACAGACTGATCCCGCCCATGATCTTTGAAGAAATTTGCATCGCTAATTTGTTCTCCTATTACGGTGAGCAGGTTTTTTCGCTGCCGTCCCCGACTGAGGGGCGCCCGGTGATTCTGGTCTCTGGTCGTAATGGCTTCGGAAAAACCAGCTTCATTAATAGCGTAAAACTACTCTTTCTTGGCACGACGACCGAGATGTTGAGTACTGTCGGAGAGGGGTTAAAGCTCCGTCCTGATACCTATCTCCTTGGTTCAATAAATTTAGGACGGGAATGGCGCGGCATTCTCAATCGTCGCGCCCGTGAAGATGGTAAGCCTGATACACGTTACGGTATCCGCATTCGCTGGCAGGAAGACCAAGGCACGGTCTGTGCTGAACGCTACTGGATATTGAATGGTGAAAAGCTCGAATATCATTTGCATATCGAAACCGATTTTGAGACAGACTTCGGCAAGCTGATTGACGATGCAGAAAGCGCAGAGGAATTTCTGGAGCGCCGCCTGCCTAAAAGCATCGTGCCCTACTTTTTTTACGATGGCGAACAGGTTCAACGGCTTGCTGAGGGTAACAGGCAAGGTCAATTACAACAGATAGAACGTCTGCTCGACATCAGCACCCTTGATACCTTGAACGAATACTTGCAGAAAGCCATCAACGCTTGGCGGCAGGAGGGACAGGGACCAGAAGCACGAGCAGAACTTGATATATTGCTGGCTCACGCCCAAGAAAACAAGGCAAAGCGTGACATCCTGCAAGCGCAAGCCGATGATCTTACAGCAGAAATTGAAAATGAGGAGCGAAACATCCGCCGCCTGGAACACCAGAGTGATATCTTACGCGCCAAGTCGCTACAAAGGGACGAACCCCGGCTGCGGGAAAAATTGAAAACAGCCAAGGATGCTTACGAAGATGCCTGCCGTAAGCTGGCTGAAACCTTGCCTGTCGCCGCTCCTCTGTGGGCTGCTCCGCAACTGGTTCAAGAGGTCGCCAGTAAACTGGTCGAGGCCACCCGTGACCCCAACCATTTGCTCTCTGACCAGTTGAAGGAAATTGCAGCTCACCTTCCCGAACAACTGTTTGACCACCCTACTCACTCGTCACCCCATTTAAACGATGACCAGAAACGACATTACAAGACTAAATTGAGGCAATTGTTCACCGTCTTTACCGAACCGCCTAGCGGGGGATTCTTCAGCCTGAATGCGTCACAAACTCAGGACATAAAAGCTCGTTTCGAGTATTACCATCGGGCACAAATGGAACGGCAACATTTGGCAGAGGATTTGAAAATCGCCAGCCGCCTGTATCGTGAGATAAACGACACACAGGCACAGCTTGATACCCTTGACAATATTTCCCCAGAGGAACAACGGGCATTTCAGGAGCGTAAGCTGAGCATTGAACAGGCACGAAAGCGGCAAGCGGAACGCTTGAAACAACAAGGTGGAATTGAACAAGATCAAGCTAGGCTTGAAACTCAATTTAAGGACATTAACAAAGACATCCGCGACAAAGAAACCGATGTCGTCAAAAAAGACATCAATTCCCGCCGCATTGATCGTGCGCGCCAGGCTCAGCGGCTCTTTGACGACTACAAACAACGCCTGAAAGAGTCCAGCAGAGAGGGCATTGAGCAGGCCGTGAATCTGCGTTTCAAATCCTTAATGACATCTCACGGACTAATCGACTCTATTGCCGTCGATACCGATTTTGCGTTGACTTATCACGATGCACGTGGACAAGAAGTTGGCATGGCTAACATATCAACTGGCATGAAACAGCTTGCTGCACAAGCACTACTATGGGCGCTTTCCGAAGTAACAACCCGCCATGTTCCCGTCATTGTCGATACACCCTTGGCACGGATTGACCGGGCGCATCAGGAAAATCTCTTGAAGAATTACTACCCACATGCAGGAGAGCAAGTGATTGTATTGCCTACCGATTCCGAAATAGATCAAGATAAGTATCGTTTATTGCTTCCTCATATCGCGGGGGAATTTCGTCTTGAAAATCCCGATGGCGAGCACACTACCGTTGTGGCAAATACCAAGATGTATGACCAAAAGGCTGCGTGAGATGGCTGCCAAAATATATACCGACCGGCAAGACGAACAGATCATTGAAACTGTATTAAAGAAGGGCTTGCGTCACACTGTTCCAAAATGGAGTGTGTTACGCCTTGCCTTTGGACGTTCTTTGCGAATCGAATCTCACCCCGATGAATCCCTTGATCACCGCGAAGGTGGAGGGAGTGAGTACAGCCTTGAGCAACTAACTGGTGAGGGAAAAGACCACGAGGAAGACTTCACTCCGTTGTTCCGCGCACTGTTGTCAGTGCGCCATGCCGAAGACCTGTTTGCCGATAACGACGCCTTTGTGCGTTGGCTGCAACGCCATGTTCGTCGGGGTCTGCGGGAATTTCGCTCATCATGGATGGAATCCCACGACTTTCATAACTATCTGCTGCACGAATTACTTGGTAATTTGACCACGCCTGTGCCAACCGTAGCCGATGACGGTGAACGCCTAATACACGCGCTCGCCGAAATTGGTATCACTGCCGAAGTAGTTGAGCATCAGGAAGGTTCGCGTATCAGCCGTTATTATGTTCGCTTGCGCGATGTGAATGACATCGCTCTGCTTACTCGTGGCTTGGACAAGCTGGCCTTTGCGCTTGGCCTAGGGGAATATGGTATTTTCGTTTCTCCCACACGCGAACCGCGCATTGCTGCACTTGATTTGCCGCGGCCTCCCGAACAGTGGCACATGGTGCCAGCCCATACCTTGGTTAGCTGGTTGGAAACTGCAGCGCCTGACTGGCGCATGCCGGTATATCTCGGGCAGAATGTCAGCGGACAAGGCTTCGGTTTCGACCTCGCCACCGCGCCTCACCTGTTGATTGGCGGCACCACCGGTAGCGGGAAAAGTGTCAGCCTGCATGCCCTGTTGCTTTCGCTGATTCGCCGCCATGACCCAGAGCACTTGAAACTGCTGTTAATTGATCCCAAGCATGTCGAATTAGCGCCTTATGCCACATTGCCTCATGTCATTGAACAACGTGTGCTGAGTGATGCTTCGGATGCTATTGCCAGTTTGCAACGATTGGTGGAAACAATGAGCGAACGGGAAGCGATCTTGGCGAGCTTGGGGGCGCGCGACATTGACGACCCACGAGCCGCTCATCAGGGCTGGGCGCGTATCGTCGTTGTCGTTGAAGAGTTGGCTGACCTGATTTTACAGTCTAATGCCATTGAAGAGCCTTTGGTACGCCTTGCACAAAAGGCAAGAGCCAGTGGGATTCATCTGGTACTAGCAACCCAGCGCCCGGATGCTCAAACTTTTTCTGGCTTGTTACGCTCCAATATCCCCAGCCGTATTGCTTTAAGCGTCCAGAAAGGTGCGGAATCACGTATTATCCTCGACGAAACTGGGGCAGAAAAATTGTTAGGTAAGGGCGATATGCTGGTAAAACTGATCGGACAACCTACCGTGCGGATACATGGGGTCATGGTCAGCCCAAACGACATCGCCCAAGGTATTGTCGATGCGAAGAGAAGAATATTATGATTTTGCTGATTCATGAGTTCACCCCATTGTGGTTAAGTATCGATCGCATCGGCCCCTTTCAGGAACGAATGGAAGAAATCGACTTTACTGATGCTAATAATGAGTCCTGTAATCTCTACCTGTTCCTGTCAAAAAATGGCCGAGGCAAAACTACCGCGCTGGAATTAATAGCGGCAATGATGGGAATGCTGGGTTGCGATACGCCCCAAAAAATGGCAGCATCACGTAAAAATTCGCTAAATTGTCCTTTTGATTTGGAACATTTGGATCAAGGCAATGGTCGCGCGCAATGGGATCTCCGAGTTCGTTACAGCCAAGATGGCATCGAACGAATAGCCGTACTATCGCTGCTTGCAGGAGCTATCGGCAGTGATGTCAGCCTGTGCTTCTGGGACGATGACGCACTATTGAAAGTCGGCGCCAAAGAATGGCACCGCTTTGGCTTTGGTCGCAATGTTTCTGGTTCATGGAAATCAATTGGTCAAGGAGATTTATGGGTCGAAGCGCTTAATAATTTTATTGCCCATGCCGTCGGCGAAAACCTTGGCGAGATTGAGAATAGTGCTTTGGTGTGGCCCACGCTGATTTATTTTTCTGCCTATCGAAATGTCACGCCGATTCAACCCTCCGAGGAACGCAGCATCAGCGCCCCACATGACTGGAATTATCGCCCGCTGCATACTTTCCGTACCGAAGGCAGTCTATGGCGTAACTCGCTAGATAATCTACTGGTATGGCTGAAATGGTTGGATGATGGACGTTTCGAGCGAGCATTGGAGCTTGTCAATCAACGTGTTTTCAAGGAAACCAGCACTTTTATCAAAGGCGTTTCCCGCGAGCCTCCTGAAGCCATTGTAGTACGCGATAATAACCGTCACCGTCTGGATGCGCTTTCCAGTGGAGAAAAGAGTCTGGTTCAATTCTTCCTGCGCTTAGGCGTTCATATGACATGTAACACAATCCTGCTCATCGATGAACCAGAGGCACATCTACATGACCAGTGGAAGTACCGATTGTTTTATCAGTTGAAAAACTTGGTACGTGACTGTTATCCCGGCTTAACCGTTATTGTTGCCACTCATTCGCCGGAAATCATGGATGCCTTTGCCATCGAGTTGCCGGAGGAGAATTTGCGTAAAGGTGGTTATTTCTTTGACACGATCGAAGAGGAACAAAGAAAAAGATTGATCATGGAGGAAGCAAAGAGGTCTTATGGCGACGTTTAAACAACAATCTACCACTAGCCTAAAACTTATTTCAGAATATCGCGACAAGACGGTTATTATTCTGGAAGGCATGATAGACGTTAATCTATTCCGTAACTACTGGTTCAAACATCGACTCGACAAGCTTGACTTTATCGAGCCTGGGCATGGCATCGGTTGTGCTGGCGTCATTCAAAATGTTAAAAGTTACCGCCAGAATGGTGTTCCTGTATTCGGTTTGGTAGATCGAGACAAACTGCAAGCGGATCAGAAATGGGATTTAGTATGGCAAACAGATGATGCAATTTTCGACCAAGCTCTTCCTTATGGCCCACATATAAAAGTTACACGTTACTGGGAAATTGAAAACTATCTGATTAATCCTCCTGTAATTGAGGCGCATGTCTGCCACCGCAATAAAGGGCGAATACCTCGCTCAGATCATGAAGTAGAAAATGAATATTTGGAACATGCCGAGACTCTTATCCCTCATGCAGCAATGAATGTAGCCAAACGGGAAAATGGTGAGCCAGAATTTGGCGATGGGCAGACTTCCAAATTTAAAAATCGGGATGAAGTCGAAAAAGAATATCAACAACTAAAGGAAGCAGGAAAAATTTGCGCTTTAGTCTGGCATAACTACCAAGATGCGGTTCCGAAAGTTGAGGCTTTTGCATATGGGGAAACATCTCGCCAAAAACTTTCTGGCCTTTTGCGACGAATCAATGGGAAAGCAATGCTTGACCGTATCAAGCGGAAAAACAAATTATCGGATGATCCTACATTTTTTCTGGCAGAGGCCATTCGAACACGTGATTCAATCTCCCAAGAATTGATTGATTTTATTGATATATTCTGTTGTGTAAACAAAGCTACATAACTCTGTTGACCACTCGTTATTTTGACTGAGGCGATCTGATGGCAGAGTTTTCTTCATTTTCATCGGCTCACCCATTGGGAGAAGCAGTTACGCATTCGGGTGCGCGACACCAGAGCGCGTCCAACTGCGTTTCTAGGACTAATGGAAACAAGGGGCGTTATTTGGCCGCCCTGTCTCCAGTACGGAAAGTCCGATTGTTATTTCACCGCGGTTTGTTTCAGCACATAACTGCCGGCGTGTTTGCCGGTGATGGGATTGCCGGACATGTCCATCTGGGTGAGATGGCCTTCGCCGACGCGGTAATAGGGCGGCAGATCCTTGCTATCCAGGATGATGGTGTTTCCGGCCTCATTCCAGCGGAAAGTCCCGGACTCCGTAAAGCTTTCATTGCCTTTATCGACATAGCGATACGTCGCGGAATATTTTTTGTCATAACCCAGGGTAATCAGAGTATGAATGTTGGAATTCGCGCCCGGAACTGTTCCTTCATAGACGCCGGCCCAGTTCACGCTGTTCTCCGAAGTGTGGGTCGCGTCAATGACTTGATTGGACTGACTGACTGGCGCAGGCTGTGCGGGCGGATTGGTCGGTGCGGCCGGAACGGTTTGAGCGGGCTGAGTGTTCTGACTGACCGGCGCGGGCTGCGCGGCTTGGCTGTCTGGCGCTTTCTGAGGCTCGCAGGCGCTCAGAAATACACTGGCGAGAATCGCCGCGAAAATGCGTTTTTTCATTAAATTCTCCATTTAAGATGGGATCGCCGTCCTGCGACCAGAGTTCGTTTGACAAGAGACATCGGGTTTTGTTTCTAAACCATGCTTTAGAATAGGGAAGTCGCTGAACTCCCATTATTGTGGATTTTTTTCATGAAAACTGAACTTTCAATCGAATTTTTTCCGCCGCAAACACCCGAGGGCGTCGAAAAATTACGCGCGGCGCGCGCCAGGCTTGCCGTGCTTGAACCGGAGTTTTTCTCTGTCACTTACGGCGCGGGGGGTTCGACGCGCGAGCGGACCTTCGCTGCCGTCAAGGAAATTGCCGCCGAGGGCCATCAGGCGGCGCCGCACCTCTCTTGTATCGGCTCGACGCGCGCCAGCCTCCGCGAAATCCTCGGCGATTACATCGGCGCCGGCATTCGCCGCGTCGTCGCGCTGCGCGGCGATCTGCCTTCCGGCATGGCCGAGACCGGCGAGTTTCGCCATGCCAACGAGCTGGTCGAGTTTATCCGCGCCGAGACCGGCGAGCATTTCCACATCGAGGTCGCCGCCTACCCGGAATGGCATCCGCAATCCCGCGCGCCGGTCGACGATCTGGCAGCTTTCGCGACCAAAATCAAGGCCGGAGCGGATTCGGCCATCACCCAATACTTTTACAACGCCGACGCTTATTTTCATTTTGTCGACGCCGCGCGCGCGCTTGGCGTCGATGTTCCGATCATCCCCGGCATCATGCCGATCAACGGCTTTTCAAAACTCGCCCGCTTCTCGGATGCCTGCGGCGCGGAGCTGCCGCGCTGGATGCGCCGCAAGTTCGAGGGCTTCGGTGACGATACCGAGTCCATTCGCGCTTTCGGCCTGGATGTCGTCACCCGGCTTTGCGAAAGATTACTGCGCGGCGGCGCGCCGGGGCTTCACTTTTACAGCATGAACCAGGCGGAACTGACGCTGGAAATCCACCGCCGGCTCACCGGCAACTAGCGCCGCCCGCTTCCGAAGATCGATCCCAGAACACCGCGAATGATCTGGCGTCCGACCTGCGTCCCGATGCTGCGGGCGGCGGACTTGGCCAGCGTCTCGGCCATGCCCGGGCGATGTCCGCCGCGCGGCCCGGTCGAACCACCGAGCAAGTCACCCAAACCGCCCAACAATCCACCGCCGGAAGACGGCTCCGGCGCGGAAGCAGGGGCGTGGGCCGGGGCTGTTACAGCGGGCTTTTGCCGGAGTTTTTCGTAGGCCGATTCGCGGTCGAGCGCCTGTTCATAAACGCCGTAAACCAGCGAAGCGCGGATAAGCGCCCGCCGCTCTGCTTCGTTGAGCGGGCCGATGCGTGACGCGGGCGGCAGGATAAAGGCGCGCTCAACGACGGTGGGCCTGCCCTTTTCATCCAGGAAAGACACCAGCGCTTCGCCGACTTCCAGCTCGGTGATCGCCTTCGCCGCGTCGAAGGCCGGATTCGCGCGTAGCGTCCCGGCGGCCGTGGCCACGGCTTTCTGGTCGCGCGGAGTGAAAGCGCGCAGCGCGTGCTGCACGCGGTTGCCGAGCTGACCGAGCACTTTGTCCGGAATATCGAGCGGATTCTGCGTGACAAAATAAACGCCGACCCCTTTTGAGCGGATCAGGCGCACCACCTGCTCGATCTTTTCCAGCAGCGCGGGCGGCGCTTCGTTGAACAGGAGATGCGCTTCGTCGAAGAAAAACACCAGCTTCGGTTTCTCCAGATCGCCGACCTCCGGCAAGCGCTCGAACAGTTCGGCCATCAGCCAGAGCAGGAAGGTGGAATAGAGGCGCGGCGCGGCCATCAGCTTGTCGGAGGAGAGAATGTTCACCACGCCCTGACCGTCCTCGGTCTGCATCAGGTCGTTGATATCGAGCATCGGCTCGCCGAAAAAACGGTCGCCGCCCTGCTGCTCCAAGCTCAGCAGACCGCGCTGGATGGCTCCGATCGACGCCGCCGAAACGTTGCCGTACTGGGTGGTGAAAGACTTCGCGTTCTCGCCGGTGTATTGCACCATCGCGCGTAAATCCTTGAGATCGAGCAGCAGCAAGCCTTCATCGTCGGCGATCTTGAATATCAACTGCAATACGCCGCTCTGGGTGTCGTTGAGATTGAGCAGACGCGAAAGCAACAGCGGCCCCATGTCGGAGATCGTTGCGCGTACCGGGTGGCCTTGCTCACCGGCAATATCCCAGAACATCACCGGAAATTTCGCCGGCCTCCAGCCGGTCATGCCCAGCGAGTCGAGCCGCTGACGAAACTTCGCGCTCTCGCTCCCGGACGCGGCGATCCCCGACAGATCGCCCTTCACGTCGGCCATGAATACAGGCACGCCGATGCTGGAAAAGCGTTCGGCCAGCACTTGCAGGGTGACCGTTTTCCCCGTGCCGGTCGCGCCGGTGATCAGGCCGTGGCGGTTAGCCAGGGCGGGCAGCAGAGAAGATTCGGTTTGTTCATTTTTGGCAACGATGAGAGGGTCTGGCATCGCAAGCTCCGTGAGAAGAAAGGCGGGAAGTGATAAAATTCGCGGCTCTATTATCAATCATTTATTTGCCAAGAACATGTCCGGACACTCCAAATGGGCCAACATCCAGCACCGCAAGGGCCGCCAGGACGAAAAGCGCGGCGCGGCGTTTTCCAGGGTCGCCAAGGAAATCACCGTGGCCGCCAAGATGGGCGGCGGCGATCCGTCGTTCAACCCGCGTCTGCGCCTGATTATCGACAAGGCCAAGGCGGTCAACATGCCCAAGGACAAGATCGATAACGCCATCAAAAAAGGAACCGGCGAGCTGGAGGGCGTCGATTACGTCGAGGCTCGCTACGAGGGCTACGGCATCGGCGGCGCGGCGATCATCGTCGATTGTCTGACCGACAACAAGACGCGAACCGTCGCCGAAGTCCGCCACGCGTTCGCCAAGCACGGCGGCAACATGGGCACCGACGGCTGCGTGGCCTTCCAGTTCAAACATTGCGGGCAACTGATATTCGCTCCCGGCGTCGACGAGGCCAAACTGATGGAGGCCGCCATCGAGTCCGGCGCCGAGGATGTGATTTCCAGCGACGACGGTTCGATCGAGGTCATAACGCCCCCCGCCGATTACATGACGGTCAAGGAAGCACTCGAAGCGGCCGGATTCACCGCGGAATTCGGGCAGGTCACCATGAAGGCCGAGAACGAAACGGAACTCGCCGGAGAAGATGCCGTCAAGATGCAGAAACTGCTCGACGCGCTGGAGTCGCTCGACGACGCGCAGGCGGTTTATACCAGTGTGTCGCTCGACTCGCTCGACGAAAACTGATTTTGTCGACCTGAACGACCTTATCCGAAGTTTGACGCAGGAGAAAAATCCGGGTATTTCCAAGCTGTCTAGTCAGACTTACCCGGTCTTCAGGAGGCTCTGTCGTGCAAAGCTGGCAAATGCAAACCGGCCAAGGCGCGGTTCTCGGAACTGATCAAGCATGCGGCACAGGATGGGCCGCAGGACATCACCCTGCATGGTCAGTCCGTGGCGGTGGTGGTGTCACGCGAGACCTTCGACCGACTCTCCGGTAACGAACAATCGCTTGCGGATTTCATGCGCGCCTCTCCGCTCGCCGGACGGAACGACATCGAGTTCGGGCGGGATACCAGTCTGCCGCGCGAGCTGTCGTTTTGAGTTACCTGATCGACACCAACATCCTGTCGGAACTGCGGCGGGCAAAAGCCAATCCGCGAGTCGTGGCATGGGCGCGTCCGCGCCAGTCACTTTTTCTGAGCGTCCTCTGCCTTGGAGAAATTCGCAAAGGCATCGAAGGCGTGGCTGACGCGGCGTTCCGCCAGACCCTGAGTTGCCGAATTATTTCATCGGCAGATTGCTGGACATCGACGCCGCCGTCGCCGACCGCTGGGGACGTCTACAGGCAAGCGCTGGACACACGCTGCCCGCCATCGACGGACTGCTGGCCGCGACGGCCTTGCGGCACAATCTGACGCTGGTTACGCGCAAGGTCAGGGATTTCGACGGACTCGGCGTTCCGCTCGTCAACCCTTGGGAAGTCGAAAAATAAAGCACGATGATGTTGAGTCAGCCATCAAAAATGAAATAATCGTGGTCTGTCCCGTTTATTTCCGTTTATTTCCGTTTATTTCGCGTTTATTTACATAGCTCGAATGGGTGCACGTTCGAGAAGTGCCAAACTATGAAGCTGAAGCCATGACCAACGAAAGGAACTTAAAATGCGCTTGCTGATTGCCCTGATTCTGCCCTGGCTTACGTTTTTCACCATTGGAAGACCGATTGCCGGAATCATTTGCCTGATTCTCCAACTCACCTTGATCGGCTGGTTGCCGGCCACCATTTGGGCCGTTTATTCCTTGAGCCAGTACAACACCGACAAGAAAATCGAGAAGGCGCTCAAATCGTAAAATTTTTAAGGTGTGAAAATGAAGCCCGCGTAGATACTGTGGACTTTGTCAAATACCATGCAAAGCAGGGCTAAAAGGGAGTCCTGATTTGAGGACACCAAAAGCGACATGAATGAGCTTGCGCATCATGGCCGCGATAATAAGCTTAG